>NZ_JAMYOT010000003.1:0-461354 GCF_040320005.1 Mesorhizobium sp. M0816 | reverse complement strand
TGCCGGTCGATGCCATACCAAGCCGTCGAAAACTGCTTTCCCGGCCTTCAAAAAAGCCCCATTAACTCACCAACCAGGATTTCGCTTCCCGTGCAAAGCCCTCACAAGGGGAGAAGGCGGAGCCTCGCCGACAGCTCGGCAGGGTTAGATGACAAGCAGAAATCTCGAACGGAATGATCTCTCATGCCGACAGTCGCCCCGCTCGATCTCGAAGGCCACTGCCTCGCCGCCGTGTTTCTCGGCGACGTGCCGCATTTTGCGCTGGCCGACGGCACAATCCATCGGCTCGACCACGGCCACAAGGCGGTGCAGGCCAATGACGGAATGCTCGCCGCCTTCCATGATGCGGCAAACGACCGACTGATCACCGGTGGTGAGGACGGCAGGATCTTTGCCGTGACCCCAGGCGGCAATACAACGGAATTGGCGACCGCAGGCAAAAAATGGATAACCAGCGTCGCCGCCGGGCCGCAAGGCGCTGTTGCCTATGCTTCGGGCAAGATTGCCTATGTGCGCTTTGCCGACGGCAAGACCAGGGAATTCTCGCATCCGCGCTCGGTCGAGGGGCTTGCCTTCTCGCCCAAGGGCATGCGCTTCGGCGTTGCCCGCTACAATGGCGCGACGCTGCACTTCCCGGCTGCCGACGGCAAGCCGGTCGAGCTCGAATGGGCCGGCGCCCACACCGGCATCGCTTTCTCGCCGGACGGAGGCTTCGTCGTCACCACAATGCAGGAAAACGCGCTGCATGGCTGGAAGCTCGCCGACGGCAAGCACATGCGCATGTCCGGCTACCCCGGCAAGGTGAAAAGCCTGTCGTGGAGCGCCAAGGGCAAATGGCTGGCGAGTTCCGGCGCGCCGGCGGCGATCGTCTGGCCGTTTTCCGGCAAAGACGGGCCGATGGGCAAGGCGCCGCTGGAACTCGGCGCGCGCGGCAGCTCCATGGTGACCACGGTCGCCTGCCACCCGAGCCAGGACGTCGTTGCTATCGGCTATGATGACGGGATGGTGATGGCGGTGCGCTTCGCCGACGCCAAGGAAGTGCTGTTGCGCCGGCCGGGCAAGGGCGCCGTCACTTCGATGATGTGGGACAAGGAAGAGCGCCGCGTCGCCTTTGGCAGCGCTGCGGGCGACTGCGGCGTCATCGATATTTCGGCGTAGCCTGTTACTTACTCGGCTCCGCAAGATACTTTGCCGGTCAATTCAGCCTGCTTGCCGTCCTTTTCGGCATCGGCCGTTACATCATAGATTGAGAGCAAATAGCGACCGTCATAGACGCCTTCCTCGCTGGCCTTGGTCAGGATCGCCAGTTCGACATAGCCGTAGGCGTTTTCGACCTGCCGTTCGTGGTAGACGAGCAGCCGCAATTCCTTGTTGTCGAGCCAATATTGCGTGAGGTTCTGATCCTCGAACAATGTCTCGCGCAGACTGTCGCCAGCCGGCCTGCCCAGAATCTCGAGCTCGCCGCTAAAATTGAAGGTCGGCCCGCCCATGCCTCTGGTGATCCCGGCACCGACCTGAAATTTGACGGCTGCATCCTCGGCGGAACACCAGATGCCGCCGGACGCCAGAGCCGCACCAACCGACGACAGCAGCGTTGCTGCGCAGACGATCGCCCGCACCATCTTATGCCCTCCAGCCGAAGTACCATTGGCGCCCGAAGGCGGCTCGCGGTCAAGCGCCTGTTTTCATTCAAATGACCGCTGACCCAACACAGGGCAGCCGCCCGGCCAATTGCGGTGGCGGATGCCGATTGTCTAAAGTGCGACTGAGAGGGCCGGCATGAACGTCATGAACCATTCAAAGACTTGCATCGGCGGCATCGGCCCGGCCCGGATCGTCGAGTTGCGCGCGACCGAGGCAGAAGTCTTCCGCCGGGCGCGGCCAAAATCGATGGCGAAAATCGGCAATGGCCTGCCCGGCTTCTTCGGCGGCGTGCCGATGCATTGGATGAACGACTGGCCGACGCCATTCCCGATCCTGGTCGACAGTGCCAAGGGCGCTGCGATCACCGACATCGACGGCAATCGGCTGGACGATTTCTGCCTTGGTGACACCGGCTCGATGTTCGGCCATTCGCCGCCGCCGGTCGCCCGCGCCATCCGCCGGCAGGCCGGACGAGGACTGACCTATATGCTACCTTCCGAAGACGCGCTGGCCATCGGACCGTTGCTGCAGCAGCGCTTCGGTTTGCTGTCGTGGCAGATCGCGACGACGGCGACCGATGCCAACCGCTTCGCGCTGCGGGTTGCCCGCGCCGTTACCGGCCGGGAGAAGATACTGGTCTTCAACGGCTGCTATCATGGCTCGGTCGACGAGACGATGGTGCGGCTGGTCGCCGGGAAAGCGGTGAATCGACCGGGACTGGCCGGCGAATTCCGCGACCTGACCCGGGCGACAGATGTCGTCGAGTTCAACGATTTGCCGGCGCTCGAGGCGGCACTCCGGGGCAACGATGTCGCCTGCGTCATCGCCGAGCCGGTGCTGACCAATTCCTGCATGGTGCTGCCCGAAGCCGGCTTTCATGATGGCTTGCGGCGTCTCACCCGTGCGACCGGCACGCTGCTTCTAATCGACGAGACGCATACAATTTCGACCGGTCCCGGCGGCTATACAAGCAAATACGGGCTGGAGCCGGACCTGTTCGTGCTGGGCAAGCCGATTGCCGGCGGCGTACCGGCGAGCGTCTGGGGCATGAGCGAAGACGTTGCGGCCCGCTATGCCGCTTATATCAGTCGGAAAGAGCCCGGCTACTCCGGCATGGGGACAACGCTGTCGGCCAATCCGCTGCAATTCGCAGCGATGCGCGCCACGCTCGAATACGTCATGACCGACGAGAACTACAGCCATATGGACCATCTGGCGCAGCGGCTCGACGCCGGGCTGACCGCCGTCATCGATCGCTATCGTCTGCCCTGGCATGTTGCTCGCGTCGGTGCCCGTGTCGAGTTCATCTGCGCGCCGGGCCCGCTGAGGAACGGCGGCGAAGCGGAAGCTGCGCACGTGCCGGAGCTCGAGGCGGCAATCCATGTCGCGCTGGTCAATCGCGGCGTGCTGATCGCACCCTTCCACAACATGATGCTGATCTCTCCTACGACCAGCGCCGCCCAGGTGAACCGGCTGATCACTGCCTTCGGCGCGGTTGCGGCAAAGCTTACGGCGTGAGACAAGCTTGCGGCATGAAACAAGCGCCCAAGCAAAGTTTGAACCTGGTCACGGCATCCCCTTCGGGCTCGACGCCCGCCGAGGCGCAGGCCTTTCTCGACGCTCATCCCGAGATCGAAGCGTTCGACATCGTGCTGACCGACGCCAATGGCGTCGGGCGCGGCAAGATCGTGCGCCGGCATGAGTTGATGAGCATCTACGAGGGGGGCCGGCACATGCCGATCTCGATCCTCGGCCTCGACATCACCGGCGAGGATGTTCACGAGACCGGGCTGATCTGGACGACGGGCGACGGCGACCTGCGGGCGTGGCCGATCCCCGGCACACTGGTGCCGCTGTTCGCCACCCAGCCGCCGCGCGGCCAGGTGCTGATGGCGATGTACCATCTCGATGGCCAGCCGATGTCGTCCGACCCGCGGCTGGCACTCGCCCGCCAGGTAGACATCCTCGCGGCCAAGGGCCTGCATCCGGCCGGCGCCTTCGAGCTCGAATTCTTCCTGCTCGCCAACGAGCGCGATGCCGAAGGCAAGGTGCAGCCGGCGCACGCGGTGCTTGACGGACGCCGCTCGGCCAAGACGGAGGTCTATTCCGTCGACCATCTACACGGCATGGAGCCGCTGTTTTCCGACATCTACGCCGCAGCCAAGGTGCAAGGCATCCCGGCCGAGACGGTCATCTCGGAATATGCGCCCGGCCAGTACGAGCTGACGCTCAACTACCGCAAGGATGTGATGCGGGCGGCCGACGATCTCGTGATGCTCAAGCGACTGGTGCGGGCGCAGGCGCGCCGTCATGGTGTCACCGCTTGCTTCATGGCCAAGCCGATCGAGAAATATGCCGGCTCGGGCATGCATTTTCATGTCTCGCTGCTGGATGATGCCGGCAAGAATGTCTTTGCCGAAACCGGCGGCGAAAGCTGGTCGCTGCCGCTGCTGCGCGGCCTCGGCGGACTGATCCAGACGATGGCGGAATCGATGCTGGTCTTCGCGCCGCATGCCAATTCATGGCGGCGCTTCGTCTCGCAATCCTATGCGCCGGTGGCGCCGACCTGGGGCGTCAACAACCGTTCGGTGGCACTGCGTGTGCCGGCCGGCGATGCCAAGAACCGCCGCATCGAGCACCGGCCATCGGGCGTCGACGCGAATCCTTACCTAGTGGCAGCAACGGTGCTGGCCGGTGTCGTCAAAGGCCTCGACGAAGGCCTCGATCCCGGTCCCGAAACCACCGGCAATGGCTACGAATCGGCCGTCACGCGCACGACGATGCCGGTCGACTGGCGTGCCGCGATCGAGGCGGCAAGGGCGTCGACCTTCCTCAAGGGCGCATTGGGCGAAGACCTGCACCGGACGTTCGTGGCGATCAAGCAGTCGGAATATCTGCGCGTGGCGCGCACGGTCAGCGAACTGGATTATCACCTCTATCTGCACGAGGTGTAGGGCATCACATCGTCGGCCATCCGCCGGTGAAGGCCCATGCGGAATAATTTCAACGGAACCTTCGGCGGGCTTTGCTCATTGCGTGTCTGATTGCAGGAGCGAGCAAGGCCGCCTTAGTCATGATCGCCAGGATGCAGACAACCCCGACGCCGCACCATGCCAAAGTGCAGGCAAGACGCTTGCCTGCAAGCAAGTCTCCGGAAACGACAGAAATCGACGCCAGGACGATTCCTGAACTGCGCGAAACGGCCAAGATCTGCCGCCGCTGTCCGCTATGGCACGACGCCACGCAGACCGTGTTCGGTGAGGGCCCTGATAAAGCTAAGGTGATCTTCGTCGGCGAACAGCCGGGCGACCAGGAGGACCTGGCGGGCAAGCCCTTCGTCGGTCCGGCGGGCAAGGTGTTCGACGCGATCCTGGACGATGCCGGCGTCGATCGGCTGAAAGTCTACGTCACCAACGCGGTCAAGCATTTCAAGTTCGAGCCGCGCGGCAAGCGGCGCATCCACTCCAAGCCAAACGCCGGCGAGGTGCAGGCTTGCCGCTGGTGGCTCGACAAGGAAATCGATCTGATCAAGCCCAATCTGGCGGTGGCGCTCGGCGCAACGGCGGCGCAGGCGCTGCTTGGCAAGGTGGTGCCGATCATGAAGATGCGCGGGGCCGTCGTGGAGCGCGACGATGGCTTGCGTGTCTTCGTCACCATCCACCCGTCCTTCATCCTGCGCATTCGCGAGCCGGCGGACAAGCAGGCAGAACGCGACCGGTTCCTGCAGGATATGAGAGCGGTGAAAAAGCTGATGGCCGCCTGAGCTATTTGATCAATATCGCCCGGAGATCGTTGACGTTTGTGCCGGTCGGACCGGGTACGAAAAGGTCATCTACGGCATTGAATGCCGTCCAGGCGTTGTTGCCGGCAAGCATGGCCTTGGCATCGACGCCCGCCTTATGCATCCGCGACACTGTCGAGCCGTCGGCGAAGGCGCCGGCATTGTCTTCCGAACCGTCAATGCCGTCGGTGTCGGCGGCCAGTGCGTGGACGCCCGCCATGCCGCTGATCCCAATGGCGAAGGCGAGCAGGAATTCCGAGTTGCGGCCGCCTTTGCCTTTCGCGCGCAAGGTCACGGTCGTCTCGCCGCCCGACAGGATCAGCACCGGTTTTGCGAATGGCCGGTTGCGCGTCGCCACTTCGCGCGCGATTGCGGCGTGGACGCTGCCGACCTCACGCGCCTCGCCCTCGATGGAATCGGAGAGAATGACCGCTTCGATACCTTGGTACCTGGCTTCGGCCGCAGCCGCTTCCAGCGATACGCCGGCCGAGGCGATCAGATGTACCTCGTTGCGGATAAAACGCGGGTCGTCCGGACGTGGCGCATCGGCGGCCGGCGAATTGATGTGCGCCATCACTGAAGCCGGTAGTTTCATGTCATAGGCGGCGATCGACGCTAATGCATCTTCGCGGCTGCCTATATCCGGCACGGTCGGACCAGAAGCGACCAGAGCCGGATCGTCGCCCGGAATATCAGAAACAACCAGCGAGACCACCTTGGCAGGATAGGCGGCGGCCGCCAGCCTGCCGCCCTTGATCGAGGACAGATGTTTGCGGATGGTGTTCATCGCGGCGATCGGCGCGCCGGAGGCGAGCAGCGCCTCGTTGACGGCGATCTCGTCGGCTAGCGTCAGACCTTCGGCAGGTGACGGCAGCAGCGCCGAGCCGCCGCCCGAAATGAGCGCCACGACGAGGTCGTCCGCAGTCAGTCCCTGGACTTTTTCGAGCAGCCGCCGGGAAGCTTCGAGCCCCGCAGCATCCGGCACCGGATGCGCCGCCTCGATGATCTCGATGCGCCGGCAGGCCGCGCCATAGCCGTAGCGGGTGACGACCAAACCTTCGATCGGCCGGTCCCACACTTTCTCGAAAGCCGCCGCCATCTGCGCCGAGCCTTTTCCTGCACCGATGACGATGGTCCGGCCCTTCGGCCTTGCCGGCAAATGATCCTTGATCGACCTCTGGGGATCGGCGGCGGCAACGGCGGCGTTGAAGATCGAAATGAGGAAAGGCTTGGGATCTACCTCTGTCATTTTGCTTCCGCCGGCAATGCCAGCTCGCGCGCGTCGATGCGGAGATGCTCACACAGCGTATCCACGACCACTCCGTGGTCCTCGCGCTCCGGTAGACCGGAGACGGCGATCACGCCGATGACGCCAGCGCCCTTGACAGTGATGGGAAAGCCGCCACCGGCCAGCACATAGTCGGCAATGTCCAGCCCCTCGCCGGGCTTGAAGCTGCGGTCGGGGCGCTGCTGCTCCAGCACAATGCGGTAGGTGCTTTTCAAGAACCGCCGCACGACGTTGATCTTGCGCCGCGCCCAGTCCGGATTGGAGGCGTTCGAGCCGGGCATTGCCGCATAGAACAGCGGCCGGTCGAAAGTTCTGATATCGACGATGATCGGCAGGTTTTCCTCGAGAGCCCGGTCGCGGATCGCCGAGCCGATCTCGAAAGCGACGGCTTCATCGAAGGCCGAAAAGACAAGCGTGGCTTCCTGTTTCTTGATCAGAGCGATGTCGTCCGCAACGGCCATGTCGTTCCCCTGTCGATCTCGCCTGTTGCTTTGGCGGATGGCTGCCGCCCGGTCAAGCCGGCCGCATACGACGGCTAAACCGCTATATCCGCCTTGGCCGCCCGGCCGGCGACATAGACCTCGCGCACGGCGCGGTCGTCGCCGAGCGTCTGCAGCAGAAACAATTCCTCGGCGAGCGTGTCCGCCGTCTCCACCCGCAGCCGCATCGCCGGCGTGGCGCGGGCGTCGAGCACGATGATATCGGCGTCGCTGCCTTCCTCCAGGGTGCCGATCTTTTCCGCAAGCGACAGCGCCTCGGCATTGCCGCGGGTCAATTGCCAGAACGACTGGAACGGATTGAGCTTCTCGCCGTTCAGCGCGATCACCTTGTAGCCCTCGTCCATGGTGCGCAGCATCGAATAGTTGGTGCCACCGCCGACATCGGTGGCGGCGGCGATGCGAAGCGGCTTCTCGCGGCGGCTATAGCGCTGATAATCGAACAGGCCCGAGCCGAGAAACAGGTTGGAGGTCGGGCAGAACACCGCCACCGAGCCGCTATCCGAAAGCGCATCCGCCTCGCGTTCCGACAGGTGGATGCAATGGCCGAACAGGCTTCTGCGCCCGAGCAGCCCATAGTGTTCGTAGATATCGGTGTAGTCCCGCGTCTGCGGGTACAATTGCTGCGTGAAGGCGATCTCGGCGTGGTTTTCCGACAGATGCGTCTGCATGTGCAGATCAGGATATTCGCGGCAGAGCGCGCCCGCCATCTCCAATTGCTCGGGCGACGAGGTGATGGCGAAGCGCGGCGTGATGGCATAGTGCTGGCGTCCCTTGCCGTGCCACTCATCGATCAACGCCTTGCTGTCGTCATAGCCCGATTGCGGCGTGTCGAGCACGCCGTCCGGCGCGTTGCGGTCCATCATCACCTTGCCGGCGATGTTGAGCATGTTGCGGTCGTGCGACTCGGCGAAGAACGCTTCGGCAGATTCCTTGTGTACCGAGCAATATGCCGCGACTGTCGTGGTGCCATGCCGCAATACTTCATCCAGGAACAGCCTGGCGATACGGCGGCCATGCTGGGCGTTCTGGAATTTTGTCTCTTCCGGAAAAGTGTAGGTGTTCAGCCAGTCGAGCAGCTCGGCGCCGAAGGAAGCGATGACCTGCATCTGCGGAAAATGCGCGTGCGCATCGATGAACCCGGGCAGCAGCAGATGCGGCCTGTGGTCGATTTTTTTTGTTCCCTCGCCCGCCTTTTTCTCGACCTCGGCATAGGCGCCCGCGGCAACGATCCTGCCGTCGCGCATCAGCAGGCCGCCATCTTGCTCGTAACGCCAGGCGGAATGGTCGTCGATGGTTTCGGGCCAGCGCAAAAACGACAGCGTACGGCCGCGCAGGAGCGTGCCGGTCATTTCCTTGCGCCTTCGAACCATGCCACCAGCAGTGCCCGTTCCTCGTCGGTGATCTGGGTGACGTTGGCGGGCGGCATGGCGTGGCTGCGGCCAGCCTGCAGGTAAATCTCGCCGGCGTGCTCGGCGATGCCGGCATCGGTATCGAGCATCACGCCCTTAGGCGCGTGGTAAATGCCCGCGTAGGACGGCTCCGCCGCGTGGCACATCGAACAGCGGCCAAGCACCGTATCGCGCACGGCGGGAAAATGCGCCGAGGCGACGTAGACCTGTGCAGCCGACGAGGCCTTCACCTCGCCGGTCAGCAGCTTCGGTGCCGTCGACAGCCAGATGATGACGACGAACAGGACGGCGGCCGCCAGCCAGGTCCAGGTCGGATTGCCTTTGCGCGCATGCCTGGTGTTGAAATAGTGCCGGATCAGCACGCCGATGATGAACACCAGCGAGGCGATGACCCAGTTGAACTCTGTCCCGAACGCCAGCGGATAATGGTTCGACAGCATCAGGAACAAAACCGGCAGCGTCAGGTAATTGTTGTGCAGCGAGCGCTGCTTGGCGATCTTGCCGTATTTCGGATCGGGCTTACGGCCGGCGATCAGGTCGGCGACGACGATCTTCTGGTTGGGGATGATGACCATGAAAACGTTGGCCGACATGATCGTCGCGGTGATGGCGCCGAGATGCAGGAAGGCGGCGCGGCCGGTGAACAGGTGGGTCAGTCCCCAGGCCATGAATACCAGCACCCCATACAGCACCAGCATCAGGCCGGTGTCGCTGTTGCCGAGCGGCGAACGGCACAAGAGATCGTAGACCACCCAGCCGACGCCGATCGTCGCCAGCGACAGCAAGATGCCTGTAGGCACCGACATGGCAAGCACATTCGGATCGATCAGGAACAGGTCCGCACCGGCATAGTAGACGACGCACAGCATGGCGAAGCCCGACAGCCAGGTGGCGTAGGATTCCCACTTGAACCAGGTCAGATGCTCGGGCATCTCAGCCGGCGCCACCAGATATTTCTGCACATGGTAGAAGCCGCCGCCATGCACCTGCCATTCCTCGCCGAAGGCTCCGGCAGGCATGCCCGGACGCTGGCGCAGCCCGAGATCGAGCGCGACGAAATAAAACGACGATCCAATCCAAGCGATACCGGTGACGACGTGCAGCCAGCGCACGGCGAAACTCAGCCAATCCCAGAATATCGCGAAATCCATCATGAAAGAAATCGTCCCTGCCGATCCACTGACTTTACGGACTGGAGCGCAAACGGAAAGGGCCGAGCTGCACGATGACTTTCAAAAAAAATTGGAAAATACTAGGCTGATCATACGCAGCCACATGAGAGCCACGGAAGCCGCATGGCCTATCTCGACAACATCGCCGTTTTCGTTCGCGTCGTCGAGCTCGGCAATTTATCGGCGGCTGGGCGCGACATGCGCATTTCGCCGGCGGTCGCTTCCAATCGGATCAAGGAGCTCGAGAAGCACCTGGGCGTCAGGCTGTTCAACCGCACGACGCGGCAGTTGATGCCGACCGAGCACGGCACGGTGTTCTACTCCGGCGCCAAGCAGGTGCTGGAGGCGGTCACCGAGGCCGAAGCTGCGGTCAGCGCGTTATCCGGGCAGCCGCGCGGCACCATAAAGGTGACAGCGCCGCTCGGCCTCGGGCGGCGGCTGGTAGCATCCGGAATCCCGGATTTCCACGACAGGTACCCCGATATCGAGGTGCGGCTCCGGCTTTCCGATCACAATGTCGATATCATGAAGGAAGGCATCGACGTTGCCTTCCGGCTGGGCATCATCGAGGATTCCAGCCTCAGGATGCGCGGCATCATGGAATGCGAACGCGTTCTGGTGGCGGCTCCGCAATATCTGGAAGCGCGCGGCGAGCCTACCGAGCCGCAGGAGTTGATCGGCAAGAAGCACGATTGCCTGATGCTGCGCTATTCCGGCGCGCGCGAATATGTCTGGACGCTGCAGACGCCGAACGGACCGCAAAAATTCGAGGTGCACGGCCCCTACGATACCGATGATGGCGACGTGCTGACCGGCTGGGCGCTGTCCGGCCGCGGCATCATCAACAAGCCGCGCTTCGAGGTCGAGCCGTTTATCCGCGACCAGCGGCTGAAGGTGATCCTGAGCAACACGCCGCCGACGCCGGTGCAGTTCGCCGCCGTCTACCCTCATAAGAAGCTGCAGGATCCGAAGGTGCGGCTGCTGCTCGATTTCATGGCCGAGCGCTGCCAGCGGCTGATCAGGGATATTCTGGCCGGCAAATGATCGCCGGCTGGCCGGTTGCTTTCCGTCCAGCCGGCGAGATAATTCTCAAGGAATCTCGCTCAACAGGGAAAAGCGATGGCCAACGGCGCCACAATGTGTCTCGCCGTTTCACTGTCTCCGGAAGCCGCTCCTTCCCATCCGCCCGACGCCGGCCCGGACTTCAGTCTGCTGACGCGGTTCGTGCAAGAAGCCGAAGCGGCCGGCCTGGACATGGTGTTGCTCGGCGATTCCGCACCGGTTGCAGGCGGGCCGAACCGGCAAATGCGCTTCGAAGCAACGACCTTGGTGGCGGCGCTGGCGACGGTGACAAGCAGGATCGGCCTTGCCGCCGCGGCGTCGACGGTCGCCCACCAGCCCTATAATCTCGCGCGCCGTTTCGCCTCGCTCGATATCATCAGCCATGGCCGCGCCGGCTGGAACGCGAGCATGATGCCCGAACCGCGCGAGGCGGCCAATTTCAGCCGGCCGGAAGGGTTTTCCGGCGACGATTTCCGCCTGCGCGCCGAGGAATTCATCGGCATCGTGCAAGGCTTGGGGAAAGGCTGGGACGCAGACGCGCTGCTGTTCGACAAAGTTGGCGGCCGCTTCTTCGATCCCGAGAAGATGCACCTTCTCGACCACAAGGGCGAATATTTTTCCGTGCGCGGGCCGCTCAACGTGGCGCGGTCGCCGCAGGACACGCCGATGCTGGTCATGTCCGGCCTGTCCGAGCCCGACACGGATATCGCCGCCCGCACCGCCGATGTCGTCCTGCTGGATGAGCCATCGATCGAGCCGGCGAAGGCTGGCGATCTGAAGCGCCGTGCGCTTGCCTTCGGGCGCAGTCCGGAGGCGCTGAAAGTGCTGATGAACGTTACCGTCAGCGCCGAAATAACCGCCGCGCCGGACCTGTTTGCGGACAGGCTCGAAGAGTGCTTTCGCTCGAAAGCCTGCGACGGTTTCAACATCGCCATGCCCTTCACATCGGCGCTCGACGATTTCGTCGGTCTCGTGCTGCCGGAGCTTCGCCGCCGCGGCCTTGTCCGGTCCGGCTACAGCGCGGCGACACTGCGCGCCCATCTCGGGCTTGCAGGGGAGGATCGGCAATGAGCGCCGGTCGAGGCCAGATGAAGCTCGGCGCCTTCCTGTGGGCGACAGGCCACCACATCGCCGCCTGGCGCCATCCGCAGGCGCATGTCACGGCCGGCATCGACATCGACCATTACGTCCAGTTGGCGCGGACGGCGGAAGCAGCCAAGTTCGACATGATCTTCTGCGAGGACGCCGCCGGCGTGCGCGAGGCCAATGTCAACATCGCCAGCCAAACGTCGCGCTCGATCGGCTTCGAGCCGATAAGCCTGCTTGCCGCGCTCGCCGTCCAGACGGAGCGCATCGGCCTCGTCTCCACGGCGTCGACGAGCTATAACGAGCCTTACGGACTGGCGCGGACCTTCCTGTCGCTCGACCATCTGAGCGGTGGCCGAGCCGGCTGGAACCTCGTCACTTCGGCGAGCCAGATCGAGGCCGCCAATTTCGGCTCGACCGGACTGCGCCCACATGCGGACCGCTACGAACGCGCGCGCGAATTCGCTGCCGTGGTTACCGGCCTTTGGCGAGGCCAGGGTGGACACGAAGGCAGAAGTTTTTCGGTGCGCGACCCGCTCGATCTGCCGCGCTCGCCACAAGGTGCGCCGGTCATGGTTCAGGCAGGAGCGTCGGACGAGGGCCGCGATCTCGCCGCCCGGACCGCCGATGTGGTGTTCACTGCGGCGCAAACATTCGAGGAGGCAAAGGCCTTCTACGACGACCTCAAGGGACGGCTGGCGCCCCATGGGCGCGAGCCGGAGGACGTCAAGATCATGCCCGGCGTCGCGCCGGTCGTCGCGGCAAGCGAAGCGGAAGCCCGGGCAAAACATGATGAACTGCAGGAGCTGATACCGGACGATGTCGGCGTCGCGCTGCTTTCCAGCTATCTCAGCATATCCGATCTCGCGCGCTATCCCATCGACGGACCGCTGCCCGAGCTGCCGGCCAGCGAAGGCATGCAGAGCCGGCAGGCGCTCGTCATCGAGCAATCCCGCCGCGACAAGCTGTCCATTCGCCAGCTTGCCCGTCATTTCGCCGGCGCGCGCGGTCATTGGCGCGTCGTCGGAACTCCGGCCCAGATCGCCGACCAGCTCGAGGCACGCTTCGAGGGCGGCGCGGCAGACGGTTTCAACGTCATGCCATCCTATTTTCCCGGCGAACTCGAAGCCTTTGCCACGCTTGTCGTGCCGGAGCTGCAGCGGCGCGGGCTTTTCCGGAAGGATTATGAAGGTAGCACGCTGCGCGACCATCTGGGCTTGAAAACGCCGGCGTAAAACGACGAGCGGAACGAAAGTCGGAGATCGCCGTTTTGGGATGCTGTGCCGCGGCGATGAGGGCGTCTGCGCGCATATTCGATTGTCCATCCCAAACTTCGCCCTCTTTTCAAACCACGCGGACGCAACCGCCACAGGAGCCGATCATGGATGCCATCGCCACCCGCAATGACCTGCAATCCAATGCCAAGAAAGAGTGTATCGATCTTCTCAATGCCCGCCTCGCCGACGCCATCGATCTGGCCTTGATCACCAAGCAGGCGCACTGGAACGTCAAGGGACCGCAATTCATCGCCATCCACGAGATGCTCGACACGTTCCGCGAGGAGATCGACGGCCATGTCGACACCATTGCCGAGCGCGCCGTACAGCTCGGCGGCACGGCGCTCGGCACCTCGCAGGAGGTGTCGAAGGCGACTATGCTGGAGGCCTATCCGACCGACATCCACAAGACCCGAGACCATCTGGCGGCGCTGATCGACCGCTATGCCGCGACCGCCAAGCGGGCACGCGCCGCGATCGACGAAGCGGCTGGCGCGGGCGACGCCGATACCGCCGACATCTTCACCGCCTATTCGCGCTCGCTCGACAAATTGCTGTGGTTCCTTGAGGCGCACACGCAGGAGAAGGAATAGCCAAAACGTCAGCCAGCCATCGCCTTGCGGTGAGAGGCTTTGGACTGAGCGGACGGTGCCGCCGCATGGCCGGCCAACGCTGTCATAATCTCGGCTACGGCGAGTGCGGCGATCACCTGCGGGCGCTTGTCCTTAACGGCATCGCCGCCGATCGGCGAGACGAGGTGGGCAAATTCCGCCTCGCTTCCGTCCGCCGATTTCAGGAACCAGTTCCGGAACGTCGCCTTCTTGGTTCTGGAGCCGATCATGCCGACATAGGCGGCATCCCGGCGTTTCAGAGCCTCGGCGACGATCAGGAAGTCCAGCGCGTGGTCATGTGTAAGGACGACGAAGGCGGATCCAGCCGGGGCTTCGCGCACCATCGCCTCAGGCATCGGCGTCAGCTTGGTTTCGACCGCTTCCGGCATGCCTTTGAGCGCCTCGGCTCGCGTCTCGACAACGACGACATGCACCGGCAGCAAGGCCATCGCGGAGGCCAGCGCCTGGCCGACATGGCCGCCCCCGAGGATGTAGACATGCGGTCGCTGCGCTTCCTCGGTTTCCGCCGCCGCAACCAGCTTGGCTTCAAGCGCGGGGTCGACTAGCTGGATCAGCAGCTCGACCCTGCCGCCGCAGCACTGCCCGATGTCCGGGCCGAGCGCGATGTCGAGGGTGGCGCGGATATCCCTCCCCCTTGAGGGGAGGGTGGCGGCGAAGCCGCCGGGTGGGGTCGCCGCGGCAGTGCTCGACGCGCTGGCGGTACCTTCTGAGACGACCCCCTCTGGCCGCTCCGCGGCCATCTCCCCCTCAAGGGGGGAGAAAAGCATCTGTCGCGCTTTGTCGATCGCCATGTATTCGAGCTGGCCGCCGCCGATCGTACCGAAAGTGGCCGATCCTGAGACGAGCATGAAGGCACCCGTCTCGCGCGGCGTCGAACCTTTTGTCCGGGCCACCTCAACGAAGGCGACCCGGCCGGCGCCGGCAAGAAAGGCTTTCAGGCTCTGCACTTTCGCGTTCATCATTTGCGTTCCCTATCGGGAAATATAGAGTTTTTCGGCCTGAATTGCACGTTTTCCGGGATTCAAGTGCCGGTTTTGGCTTCCCGCTTCAGCCGTTCGATCGCCATCAGCACACGCTCCGGCGTGGCCGGCGGGTCGAGGCGCGGGCAGATCTTGTGGCTGGCAACGCTCGCAACTGCGTCCGACAGCGCATGCAGCACCGACATTGCGAGCGGAAAGGGCGGCTCGCCGACCGCCTTGGAGCGGTGCACCGTCGGCTCGCCTGCTTGCGCCCAGTCGGCCAAAGTCACATTAAAAATCTTCGGCCGGTCCGACGCGAGCGGGATCTTGTAGGTCGATGGCGCATGGGTGCGCAGCCGCCCCTTGTCGTCCCACCACAGTTCCTCCGTCGTCAGCCAGCCCATGCCCTGGATGAAGCCGCCCTCGATCTGGCCGAGGTCGATGGCGCGGTTCAGCGAGCGGCCGGTTTCGTGCAGGATGTCGGTGCGCTCGACGACATATTCGCCGGTCAGCGTATCGACCGAGACTTCCGAGCACGCGGCGCCATAGGCGAAATAGTAGAAGGGATGGCCCTCGCCCTTGTCGCGGTCCCAATGGATTTTCGGCGTCTTGTAGAAACCCGCCGCCGAAAGCTGGATGCGCGCCATATAGGCCTGCCTGACGAGATCGGCGAAGGCGATCTCCTGGTTGCCGATGCGCACGCGGTTGGGCAAGAACAGCACCTGGTCCCGCGGCACCTGGTATCTCTCGACGGCAAAATTGATCAACCGGTCCTTGATCTGGCGGGCGGCATTCTGCGCCGCCATGCCGTTGAGGTCGGAGCCGGAAGACGCGGCGGTGGCCGAGGTATTCGGCACCTTGCCGGTCGTCGTCGCGGTGATCTTGACCTGATCGAGGTCGATCTGGAACTCTTCCGCCACAACCTGCGCCACCTTGACATAGAGGCCCTGCCCCATCTCGGTGCCGCCGTGGTTCAGATGCACCGAACCATCGGTATAGACATGCACCAGCGCGCCGGCCTGGTTGTAATGGGTGGCGGTGAACGAGATGCCGAACTTGACCGGCGTCAGCGCCAGTCCGCGCTTGATGAAGCGGCTGTTGGCATTGAAAGCATCGATGGTGCGGCGGCGCCTCGCATAGTCGGAACTCGCCTCCAGCTCGGCGACGATGCGGTGGATGACGTTGTCCTCGACCGTCTGGTGATAGGGCGTGATGTTGCGGTCGCTGGTGCCGTAGAAATTCTTCTTGCGGATTTCGAGCGGGTCCTTGCCGACGGCAAACGCGACTTCGTCGATGACGCGCTCGGCGCCGACCATGCCTTGCGGGCCGCCGAAGCCGCGAAAGGCGGTGTTCGATACCGTGTTGGTGTAGAGCGGCGCCGATTGCGCGTGCACCGCCGGCCAGAAATAGGTGTTGTCGCAATGGAACAGTGCGCGGTCGGTGACCGGGCCGGAGAGGTCGGCCGAGAAGCCGCAGCGCGCCGCGAACATGAAATCTACGCCCAGAATATTGCCCTCGTCGTCGAAGCCGACCTCGTAGTCGACGAGGAAATCGTGGCGTTTGCCGGTGGCGATCATGTCGTCGTCGCGGTCGGGCCGGATTTTCACGGCCCGATGATGTTTCTTCGCGGCGATAGCGGCCAATGCCGCAAACTGATTGCCTTGCGTTTCCTTGCCGCCGAAAGCGCCGCCCATCCGGCGGATTTCCACCGTCACCGCGTGGCTCGGAACACCGAGCGCGTGGCTGACCATGTGCTGGATTTCGCTCGGGTGCTGGGTCGAGGAATAGATGGTGACGTCGTGGTCCTCGCCAGGAATGGCCAAGGCGATATGGCCTTCGAGATAGAAATGCTCCTGGCCGCCGATGCGCATCTTTCCCTTCAGCCGGCGCGGCGCCGCCTTGATCGCAGCCGCTGCATCACCGCGCTTCAGCGTCAGCGGCGGCGTGACCAGCTTATCCATCCGTGGATCGAGCTCACCGACATCGGCGACGAACGGCAATTCCTTGTATTCGACCTTGGCCAGCCTCGTTGCACGGCGCGCCTGCTCGCGGGTTTCGGCAATGACGCAGAAGATCGGCTGGCCAAAGAATTGTACCTTGCCGTCGGCCAGCACCGGCTCGTCGTGACGGCCGGTCGGCGAAATGTCGTTCTCGCCTGGCACGTCGCTCGCCGTCAGCACGTCGATGACGCCGGGTGCGGCGCGCACCGCCGACAGGTCCATGCTGGTGATGGTGGCATGCGTCGCCGTCGAAAGCCCAAGGCAGCCGTGCAGCGTGCCGGCCGGTTCCGGCATGTCGTCGATATAGACGGCCGTGCCACTGACATGCTTGTGCGCGGAATCATGGCGCTGGTCGGTGGCGACGCCGCCGGCGATTTTTTGCGCCTTCAGGTTTGGGGTGGCGTGCTTGTTCATCATGCCGCCTCGTGCCGTGATACCTGGATCGGCGCCCGGGTGCCGGTGGTTTCGGCAAAGAAGCGCAGCAGCAGGTTGCGCGCCGCCAGCGCCCGGTATTCGGCGCTTGCCCGCATGTCGGTCAGCGGCGTGAAATCGCCGGCGTACGCGGCCATCGCCGCCTCGACCGTCGCTTCCGTCCACGGCTTGCCAAGCAATGCCTTTTCCACGCCAAAGGCTCGCTTCGGCGTTGCCGCCATGCCGCCGTAGGCGATGCGCACATCCGCCACCGTGTCATCCGCGGCGAGCTTCAGGGTAAACGCCCCTAGCGCTGCTGTGATGTCTTCGTCGCGGCGCTTGGTGATCTTGTAGACGGCAAATTTCGTCTCGCTACCTGGCACCGGGACATGCACGGCCTCGACGAATTCGCCGGGCTGCCGGTCCTGTCGGCCATAGGCGATGAAAAACTCCTCGAGCGGGATCGTCCGCCGCTTGTCGCCGCGGCGCAGCGTCAGGCGGGCACCGAGTGCGATCAGCGGCGGCGGCGTGTCGCCGATCGGCGAACCGTTGGCGATATTGCCGCCGATGGTGCCCATGTTGCGCACCTGATCGCCGCCGATGCGATCGAACAGCGGGCCGAGCGCCGGGATGCGTTTCGCCAGCGTCGAGAAGGCTTCGCTATAGGTGACACCGGCGCCGATCGAGATGACGCCCTTGTTCTCGGAAATCCCGCACAGACCATCGAGATTGCCGATGAAAATCGCCGGCGCGATATCGCGCATGTGCTTGGTCACCCAAAGGCCGACATCGGTCGAACCCGCGACGATAGTGGCGCCCGGCTCCTTGACCAGCACGCTGGCCAGATCGTCGGCATTGGCCGGCACGATCAGCCGCTTGTTGCCGGAGCCGATCTCGATGCGCGAACCGTCCTTCATCGCTTCGAGCTTGGTCGTGACTGCCTTGCGCTCCGCCGCCAACGGATCCTTTGCCGCCGAGCCGTAGCTGGAGATGGCACGTGCGGCGCGCATGATCGCCTCGTAGCCGGTGCAGCGGCAGAGATTGCCTTGCAGCGCCTTTTCGATGGCGGCGTCCGACGGCTCCGGCGCCCGCATCCACAGAGCATAAAGCGACATGACGAAACCCGGTGTGCAGAAGCCGCATTGCGAGCCGTGGAAATCGACCATCGCCTGCTGCACGGGATGCAGTTTTCCTGCGTCGCCGCGCAGATGCTCGACGGTCACGACATGCGTGCCGTCTAGCGAGCCAAGGAAGCGGATGCAGGCATTGACGCTTTCATAGACCAGTGTTCCACCGGAGAGCCTGCCGACCAGCACCGTGCAGGCGCCACAGTCGCCCTCGGCGCAACCTTCCTTGGTGCCGCGCAGCGAGCGGTCGAGCCGCAGCCAGTCGAGCAGTGTCTGGTCGGGCGCGACCGTGCCGAGCGCGACGTCCTCGCCATTGAGGATGAACCGGATTTCGTTGCGTGTCTTGATCCCGGCCATCTCAGCTTCCCCGGTAAGTCGAATAGCCGTAAGGCGACATGAGCAGCGGCACATGATAGTGCACCGGCTCGGCCATACCGAAGCGGATCGGCACATGGTCGAGGAAGGCCGGTTCCGGCAGTTTTGTCCCTTGCCGGCGCAGATAATCGCCAGCCGCAAAGACCAGCTCGTATTCGCCGGTACGGAATTCCGCGCCGGCAAGCAGCGGAGCATCGCAACGGCCGTCATCATTGGTGACGACCGTTTTCAGATGCGTCCGGGCCTGACCGTCAAGATGATAGAGCTCGATCGACAGACCGGCCGCCGGTTTGCCGGCTGCAGTGTCGAGGACGTGGGTCGTCAGGCGCCCGCCTTCGGCTTTCGACGTTTCCGCCACTGGCTGCTCCATTCCCTGCACAGTCGAACACTATTCATGAATTGTGCGCCAATTAAAGGCGATGCATAAGTCCCGGTCGAGCGGAGCGCGACAAAAACACTTTCAAAAATTTCGGGGGAATGCGCAGGCACTCCTTTCGACTATCCTGATCACAATTCCGGCAGGAGCGAGAATGCGTTACGAACGAGACATGCGGGGCTATGGAGCCAATCCGCCGGATCCGAAATGGCCCGGCGGGGCGCATGTCGCCGTGCAGTTCGTCGTCAATTACGAAGAGGGCGGCGAGAATTGCGTCCTCCACGGCGACAAGGCTTCGGAGGCTTTCCTGTCGGAGATCGTCGGCGCCGCGCCCTGGCCCGGCCAGCGCCACTGGAACATGGAATCGATCTACGAATACGGCGCCCGTTCCGGCTTCTGGCGATTGCTGCGCCTGTTCAGCGCGGCGCAAGTGCCGGTCACCTGCTACGGCGTCGCCACGGCCCTGGCGCGTTCGCCCGATCAGGTTGCGGCGATGCAGGAGGCCGGCTGGGAGATCGCCTCGCACGGGCTGAAATGGATCGACTACCGCGACCATGCGCCAGAAGACGAGCGCCGCGACATGGAAGCGGCGATCCGGCTGCATTATGAGGTCACAGGCGCGCGTCCGACCGGCTGGTACACCGGGCGCACCTCGATCAACACGGTGCGGCTGGCGGCGGAAGAGGGCGGCTTCGACTATGTGTCGGACACCTATGACGACGAACTGCCCTACTGGTTCGAGCATGCGGCACCGGACGGGTCGGCGAAGCCGCAGCTGGTCATCCCCTATACGCTCGACGCCAACGACATGCGCTTTGCCACGCCGCAAGGCTTCAACTCGGGCGACCAATTCTTTGCCTATCTCAAGGATAGTTTCGATACGCTCTATGCCGAGGGCAAGGCAGGACGGCCGCGCATGATGAACATCGGCCTGCACTGCCGCCTCGTCGGCCGGCCGGGCCGGGTCGCGGCACTGAAGCGCTTCATCGACTACGTCAAATCACACGACAAGGTCTGGCTGGCACGGCGCATCGACATCGCAAAACATTGGCAGGAGACGCATCCGTTCCGGTTGCCGGCGCTGCGCCCGTCGAAAATGGAATTCGAGGCCTTCGTCCATACATTTGGCGGCGTGTTCGAGCATTCGCCGTGGATTGCCGAGCGCGCTTATGAGCTGGAGCTCGGCCCGGCGCATGACAGTGCCGGCGGCCTGCACAATGCGCTCTGCCGCGTCTTTCGCGCGGCAAGCGAGGCCGAGCGGCTTTCCGTGCTCAATGCCCACCCCGACCTTGCCGGAAAACTGGCGCAGGCCAAGCGGCTGACGGCGGAATCCTCGAGGGAACAGGCTTCGGCCGGCCTCGACGCGCTGACCGACAAGGAGCGCGAGCTGTTCGCAAAACTCAATGCCGCCTACGTCACCAGTTTCGGTTTCCCCTTCATTATTGCGGTGAAAGGCAAGACCAAGGGGGAGATCCTGGCCGAGTTCGAGGCGCGTATTGGCAACAGCCACGATGTCGAATTCGAAACCGCCTGCAGACAGGTCGAGCGCATCGCGCTGCTTCGTCTCAAGGACATGCTTCCGCAATAGGCTTTGGCTGCCGCGATAGGCCCTGGCTTCCGCAACAGGCTTGAATTTATGGATATGATGAAAATGGCCGAGCGAACCTATTATGCGCCGCAGGGCGGACATCCCGGCCAGAGCGAATTGCTGACCGGCCGCGCTGTGTTCACACAGGCCTATGCCGTCATCCCCAAGGGCGTGATGCAGGACATCGTCACCAGCGCCTTGCCGTTCTGGGATGGGACACGCGTCTGGGTGCTGTCGCGGCCGCTGTCGGGTTTTGCCGAGACGTTTTCGCAATACATCGTCGAGCTCGCGCCTGGCGGCGGCAGCGACCACCCTGAGCTTGACGCCGCCGCCGAAGGTGCGCTGTTCGTGGTCGAAGGCGAGCTAAGCGTTTCGCTTGCCGGCAAGAAACATAGCTTAAGGCCGGGCGGCTTTGCCTTCCTGCCGCCGGCGAGTGGGTGGACGGTGCACAATGAAAGCGGCGCCGCCGTCCGCTTCCACTGGATCCGCAAGACTTATGATGCAGTCGACGGCATCGAGCCGCCGCAAGCGTTCTTTGTCAACGAACAGGACATCGCGCCGACGCCGATGCCGGGTACCGAAGGCCGATGGGCGACCACGCGCTTCGTCGATCCGGCCGACATGCGCCACGACATGCATGTCACCATCGTCACGCTCGAGCCGGGCGCGGTCATTCCTTTCGCCGAGACGCATGTCATGGAGCACGGGCTCTATGTGCTGGAGGGCAAGGCGGTCTATCGTCTCAACCAGGACTGGGTCGAGGTCGAGGCTGGCGATTATATGTGGCTGCGCGCCTTCTGCCCGCAGGCTTGTTATGCCGGCGGGCCAGGCAAATTCCGCTATCTCCTCTACAAGGACGTCAACCGCCACGCCAAGCTTGGCAGCGCCGGCGTCGCGAGACCTACACCATGACCCGCATCGTCGCGCGGCCGCTGACCCGCGAGAATTTCGCCGAATTCGGCGACGTCATCGATATGGGCGGCGACAACCATTATCCGATCAATGGCGGCAAGGCCGAGCGCTACCATGACCTCGCCACCGCGGAAGCACGAGGGCCGAATGCGCGCGTGCTGATCTCGATGGTGCGTGGCACGCACTATGAGCTGCCGTTGAAGCTTACCATGGTGGAGCGCCATCCGTTTGGCAGCCAGGCCTTCATCCCGCTGTCACCACGGCCGTTCCTGGTCGTCGTCTGCCATGACGGCGAGGAGGGCCCGGGCGAGCCGCATGCCTTCATCACCGCGCCCGGGCAAGGCATCAACTATCCGCGCAATTTGTGGCACGGCGTGCTGACGCCGATCGGCGAGCCGCAGGACTTCCTGGTCGTCGACCGTGGCGGCGACGACTCCAATCTCGAAGAGTGCCATTTCTCGCACGCCTACGAGATACATCTTCCCGATGGGAGCCGGTGATGACCGACATTTCGCTGATCGACCGCCTGCTCGATGTCATAGAGCACGACATCGTGCCGAAGACGGCCGAGGGCGTCGCGCATGGCAACAAGTTGTTCGGCGCGGCGATCCTGCGCAAGGACGACCGCTCGCTGGTGCTTGCCGAAACCAATAACGAGACCGAAAACCCGCTCTGGCACGGCGAGGTGCACTGCCTGAAGCGCTTCTACGAACTGCCGAAAGCCGAGCGCGTCGACACCAGGGAGGCTATCTTCCTCGCCACCCACGAGCCCTGCTCGCTCTGTCTGTCGGCGATCACCTGGACCGGCTTCGACAATTTCTTCTATCTGTTCAGCCACGAGGACTCGCGCGACAGCTTCGACATCCCGCACGATTTGAAGATCCTGAAAGAGGTCTTCACCCTCGATCCCGGCGGCTACAATGCCGAGAATGCCTATTGGAAGAGCTTTTCGATCCGCAAATTGGTGCGCTCGCTGCCGGACCCCGAGCGCGGTCGGCTGGAAGCGCGCATCCACACAATATCAACGCGCTATGACGAATTGTCCGGCGCCTATCAGGCCGGCAAGGACGAAAACGACATTCCGCTGAATTGACGCGGATTGACCAGCCGAATTCGTTGACTGGCCCATGACGCGCTCTCACGGGCTCCATCATCTGGCGCTCCTGGAGTTCGCCCGCATGAAAATCGTCACTGAATTCCCCCGAAAGATCGTCGAATTTCCGGATATGGGGATCATCATGCCGGACGGCTGCCGGCTGTCGGCGCGGGTGTGGATGCCGGCCGATGCTGCCGACGACCCAGTGCCGGCAATCCTCGAACACCTGCCCTATCGCAAGCGCGACGGCACGATCTATCGTGATCAGCTGACGCATCCCTATTTTGCCGGCCACGGCTACGCCTCGATCCGCGTCGACATGCGCGGCAATGGCGATTCCGAAGGGCTGATGGACGACGAATATTCCGAGCAGGAATTGCAGGACGCTTGCGACGTCATCGCCTGGGCGGCGGACCAGCCCTGGTGCAACGGCAATGTCGGCATGATGGGCATTTCGTGGGGCGGCTTCAACTGCCTGCAGGTGGCGTCTAAGCAGCCGCCGGCGCTGAAGGCGGCCATCAGTCTCTGTTCGACGGTCGACCGCTATGCCGACGACATCCACTACAAGGGCGGCTGCCTGCTGATCGAGAATTTCGGCTGGGCCTCGACCATGCTGTCCTATTCGTCAAGGCCGCCGGATCCGTTGCTGGCCGGCGACAACAGATGGCGCGACCTGTGGCTGACCAGGCTGGAGAACCAGCCATTCCTGGCACCGCTGTGGCTGAAGCACCAGCATCGCGATGCCTATTGGAGGCGCGGCTCGATCTGCGAGGACTATTCCGCCATCCATGCCGCGGTGCTGTCGATCGGCGGCTGGCATGATGGCTATCGCAATACGATTTCCCATCTCGCCGTCAATATCGAGGCGCCGGTCAAGGGCATCGTCGGCCCGTGGATCCACAAATACCCGCATTACGCCGCGCCCGAACCGCGCATCGGCTTCCTGCAGGAGGCCTTGCGCTGGTGGGACCGCTGGCTGAAGGACATCGACACCGGCGTCGAGGCCGACCCCGCCTACCGCGCCTATGTCATGGACAGCGTGCGTCCGGCACGCTGGCATCCCGAGCGGCCGGGCCGCTGGGTCGCTGAATCGGAATGGCCGTCACCCAACATCAAGACGCAAGAGGTTGAGCTTATCGCTGAAGGCAACCACGCTATCGTCGCTTCGCCGCAAAGCTGCGGCCTCGCCGGCGGCGAATATTTCCCCTTCACCTTCGGCCCGGAACTGCCGGGTGACCAGCGCCCCGACGATGCGCTGTCGGTGTGCTTCGACCAGCCGGTGCTGACCGAAACGGTCGACATTGTCGGTGCTCCCGAAGTTGTGGTCAGCGTCTCGTCGGACCGGCGCCAGGCGAACATCGCGGTTCGGCTGTGCGACGTCCATCCGGACGGGGCATCGGAGCTGATCTCGTACGGCGTGCTCAACCTGACGCATCGCAACTCGCACGAATTTCCCGAAGCGCTGGTGCCCGGCGAAACCGTCAGCGCCCGGGTGGTGCTCGACCAATGCGCCTATCGCGTGCCGGCCGGCCATCGCTTGCGCGTTGCCGTTTCGAACGCCTACTGGCCGATGATCTGGCCGTCGCCGGAGCCGGTCCGGCTCGAATTGTCGGCCGCGACATTGATGCTGCCGGTACGCCCGCCGGCGACAGGCGACGAGGTCACCTTCCCCGCTCCCGAAGGTGCTGCGCCCTGGGCAACGGAGACGCTTCGGCCCGCCAATTCCGAGCGTCATGTCGATCGCGACGAAAAGACCGGAATGATTACGCTTTCCATCGTCGACGATTTCGGTGAGGTGCGCGACCTGGAGCATGGCCTCGCCAATGGCAGCATCGCCAGAGAGACATGGGCGATCCATCCCGACAATCCGCTGTCAGCCTCGGGCAAGACGCATTGGACCCAGACGCTGTCGCGAAATGGATGGTCGGTGCGCACCGAAACCTTCGCCGAAATGCGGTCCGACGCGCAAAGCTTCGTGGTTAGCGCCAGAATCGAAGCCTACGAAGGCGAAAAACTGGTCTTCGAGCGCAACTTCGAGGAGAAAATCCCGCGCGCACTGCTTTGAGCGCTTATAGCGATTGGTCCAATTGCGACGCACGATTTACGCCACGGCATGTCGCATTCGGTCTTGCTTACCGCTTTCCCTTACGGTCATTATTCTCCCGATAGAAATGAGAAAAACGACCATAAGGTCGGACCAGCAGAGTGAGGAACTCAACATGTCAAACGAACTGGAATATCTGAGCCGGCGCGTTGCGTCCGGCAAGCTGAGCCGTCGCGATTTTCTCGGCCGGGCAGCAGCGCTTGGCGTCACCGCAACCATCGCCAATTCGCTGCTATCCAGCGCTTCCCGCGCGGCGGGTCCGGTCAAGGGCGGCACGCTCAAGGCCGGCCTGGTCGGTGGCGAGTCCACCAACAGCCTCGATCCGGCGCTGTTTATGACGCAGGTGCCGTTCGCCTTCGGCAAGATGTGGGGCGAACTGATCGTCGAACTGTCTCCCGAAGGCAAGCTCGAGAACCGCATCGCCGAGGAGATCGGCTCGTCGGACGACGCCAAGACCTGGACGCTGAAGATCCGCGATGGCGTCGAGTTCCACAACGGCAAGAAGGTGACCGCAGAGGACGTGGCCGCCACCCTCGAACGCCATTCGGACGAGAAGTCAAAGTCCGGTGCGCTCGGTTATATGAAAGGCATCGAGAGCATCAAGGCCAGCGGCAAGGAAGTGGTGCTGACGCTGAAGGAGCCGAATGCCGACCTGCCCTACCTGCTTAGCGACTATCACCTGATCATTCAGCCGAATGGCGGCAAGGACAAGGCCGATGCCGGCATCTCGGCGGGTCCTTACAAGGTCACCACCAACGAGCCCGGCGTGCGCCATGGCGGCGAGCGCTTCGCCAATTATTGGCAGGGCGACAAGATGGGCCATGCCGACCAGATAGAGATCATCGTCATCAACGACGCCACGGCGCGCACGGCCGCCCTGCAGGGCGGCCAGGTCCACATGATCAACCGCGTCGAGCCGAAGATCGTCGATCTGATCAAGCGCGTGCCCGGCGTCACCATCCGCAACCATTCGGGACCCGGCCACTACGTCTTCATCATGCACTGCAACACCGCGCCGTTCGACAACAACGATTTGCGGATGGCGTTGAAGCTGGCGATCGACCGCGAGGAGATGCTGAACAAGGTGCTGCGTGGCTATGGCTCGCTCGGCAACGACTTCCCGATCAATGCATCGTACCCGCTATTCACCGAAATCGAGCAGCGCAAATACGATCCCGACAAGGCCAAGTTCCACTACAAGAAGTCGGGCCATGACGGTGCCGTCCTGCTCCGGACGTCGGACGTCGCCTTCCCCGGTGCCGTCGATGCTGCACAGCTGTTCCAGCAGAGTGCTGCCAAGGCCGGCATCACGCTGGAGATCAAGCGCGAGCCGGGCGACGGCTATTGGTCGGAAGTCTGGAACAAGCAGCCCTTCTGCGCCTCCTACTGGGGCGGCCGGTCGACGCAGGACCAGATGTACTCGACTGCCTATCTGTCGACGGCCGACTGGAACGACACACGGTTCAAGCGTCCGGATTTCGACAAGATGGTGCTGGCGGCTCGCGCCGAGCTCGACGAGGCCAAGCGCAAGGCAATGTACCACGACATGGCTGTGATGGTGCGCGACGAGGGCGGCCTGATCCTGCCGATGTTCAATCAGTTTATCGACGCGACGGGCGCCAAGGTTGCCGGGTGGGTGGATGATCCGCATCAGGAGTTGATGAACGGATATGCTCTGGCGAAGTGCTGGCTCGAAGCCTGAGCCCGGCCTTGCGGATATGTCCTCACCCATCGTGAAACTGGTGGCCCAGCGCATTGCGCTGGGCATTCTGCTGCTGTTGGCCGTTTCGGTCCTGATCTTCGCCGGCACCCAGATCCTGCCCGGCGACGTCGCGCAAGCCATCCTAGGACAGTCGGCGACACCGGAGTCGCTCGCCAATCTGCGCGAGCAGCTCGGCCTCAATGATCCCGCTTACATCCGTTATTTTCGCTGGCTCGGCGGCATTCTGACCGGTGATCTCGGCACGGCGATGTCGAGCGGTCAGGATATCGCAACCTCTATCAAGGGAAGGCTGTGGAACACGCTGTTCCTCGCCTTCTGGGCGGCGGTCGTCGCGGTGCCGCTGGCGATCATCCTCGGGCTGATCGCGGTGCGCTACCGCAATGGCTGGGTCGACAAGCTGATCTCGGGACTGGCGCTGGCCTCGACGTCCTTCCCGGAATTCTTCGTCGGCTATGTGCTCGTCTTTTTCTTCGCGGTGCAACATCAATGGTTTCCCGCCATTTCCACTGTCTATGACGGGATGCCTTTCGGCGAACGCATTCAGGCCATCGCACTGCCGGCGGCGGCGCTGACCCTGGTGGTGCTAGCCCATATGATGCGCATGACGCGCGCCGCGATCCTCAATGTCATGCAGTCGGCCTATGTCGAAACCGCCGAACTCAAGGGGCTTTCGGCCTTCGCGGTCATCCGCAGGCATGCCTTCCCCAATGCCATTGCGCCGATCATCAACGTCGTGATGCTCAATCTCGCTTACCTGATCGTCGGCGTCGTCGTGGTCGAAGTTATCTTTGTCTATCCAGGCATGGGCCAATACCTCGTCGACCACGTCACCAAGCGTGACGTGCCGGTGGTGCAGGCGGTCGGGCTGATCTTCGCCGCCGTCTACATCAGCCTGAACATCATCGCGGACATAGCGGCGATCATCGCCAATCCGCGCCTCAGACATCCGAAATGAGGGGGGCGGGTATGCTCGTCATCAAACGCATCCCCATCCCGGCATTGGTCGGCATCGTGCTGACGGCGCTGTTCGTGCTGGCAGCAATTTTTGCGCCGTGGATCGCGCCGCATGGCAATGCCGAGATCGTCAGCGACGTCCCTTGGGAACCGATGTCGGCGGCGCATTGGCTGGGCACCGACAATCTCGGCCGCGATCTGTTGTCGCGCATGATCTACGGCGCCCGAATCACCCTGTTCATCGCGGTGCTGGCGACCGCGCTGTCGTTCTCGCTCGGTGCCATCCTCGGCTTCTCGGCCGCGGTGTTCGGCGGCTGGTTCGACACGCTTCTGTCGCGTCTCGTCGATCTCCTGATGTCGATCCCGACATTGATCATGGCCCTTGTCGTGCTGTCGGTGCTGCCATCCAATCTGGTGACGCTGATCCTGGTCATGGGCGTTCTGGATTCGACCCGCGTCTACCGCCTGTCGAGGGCGGTCGCCGTCGACATCAACGTCATGGATTATGTCGAGGCGGCCAAATTGCGCGGCGAAGGCAGCGGCTGGATCATCTTCCGCGAGATCCTGCCCAATGCGCTGTCGCCGCTGGTTTCGGAACTCGGCCTGCGCTTCATCTATGCCGTACTGTTCCTGTCGACGCTGTCCTTCCTCGGCCTTGGCGTGCAGCCGCCTAGCGCCGATTGGGGCGGCATGGTCAAGGAAAACAAGGACGGCATCGTCTTCGGCATAGGCGCCGCCCTCATTCCGGCGGCGGCGATCGCAGCGCTGGCGATTTCCGTCAATCTCGTCGCCGACTGGGTGCTCAACCGCACGACAAGCCTGAAGGGAGGACGCGGGTAATGGCTGACAAGCAACCGAAGCCCGGGCAACCGAAGCCCGGGCAACCGAAGTCCGGCGTGCTGCTCGACATTCGCAATCTGCGCATCGAGGCCACGGTATACCCGCCGGGTGAGGCGCCGAAGAACATCGTGCTGGTGCACGATGTCTCGCTGACGCTGGAGAAGGGCAAGGTGCTTGGCCTGATCGGCGAGTCCGGCGCCGGCAAATCGACCATCGGCCTGTCGTCGATGGGCTACGGCCGCGGCGGCGTGCGCATCACCGGCGGCGAGGTCATCCTCAATGGCCGCGACATCCTGAAGGGCGGCAACGAAGGATTTCGCAAATTGCGCGGCCGCGAGGTCTGCTATGTCGCGCAATCGGCGGCAGCCGCCTTCAATCCGGCGCACAGGCTGATGGACCAGGTGGTCGAGGCAGCACTCCTGCACGGCACGGCGACGCGGGCCGAAGCCGAAAAGCGCGCCGTGGCGCTGTTCAAGAAGCTCAGCCTGCCGAACCCCGAAAGCATCGGCGAGCGCTTCCCCCACCAGGTCTCGGGCGGTCAGCTGCAGCGCGTGATGACGGCAATGGCGCTGTGCTCGGAACCCGACCTGATCGTCTTCGACGAGCCGACCACGGCGCTCGACGTGACGACGCAGATCGACGTCTTGGCGGCGATCAAGGATGCCATCCGCGACACGCATGTCGCGGCGCTCTACATCACTCACGACCTTGCCGTCGTCGCCCAGGTCTCGGACGAGATCATGGTGCTGCGCCACGGCCGGCTGGTCGAATGGGGCGGCACCCGCCAGATCATCAAGGAGCCGCGCCAGGAATACACCAACGCGCTGGTTTCGGTGCATGAGATCGAACACCAGGAGCAGAAGCCTGGCACGAGCCCGTTCCTGTCGGTCAAGAACATCACCGCCGCCTATGGCCGCAGTCACATCAAGGTGCTGAAGAACGTCTCGATCGATATTTTCCCCGGCCAGACGCTGGCGGTGGTCGGCGAGTCCGGCTCCGGCAAATCGACACTGGCGCGCGCCATCACCGGCCTCTTGCCGCCCGAACAAGGCACCGTCACCTTCGACGGACGGCCGCTCGCCAACCGGCTTGCCGACCGGCCGAAAGAGGATCTTCGCCAACTGCAGATGATCTACCAGATGGCCGACGTGGCGATGAACCCGCGCCAGACGGTCGGCACCATCATCGGCCGGCCGCTGGAATTCTATTTCGGTCTGCGCGGAAGGCAACGTGACGCCCGTGTCGCGGAACTGCTCGACAAGATCGAAATGGGCAAAGGCTATGTCGACCGCTATCCGGCCGAGCTTTCGGGCGGCCAGAAGCAGCGCGTCTGCATCGCCCGCTCGCTCGCCGCAAAGCCGAAGCTGATCATCTGCGACGAGGTGACCTCGGCGCTCGATCCGCTGGTCGCCCACGGCATACTGGAGCTGCTCCTCGGGCTGCAGAAAGAGGAAAACGTCGCCTATCTGTTCATCACCCACGACCTGGCCACGGTCAAGTCGATCGCCGATTCAATCGCCGTGATGTATCGCGGCGAAGTGGTGCGCTACGGCGCCAAGAGCACCGTGCTGACGCCACCCTTCGATGCCTACACCGATCTTTTGCTATCGTCGGTGCCAGAAATGGAGATCGGCTGGCTAGAGAAAGCGATCAAGGGACGGCGCATGGCCAGCGCGGGGAACTAGCGGGCCGCCCTTTGCGCCCGACGATCCTGTCCGGGCGTGGATTGAACGGCAGGCCCGCCCTGACTTTTCCGATTAAGCCGCATGGAGGCGCCCTTGGCGCTCAACACAAAACTATTGCTCATCATCCTCGACGGCGTGCCTTACCGGAACTGGCGACGGCTGATGGGCAATCTCGAAGGCTGGGTGCAATCAGGCGAAGCCCGCGTGTGGAAGATGCGCTCCGTGCTGCCGTCGACCTCGGCATCCTGCTATGCCTCGATCCACACCGGCGTGCCGCCTCAAGTGCACGGCATCCTGTCGAACGAGAACCGGTTTCGCGTCGAACAGCCGGACATCTTTTCCGAAGTCAGCAGGGCCGGCGGCAAGACCGGTGCGGTCACCCACTCCTACTGGTCCGAATTCTTTCGGGCCTATCCGTTCGACCTGGTCGAGGACATGGAGTTCGACCAGCCGGGCAGGCCGATCAGCCATGGCCGGTTCCACACCATGACCGGCTACAATGCCAGGAACCAGATGACGCCGAGCGACGTCGACCTGTTCGCGACGTTGACCATGCTGACCAGGCGCTACGGCATCGACTACGGCATCCTGCACAGCTGCACGCTGGACTCGATGGGCCACCGCTTCGGCCATGACTGCCACGAGATGGATCATGCCGTCTATGCAATGGACGCCATGCTCGCCGGCTTTCTGCCGCGCTGGCGGGAAGCCGGCTACGAGGTGATCGTCACCGCCGATCATGGCCAGACCGATCGCGGCCATCATGGCGGCCACGACGAGGAGATGCAGGATTTCGCACTTTACTACTTCGGATCCGGCGAGGGTCCGGAAGCCAATACGCTGCTCGATCAGCTGCAGCTCGCGCCGACGGTGCTTGTGCGCCTCGGCGTGCCGGTGCCGGCGACGATGAAGGCCGAGCCATTCCTGAGCTGAGCGCGCGCCCTCTTCTCCCTCTGGCAACGCTCCCGCTCTTCAGTTAGCCTCCGCAAATATACGGGCGGATGCGGTGAACCTTTTTGGGCCGATCAGCGACAGAGCAGGCAGGAGCCAGGCGGCTCGACCGGCGATGACGGCCGCGGAGACCGATCGCGCGCTTGTCGAGCGGGTCGCGAAAGGTGACCGTGCCGCCGTGCGGCTCCTGTTCATGCGCCACCACGCGCGGGTCTACCGCTTCGTGGCACGCCAGACGGGATCGGAACTGATGGCCGACGATATCGCGAACGAGGTGTTCCTCGAACTCTGGCGGCAGGCACCGGCCTTCGAGGGGCGCTCGGAGGTCTCGACATGGCTGCTCGGCATTGCCCGCTTCAAGGCGCTGTCCCTGCTGCGCAAGAAGAAGGAAGACTGGATCGACGACGATGACGCGGCCCGGGTCGCCGACGGCGCCGACACGCCGGAAGTCGTGACGATGAAGGAAGACAAGGCCGCCGCCTTGCGACGCTTTATCGATGCCATGCCGGAAGAGCACCGCACGGTGATCGACCTTGCCTATTATCACGGGCAATCGGTGAGCGAGATCGGCGAGGTACTCGGCATCCCGGTCGCAACGGTCAAGACCAGGATGTTCTACGCCCGCAAGAAACTCGGCGAAGCCCTCAAGGCCGCCGGTTACGACAGGGGGTGGCCATGAGCGCCGCTGAAAAAATGTCACGCCGCGACGAAATGGAAATGCTGCTGCCGTTTTATCTGAACGGCTCGCTGGAGGGCACCGAGCTCGAAGCCATCGAGGAATGGCTGGCGAGCGATCCGGCGGCGATGGCCGCACTAGGCGAGGCCGAGGCCGAATTCTCCGGCACCGCTGCCGCAAACGAGGCAATCCGCCCGCCGGCCGATGCGCTCAGCCGCTTTGCCAAGGCGCTCGACGCCGAGGCCGGCCCGTCCCGCGCGCCTGCGGCATCGTCCTGGCTGGCGCAAGCCTGGAGCCGCTTCATGGCGGTGCCGGTCGGCGTCGCCTGGGCCGCGGCCGCGGTGCTGCTGGCCCTGGTCGTCGCGCAATCCTTTGTGCAGACCGGCAACAGAGGTGGCGATTTCGAGATTGCCGGATCGGAAGACGACCTGGCCAAAATGCCGTTTGCACTTGTGAAGTTCAAACCGGATGCGAAGCTGTCCGACATCATCGCTTTTCTCGACCAGAACCAATTGAAGATCGCCGGCGGGCCGACCGCCGACGGTGTCTTCCGCCTCGGCGTTCCGGCCAAGACCGCCGCCGACTATCAGAAGCTGCTTGGCCTTATTGCCGCCCAGCCTTTCACCGAAGCTGCGCTGGAGGGAAGGAAACCGGCTGATGGCGGCTAAGGCGGTCATTCGATTGACGGCAGCGATGACAATCTTCGCCGCGTCCGCAATGGCGCAGACCAATGACCCGAACCTCACCCAGGCTGAGATCGACTGCCTGAACCGGGGAAATGCTGCCAACGCCGACTGCGCCAAGGATGGCGGCGCCGTGAAGGATGGCGGCAAAGCGCTGGCTCCTGGAATAACGGGCGCGGTGTTTCTTCCGGACTTGATTGTCGACCTGTTCCCCAATCCTGCCGTAGTCACCGAGGCGCCTATACCTCCTGGCAATACTGCAACCCCACCCGCCGTCGCGCCGGCAATACAGGCTGCCGCGCCGGGCGGTCCGGTCGTAGCACCCACCGATCTTGTCGCAACCGAGCCGCCGCGCGCCGTGATCGGCGATTTCGTGCCCGACGAGGTGCTGGTCACGGTCAATGGCGATGCCGGCGCGGTCCAGCAGATCGCGGCCTCGTTCGGCCTCGAGATACGCTCGCAGCGGCAGTCGCGGCTGCTCGGCAACACGCTGGTGCGCTTCGGCATTCCCGATGGCCGCCCGGTCGGCGTCGTGCTGGCGCAACTTGCCGCCGACGGCCGTACTTTGCGGCGTGAGGCCAACCATGTCTACTCGCTGCAGCAGGCGGCCAGCATCGTCAATTATGCGTTCGAGCGCATTGCGCTCGATGCCGACAAAGCCAGCGGCGAGAATGTGCGCGTCGGCGTCATCGACACCGGCATCGATGACGGCAATCCGGCGCTCTCCGGCGTCATCGCCGGGCAGTTCGATGCCATGCCCGACGTGCCGATCAAGGCGCGCGACCACGGCACTTCGGTCGATGGACTGATTGCCGGCACCGGCGCGTTCAAAGGCATGGCGCCGGGTGCCAGGATCTATCACGCCCGCGCCTTCGAGGGCGGCAAGTCGACCATGGACGTCATCCTTTCGGCGCTCGACTGGGCGGCGGAGCAGGATGTCCGCATCATCAATATGAGCTTCGTCGGTCCGAAGAACGACCTGCTCGGCATCGCCTGCCGCAATGCGCGCGCGTTTGGCATCGTGCTGGTTGCGGCCGCCGGCAATAACGGACCGAAGGCGCCCTATGGTTATCCGGCCGCCTTCGACGGCGTGATGGCGGTGACGGCCACCGATGCCAAGGACGGGCTGATGCCGCAGGCCAATCGCGGCGCCTATGTCTTCATCTCCGCTCCCGGCGTCGAGATGGTGGCGCCGAGCGGCGCCGGCTCGGACGTGGTGACCGGGACGTCCTTCGCCGCAGCGATCGTGACCGGCGCCGTCGCCAACCTGTTCCATGCCGCACCCGACCGTTCGGCCGACTGGGTCGAGAAAGCACTTGCCGCCACCGCCAGGGATCTCGGCCCCAAGGGGCGGGACAATGATTTCGGCTTTGGCCTGCTGAATACCAAGGCGGCCGAGGCGGCGAAGGAATAGCCCGCTCAAGTCGCGTTTTGCTGAGGACGTAGCAGAAAATAGAATGCGGCGATGTGCGTTATCATCAGCAGCGGTACGTAGATGATCGGGATCGCGTAGGTGGCGCCCAGTTCGCCTGCGCGTGCAGGAAGGCCGATCTGGACGGCATGGTAATAGTCGACGATGAGGTCGACCGTCCCTGCGACATTGAAGGCGACGACCAACGGCCAGAAGAGCGGGCGTATCCTCACCGTGAGCAGCGCCAGCATGGCCAGCACGCCAGTCGCGAAATCGCCGTAGGCGGCGAATACGGCGAAGTCGGTGGGCAGATTGGGGCTTACGACACCTGGAACCATGAAGACGAGCCCGAAGAAGCGGAAGCTGTGCAGCGTAGCGATGGCGCGTTGCGCCGCGACCCGGTCCATCGACCTGAGCCACGGCAAACCGTACGCGCCGAAGCAAAGCAGCCACGCGACATAGCCGAGAGCAAGATGGGTTTGGAACACCATTTCCGTGGACATTTGGCCTTCTCTCAACAGTTGATTCACGCGGCTTTAAGCCCGCTACCGCAATTCGACTATCCGGTGTAATCACAACAACCTATGAAGCAGAACTACACAGTCCGACATGGTGCGCTGGAGGGCGTCGAGGCGTTCCTGGCCGTCGCCAGGCGCCTCAGTTTCCGCCGTGCCGCCGCCGATCTCGGCGTGACGCCATCCGCCGTGAGCCAGACGGTGCGCGCGCTGGAAGCCCGCCTGGGCACGGCGCTGTTCGTCCGCACGACGCGGAGCGTTGGTTTAACCGAGCCTGGCCAGCGGTTCCTCGACCGTGCCGGCCCGGCGTTCGAAGAGCTTGTCGCGGCCGGCGAGGCCGCCCGCGATATCGGCCAGCGGCCGACCGGTCTGCTGCGCCTGTCTGTGCCCCGCGCTATCGTGCCGCTGATGTTGGAGCCGCTGATCGCGTCGTTCTGCCAAGCCTATCCTGAGATCGAACTGGAGATCGCCGTGAGCGACCAGATGGTCGATCTCGCGACCGGCGGGTTCGATGCCGGCATCCGCCTCGGCCAGCTCATCGCCGCCGACATGGTCGCGGTGCGGCTGACAGCGCCGTTCTCGTTCGTGGTCGTCGGCAGCCCTGACTATTTTGAGCGCCACGGCCGTCCCGAGCGTGTCGACGACTTGCGCCACCACGCCTGCTTACGCTTGCGCCGCTCGAATGGCAGCATCGCGCCCTGGTCGTTCATCGACGGCAACGGCGCGATCGAAGCGGTCGTCTCAGGCCCGCTGATCGCGCACGACTATTCGACGTTGGTCGGGGCTGCGATGCGGGGCGTCGGGCTGGCGCAGACACCGCGACCACTCGCCGAAGGTCTGATAGCCGAAGGAAAACTCCAGTCGGTGCTGGACAGCGTCGCCACGACGACGCCGGGTGTCTTCCTTTATCATCCCGGCAAGCGCCAAGTCCTGCCGAAGCTGCGCGCCTTCATCGATCACCTCAAATCCGCGGCCTGAGACCAGGACGCACCCGCTGGTGCTGGCCAACAGCCGCCAAGAGTCGACCTCGGCCGTTCAGAGTGATTGCCTCTAGGCCGGCGCGCCGGCGACCGATCCCCTGACCACCAGGTCGACCGGCCAGACTTCGCCGCGAGCGCCCTCCTCCAGGCCGGAAATCCGCGCCGCCAGCCGTTCGGCGATGCGCGCGCCGGCGAGGCGGATCGACGAACGCGTCGTCGACAGCGGCACCGAAAAATTTTCCGGCTTCAGCCAGGGAAAGACGTCGTCATGGGCGATCAGCGACAGGTCGCCCGGAATGGTCAGGCCGAGATCGCGCACCGCGCGCACCACGCCGAGCGCCATGATCAGGCTGGAGCAGGCGATCGCCGTCGGCGCGTCACTTTGTTCCAGCAAGCGCCGGGCGGCGCGGTAGCCGTTCTCCTCGGTCATGGTGAGCGAACAGACATGCTGATCACGAAGCACCAGGCCGCTCGCCGCAAGCGCGCGGCGCACGCCGCGCTCGCGATGGATGGCGAAGGTCTCGCGATCGTCGCCGTTGATCAGCGCCAGACGCCTATGACCGAGCTGAACGAGTAGCCGCGCCGCCTCGTGGAAGGCGCCCTCATTGTCGATGTCGGTGAACGGATAGTCGAAATCGAAGCCTTCGCTGCGGCCATGGACGATGAAAGGAATGCCGAGCGTATTGACCAGCGCCACCCGCCGGTCGGCCGGCCTCGGCGACGAGATATAGACCGCGTCGACCTGCCGGTTGGCGACAATGCGGCGGTACGTCGTCTCCTGGTCGTCGGCATCGGCCGGTGACAGCACCAGGTCGAGCTCGTGCGAACGCGCATAGTCGCCGAGGCCGGACAGGAACTCGACGAAATGCGGGTCGATGTCGACGGTCGTCCCCGTCGGCAGAACATAGCCGATCATGCCGGTCTTGCCGGTCGCCAGCCGACGGGCGCTCGGATTGGGGCGATAGCCGTGACGCTTGGCGGCATCGACCACCCGCCGGCGCGTTTCCTCGTTGACTTCGGGGTAGCCGTTCAATGCGCGGCTCACCGTAGTCTGCGAAAGCGCCAGCATGTGGGAGAGCTGCTTGAGGTTCACCGGAGGCCTCCAAACCTCAAAGCGCTTTTAATCTGAATCGAGCTGGCCGCTACGAACCGCGTTGCCGAGCGCACTGACCATACGCACGGTTCGGACCGGTTTGAAGCCGAATTTGCTGCTGCACCGCCAGAAAACTGTGCTGCAGCGCACTTTTGCCGGCACTCGGCCGCAGAAATTAAATCGATTAGTCTGGCTTTCTCTTGACTCCGGATCAATTCAGTGGCGTGATCAAAATCACCAAAGCGCTTTGGAAGACTCTACGAAAGGTTGCAGTTCCTTTCCGACTGAGTCACAGTCCTGCAGCGCCGGCGGACGGAATGGAGGTTTCGTTCGGTGTTTGTCACCACTGGGAGGGAATACCGATGAAGAAAATGCTTCTGCTGGGCGCTGCGTTTGCCACGCTTGCGCTCGCCATGCCGGCGCAAGCCGAATTGAAGTTCAAGCCGGGCGAAGATCCCCGTTTCAACTGGGCGAACTACGAAGAGCTCAAGAAAGTCGACCTCAAGGGCGAGACGCTGACGATCTTCGGACCGTGGCGCGGCGAGGACGAAGGGCTTATCCGCACCGTCCTCGATTACTTCTCCGAAGCCACCGGCGCCGAGATCAAGTACTCCTCGTCGGAGAATTACGAGCAGCAGATCGTCATCGACACGCAGGCCGGCAGCCCGCCCAACATTGCCGTGCTGCCGCAGCCGGGCCTGATCCAGGATCTGGCATCGAAGGGCCTTTTGACGCCGCTCGGCGAAGACACGGCCAACTGGGTCAAGGACAATTACGGCGCCGGCCAATCCTGGGTCGACCTCGGCACGTTCAAGGACAAGGACGGCAAGCCCGGCTTCTTCGCCTTTCCGTATAAGGCCGACGTGAAGTCGCTGGTCTGGTACTCGCCGGACAATTTCGAGGAAGCGGGCTACAAGGTGCCGAAGACGCAGGAAGAGCTTGCCGAGCTCGAAAAGAAGATCATCGGCGACGGCGGCACGCCATGGTGCATCGGGCTTGGTTCGGGCGGCGCCACCGGCTGGCCGGCGACCGACTGGGTCGAAGACATCATGCTGCGCACCCAGACGCCCGAGACCTACGACAAATGGGTGAAGAACGAAATTCCGTTCAACGATCCGGCAGTGGTCAACGCCATCGACATTTTCGGCAAGATCGCGACCGACGACAAGATGGTCGAGGGCGGCGCCAAGGCGGTTGCGGCGACCGATTTCCGTGACAGCCCGAAGGGCCTCTTCTCGGTGCCGCCGAAATGCTATCTGCACCACCAGGCATCGTTCATCCCGACCTTCTTCCCGCAAGGCACCAAGATCGGCGAGGATGCCGACTTCTTCTATTACCCGCCCTACGCCTCCAAGCCCGAGCTCGGCACTCCGGTGCTCGGCGCCGGCACGCTGGCCATGATCACTAAAGATAGCAAGAGTGCCCGCGCGTTCATCGAATTCCTGAAGCTGCCGCTCGCTCATGAGATCTGGATGGCACAGGGCGGCTTCGTGACGCCGTTCAAGTCGGTCAACAAGGACGCCTATGCTAGCGACGCGCTGAAGAAGCAGGGCGAGATCCTGGCCAACGCCTCGACCTTCCGCTTCGACGGGTCCGACCTGATGCCGGGCAAGATCGGCGCCGGTGCGTTCTGGACCGGCATGATCGACCTGGTCGGCGGCAAGTCCGCCCAGGACGTCGCCACTGACATCCAGAAAAGCTGGGACGCGATCAAGTAAGCGGCCGGCTTGAGTTCCCAATGTGATGTGGTCCGGGCCGCAACCGGCCCGGACCCTACCCGGTGCTTGGCGTCGCGTCGATTGTCGTGAGTACAACACATTCCGGCATGACGCGCGCCCAGTGACCTGCTTTCCGGCTGGTCGCGCTCCAGACAACTGAATCGGCGCATGATCCCGTCGCCAAAGCCATTCTCGACTGGCGGATCCGTGCGCAGGGGGAGGGACCCATGGCGGCTCAGATTTTTTCCGCGATATTCGTCATCATCATCGGCGTGGGCGGCTGCGTCGCCTATTTCTGGGGCGCCAACAAGGCACTCGACACGATCTTTCCAGCACGCGGCGTTTCCGGCAAGGCGGCGATTAACAATCTGCGCCGGCAGGGGGTGATCCGACCCTGGCTGTTCGTCGGCCCGGCGATGATCATCCTCACCATTTATCTGATCTACCCGGTGGTGGAGACGCTGAGGCTGTCGTTCCTCGATCGCGGCGGCGCCCATTTCGTCGGCTTGGCCAACTATCAATGGGCGTTCGGCGACCGCGAGTTCCGCAACTCGATCCTCAACAACATCATCTGGCTGGCGGTGGTGCCGGCCGCCTGCACCTTCCTCGGGCTGATCATCGCCGTGCTCACCGACAAGATCTGGTGGGGCACCATCGCCAAGAGCCTGATCTTCCTGCCGCTGGCGATCTCGTTCGTCGGCGCCAGCGTCATCTGGAAATTCATCTACGAATATCGCGGCGACGGGCAGACGCAGATCGGTCTGCTCAACGCCATCATCCAGTATTTCGGCGGCCAGCCGCAGGTCTGGATCTCGCTGCCGTTCTGGAACAACTTCTTCCTGATGGTCATCCTGATCTGGATCCAGACCGGCTTTGCCATGGTCATCCTGTCGTCGGCCTTGCGCGGCATTCCGGAAGAGACGCTGGAAGCCGCCGTCATCGACGGCGCCAACCCTTTCCAGATCTTCTGGAAGATCATGGTGCCGCAGATCTGGGGCACCATCGCCGTGGTCTGGACCACCATCACCATCCTGGTGCTGAAGGTTTTCGACATCGTGCTGACCATGACCAACGGCCAGTGGAACAGCCAGGTGTTGGCCAATCTGATGTTCGACTGGATGTTCCGCGGCGGCGGCGATTTCGGCCGCGGCGCCACCATCGCCATCATCATCATGATCGCGGTCATTCCGATCATGGTCTGGAACATCCGCCAGGCGAACAAAGAGACGGAAGGGCATTGAGATGGCCGCGTCGACCGGAAAGTCCTTTGTCAGCCGTTTCGGCGTCCACATCGCCGTCTTCATCTTCGTTGCGATCTGGACGATCCCGACGCTCGGCATTCTGGTCTCGTCGCTGCGCGACAAGGATCAGATCATCGCTTCGGGCTGGTGGAACTCGTTCACCAGTTCCAGCCAGACGGAAGCCGGCCGGCTGCCGCCAGCCTCGGCGCAGGTCGAGAAGGAGGGCAAGTTCGTCCTGCAAGGCAATATCTTCGGCGACGGCCCGGCCCGCAACATCAGCGCCTTTGGCGTCAAGTCGGCCGCGCCGACGCAATATCCCGCCGGCACGACAGCCGATCTCGGCGACGGCGTCACCCTGCAGCTCAATGCCGACGGCAGTTTCGTCATGACCTCGCCGAAGGCTTTCGAAAGCGAACGCGGCCAGCGCGTCTATTACGCCTCGTCGGCGCCGCCGAAATTCACCACCGACAATTACGACACGGTGCTGTTTTCGGAAGGCATCGGCCGCTCCTTCATGAACTCGCTGACCGTCACCATTCCGGCGACCGTCATCCCGATCCTGATCGCCGCGTTCGCCGCCTACGCGCTGGCCTGGATGCGCTTTCCCGGCCGGGCGCTGCTCATCGCCGTCATCATCGGCCTCCTGGTCGTGCCGCTGCAGATGTCGCTGATCCCGCTGTTGAAGCTCTATAACGGCGTCGGCAGCTTCTTCGGCGTGCCGTCGAAGACCTATCTCGGCATCTGGCTGGCGCATACCGGCTTCGGTCTGCCTTTCGCCATCTATCTGTTGAGGAGCTATATCGCCGGCCTGCCACGCGAGATCATGGAGTCGGCGCGTATCGACGGCGCCAGCGATTTCGAGATCTTCGTCAAGATCGTGCTGCCATTGTCGTTCCCGGTGCTGGCCTCGTTCGCCATCTTCCAGTTTCTCTGGGTGTGGAACGATCTGCTGGTGGCGATGGTTTTCCTTGGTACCGAGGGCGACCAGATCGTGCTGACCGCCAAGCTCAATGCGTTGCTCGGTTCGCGCGGCGGCGACTGGGAGATCCTGACGACATCGGCCTTCGTCACCATCATCGTGCCGCTGATCGTGTTCTTCTCGCTGCAGCGCTATTTCGTCCGCGGGCTGCTTGCCGGCTCGGTGAAAGGAGGTTGAGATCATGCAATCCGCTTTGAAGGCCACCCCGAAGCCAGATCTCGCTATAGATCGCGACTGGTGGCGAGGTGCCGTGATCTACCAGATCTACCCGCGCAGCTATCAGGATTCGAACGGCGACGGCATCGGCGACCTCAGGGGCATGATCGGCCGGCTGGCCTACATCGCCTCGCTCGGTGTCGACGCCATCTGGATCTCGCCATTCTTCAAATCGCCGATGAAGGATTTTGGCTACGACGTGTCGGAGTATTGCGATGTCGATCCGATGTTCGGCACGCTGGCCGACTTCGACGCGCTGACCGCAGAGGCGCATCGGCTTGGCCTCAAGGTGATGATCGACGAGGTGCTCTCGCACACCGCCGACATCCATCCCTGGTTCAAGGAGAGCCGCTCGAGCCGGACCAATCCAAAAGCCGACTGGTATGTCTGGGCGGATGCCAAGCCGGACGGCACGCCGCCCAATAACTGGCTGTCGATCTTCGGCGGCTCGGCCTGGCAGTGGGACACCAGCCGCCAGCAATATTACCTGCATAATTTCCTGGCCGAGCAGCCCGACCTCAATTTCCACAGCCGCGCGGTCCAGGACGCGCTGCTCGACGTCACCCGCTTCTGGCTGGAGCGCGGCGTCGACGGTTTCCGCCTCGATACCATCAATTTCTACTTCCACAGCCAAGGCCTGGAAGACAATCCGCCACTGCCGCCCGAGCAGCGCAACGACCAGACGGCGCCGGCCGTCAACCCCTACAACTACCAGGACCATCTCTACGACAAGAGCCGGCCTGAAAACCTCGGCTTCCTCGAACGCTTCCGCGCCTTGCTCGACGAATACCCGGCGACGGCCGCGGTTGGCGAGGTCGGCGATTCGCAGCGTGGGCTGGAAGTGGTGGCGGCCTATACGGCCGGCGGCAAGCGCGTGCATATGTGTTACTCCTTCGACTTCCTGGCGCCGGAGAAGATCAGCGCGGCAAAGGTACGCTCGGTGCTGGAAACCTTCGGCAAGGTGGCCAGCGACGGCTGGTCGTGCTGGGCCTTCTCCAACCATGACGTGATGCGTCCCGCCTCTCGCTGGGCAGCCGGCGAGCCCGACCCGACCGCCTACCTCAAGGTCATCTCGGCGCTGCTGATGTCGTTGCGCGGCTCGGTCTGTATCTATCAGGGCGAGGAGCTCGGGCTCAGCGAGGCCGAGCTCAGCTTCGAGGATCTGCGGGACCCATACGGCATCCGCTTCTGGCCTGAATTCAAGGGCCGCGACGGCTGCCGTACGCCGATGGTTTGGGACGGCGCTGCCCGCAATGGCGGCTTCTCGACGGCAAAGCCCTGGCTGCCGGTGCCCAGCAAGCACCTTGCGCAAGCCGTCAATGTGCAGCAAGGCGACGACGGCTCGCTGCTCGAGCACTACCGGCGCTTCCTGGCTTTCCGCCGCGCCCATCCGGCACTGGCCAAGGGTGATATCGAGTTCATCGAAAGCGAGGGCGACACCGTCGCCTTCACCCGCCGTGAAGGCAACGAGCAGATCGTCTGCGCCTTCAATCTCGGAGCAAAGCCTGCCGAAGTCGATCTTGGCGGCCGCTCATTGCAGCCCTTGCCGGGACACGGGTTTTCGGGACAGACTGGCGCCGGCACTATCCGCCTCGGCGGCTACGGCGCCTGGTTCGGGCGTATCGACTGAATTCAAGGAAGAACTGGAGGGTACCATGGCCGATGTCACGCTAAGGCAAGTGAGGAAATCATATGGCAATCTCAACATTCTGCACGGCGTCGACCTCGACGTAGAGTCGGGCGAATTCATCGTCTTCGTCGGTCCCTCTGGTTGCGGCAAGTCGACCTTGCTGCGCTGCATCGCCGGGCTGGAGGAGATCACCTCGGGCGAGCTCAAGATCGACGGCGAGATCGTCAACGACGTGCCGCCGTCAAAGCGCGGCATCGCCATGGTGTTCCAGTCCTATGCGCTTTATCCGCACATGACCGTCTACGACAACATGGCCTTCTCGATGAAGATCGGTAAGGAAAGCAAGGCCGAGATCGACAAGCGGGTGCGCCAGGCGGCCGAGATCCTGCAGCTGACCAAATATCTCGATCGCCTGCCCAAGGCGATGTCGGGCGGCCAGCGCCAGCGCGTCGCCATCGGCCGCGCCATCGTGCGCAATCCCAAGGTTTTTCTGTTCGACGAACCGCTATCCAACCTCGACGCGGCGCTGCGCGTCGCCACCCGCATCGAGATCGCCAAGCTCAAGGAGTCGATGCCGGCCACAACGATGATCTACGTCACCCACGACCAGGTCGAGGCGATGACGCTGGCCGACCGCATCGTGGTGCTGAAGGAAGGCCATATCGAACAAGTCGGCACGCCGATGGAGCTCTACAAGCGGCCCGGCAATCTGTTCGTCGCCCAGTTCATCGGCTCGCCGGCGATGAACATCCTGCCGGCGACGATCGACAAGACCGGCAACCCGACGGTCGTCAGCCATGTCGGCGGCCGCAAGGCAACGGTGCCGATCGCAACGCCTGCGTCGGCGAAAGGTGCTGCGGTGAGCTTCGGGGTGCGGCCGGAGGATCTGATGATTGCCACCGGCGCCGACTATTTGTTCGAAGGGACGGTCGATTACGTCGAGCAGCTCGGCGAGGTCCAGCTCGTCTATGTCGACATCGGCCGCGCCGACCTGCCGCTGGTGACCAAGCTGCCGGGCAATGTCGAGGTCAAGCGCGGAGCGACGCTGCGGCTGACGGCGGACGCCGGCGACCTGCATATTTTCGACGCGGACGGGCGCTCTTTCGCGCTCCATGAAGCAGAAGCAAAGGCGGCTTGAAGCAGGCGTTCTTCCGCCATGCAAAAAACAAGAGCGGCGGGCATGGCCCGCCGCTCTTGTCTGGAATTCCAGTTCGGCCGTTAGAGCGGTTCATCGTTTCACGGAACGCCGAACCGCTCTACCTCTTTGTTTTGACGCAATTCCGGACGGAAAACCGTTTCACACTTTTCCTGGAATTGCTCTAGTTGTTGCCGAAGAGGTTGCGGTCGGCGCCCTGAGGCGCGGACTTGGGCACATCGCCAGACGAATTCAGCAGCTTGTAGACCGGCGAGTTGCTGTCACGCACCGAATACGTCTGCGTCTTGTCGACGTTGACGGTCGACTGCTTGTTGATGTCGGTCCCGCCAACATTGTCGTTGCGGGCATAAGCGCTGCCGGCGGCAATCAAGAGAGCGGCGGCAGTAAGAACAATCTTTTTCATTTGGATACTCCTGGATTTTCGAATCAAACGGCGGGCATGCCGCCGCCTTGATGGTGGGATCGGCTGTTAGTTGTTGCCGAAGAGGTTACGGTCGGCGCCCTGGACAACCGGCTGCTTTTCAGCCTGGTCCGACGTCTTGACGGAAGCCGTGTAGGAGCTGTCGACCGAGACAGCAGGCTGGTTGGCTCCGTTGGAACCAAAGTTGTCGCTGCCCGCGAAGGCGCTGCCGGTGATGGCCAAAACGGCGGCGGCAGCAAGAACGATCTTTTTCATCTTAATACTCCTGAATTTTTCAGATCCCCGGACGGCGGATATGCCCGCCGCCCTGATGCTGGGATCGGCTGTTATTTGTTGCCGAAGAGGTTACGGTCGGCGCCCTGGACAGGCTGCTGGTCAGCATGAGCCGGCTTCTGAATGGAAGCCGTATACGAGCTGTCGACCGAAGCGGCAGGCTGGTTCGCACCCTTGGAACCAAAGTTGTCGCTGCCAGCGAAGGCGCTGCCGGTGATGGCCAAAACGGCGACGGCGGCAAGAGCGATCTTTTTCATTTTAGTACTCCAGTATCTCAGTTTTTCCGTCCGTCCAGCGGCGTGTCTTGGGAGGAATTCGCGTCGTTCGGACAGCCCCGATGTGGGAAAGGCGATGGCCAGTTTCCAATCACGAAGTTGTTTGGTGTGGACCAAGAATCTACACCTTGAAATTGTGCCAGAGATTCCCTCCGCCACAATTTTATTGCTAAATATCAAGTAGATAGCCCATAGTATCGGTCTGGCTGCAAGGTGACTTGGGGAGGCAGCGTTCACAGCGTCCTGCACGCATTGTCAACAGAAACGAACCGTTCGGTTCGATTTTTTAAACCGATAAAAGTCGCAGCCGAGGTTCTTTGTCGAATCGTTAACCATTTCGGCCAAACGCGGCGTCGGCGTTGCGGCTGCTTTTGGCCTGCTTTATGCCGCCCAACGAAGGCAGCAACCGGGCAAGCAGAACCGGTCAGACCCCGTAGCGTTCGGTGCGGATGAGTGCCGCAGGCACCCCGGCATCGATCAGTGTCTCGGCGGCGGCTGTCACGAATGCGTTCGAGCCGCAGACAAAGGCGAGCTTCGGCGGCACGGGCAGCCTCGTCATGGCTTGCACCATCATCGCGGCGTCGACCCGCCGCGCATGATCTGCCGGACGGCGGGCCGGCTCGCGCGTCAGCGTCAGCACCAGGTCGAAGCCATCCCGGCACTCGGCGAGGTCGATCAACTCGTCGCGAAAGATCACCTCGTCCCAGACCCGCGCCGAAAACACCAAGGTGGCGGCGACCAGCGATCCCCGCATCGCCCGGTGACGGATCATCGACATCAGCGGCACCACGCCCGACCCGCCGCCGACGAGCAGGAGCGGTCCGCCATCGCCGTCGGACCAGACGAAATGGCCGCCGAGCGGCCCGCGCAATTCGACCTCGTCGCCCACCGCCGCGATCTCGTGAAAGAACGGCGAGACCTCGCCGTCCTCGAGTTTTTCAATCGCCAGCTCGATGGTCTCGCCGGTCTCCGGCGCCGAGGCGATGGAGTAGGAGCGGCGCGCCTGATAGCCGTCCGGCGCCGTCAACCTGACATCGACATGCTGTCCGGCGCGGTAGACGAAGGGCCGCGACGGCTGCAGGAAAAAGCTGGTGACGCGCGGCGTGCGCTTTTGGATGCGGGTGATGGTGACCGTCTGCCAGGGCGACTGCGCCGCCGGTGCGTCGCTCATGGATCGTTCGTGTAGCGCTGCTCGCGCCACGGATCGCCATAGATATGATAACCTCGCAATTCCCAGAAACCCGGCTCGTCACGTTCTGTGAACTGCAGCCCGTTCAGCCATTTGGCCGATTTCCAGAAATAGAGATGCGGAACGAGCAGCCGGGCCGGGCCGCCATGATCGGGGGTGATCGGCTTGCCTTCATAAAGCAGTGCCACCATCGCCTTGCCGCCGGTGAGATCCTTCGTCGGCACATTGGTGGAATAGCCGTCGAAACCCAACGCCAGCGTGAAGGCGGTGGGCGGCTCGATGCCGGCGTCGGCAAGGATGTCGTCGACGAGCACGCCCTGCCACGCCGTGTCGAACTTGGTCCATGCGGTGACGCAATGGATGTCGCGTGTCATCTTGGTCAGGGGCAGCGCGTTGAACTCGGCCCAGTTCCACTTCTTGATCGGCCGCGGCCCGTGCTTAAGCGTGAACGACCAATCCTCGGTGCGGACATGCGGCGTCGGGCCGGCCGACAGGACCGGGAAACCTTGCTCGAGATATTGCCCCGGCGGGATACGTGCATCCGTATCCGTCGGCGGCTTTCGTCCGGAAGAGAAGCCTCGGGTAACCATCGAGAATATCCGTTTGCGCAAGGTCCAATCGACCTTTGTCAGTTTTCTCGAAGACGCGTGCGCGGGCAACCGAAATCTTGGCTCCGGCCTGGCGGCAATGCTCTACACCGATCTTGGCAGCGCGGCGCCCGCTTCAGCCGCTGGCGAAGGGGACGGCGACGAACATCTGGGCGTCGCCACGCTCGACAAGCAGCAGCACCGATTTCTTGCCAGATTTGGCAGCCTGCACAATCGCCTGGTTAGCCTGCCTGGCGTTCCTCACCGGATGCTGGTCGACGGCGACGATGATGTCGCCGGGCTGGATGCCGGAAGCCGATGCCGCCTTGTTCGGGTCGACGCGCTCGACCAGCGCGCCGTGCTGGTTGCCTGCCAGGTTCATTGCCTGGCGCACATCCGGGGTGACATCCATCAGGCCGAGACCGAGCGCCGGTGCGCGAAGGCCCTGCTCCGTCGACGGTTGACGCCGATCGCCGGTCACCGATCCCGTTGCCATGTCGTCTTCGTTGCGCCCGACCTCGACGGAGATCTGCAGGCTTTGCCCCTGGCGCCAGGCATTGAGGGTTTCCCTCGTGCCGGGCGCAACGTCGGCGACGGCGCGCGACAGATCCCTTGGATCCTTTATGTCGCGGCCGGCGAAACTGGTAATGACGTCGCCGGTCTCGATGCCGGCCTTGGCGGCCGGCGATCCGTCGCTGACCTGCGCGACCAGCACGCCGGCTGGGTGATCGAGGCCGATGGCGCTCGCCATGTCAGGCGTCACCGGCTGGATCTGGACGCCGAGATAACCGTACTGGATGGAGCCGCCCTTCATCAGCTTGGCGACGACCTTTTGCGCCTGGTCCGAGGGGATGGCGAAGCCGACGCCGACGCTGCCGCCATTCGGCGAAAAGATCGCCGTGTTGATGCCGACGACATTGCCGTTCACATCCGTTAGCGGGCCGCCGGAATTGCCCCGGTTGATCGGGGCGTCGATCTGGATGAAGTCGTCAAACGGCCCGCTATGCAGGTCGCGGCCGCGCGCCGAGACGATGCCGGCCGTGACCGTAGTGCCAAGGCCGAAAGGATTGCCGAAGGCGAGCACCTGGTCGCCCGGCATGAGCTTGTCGGAATCGCCCCATTTGATGATCGGCAAGGGCTTGCCGGCTTTGACCATGAGCACGGCAAGATCGTTCTTGGCGTCATGACCGATCAATTTGGCGGGAAGCTCGGTGCCGTCGTCGAGCGTCACCTTGATCGACTGGGCGCCGTCGACGACGTGATTGTTGGTGACGATGGTGCCGTCGGCGCCGACGATGAAGCCTGAGCCGAGGGCCTCGGTGCGCGGCGCCTGTTCCGGCGGTGTCTTGGGGGCGGGCTGTCCCTGGTCATCGAAGAAATGGCGGAAATAGTCGTCGAAAGGCGAGGTTCCGCCAAAGGGAGAGGCGTCGCTCATGGTGTCCGGCTGTTGTACTTTCATGACCGTCGTGATGGTCACCACTGCCGGTTTGTCGGCCGCCACGACCGGAGCGAACGAACCGCTGGGCGCCGTCATGCCGGTGACAGGTGGGGTCACTGTTGCCGCCAGGACATCATTCAGCCTGGGAGCGAGGGGCAGGGCGAAGGGGCTGACGATCAGTGCGGCGCCCAGCAGAGCGGCGACGCGATGTCTGCGAAGGGTCTGGATTGGTGACATGGCCGTTGTCCGGGCGAGAGATTGATCGGGCGCCGCAGCGTTCCGTCACCGGAACGCTCTATCGGCGTGTCGGCCTTGCCTGTCTCGCCTGGCACGGCGGCCGACCGGATCGACAGCCCCGCATCTAGGGCGCCGATCGTGGTTTCCAGATAATATTACGAAGATTTAATTTCCGGCTGGCAGCCGCCTTGCCGGGCTGGCGCCGAAACCCGAAAACAAAAACCCGCCTTGCGGCGGGTCGTTGGGGCGAATCAGCACCATACCCAAATTACTAGCATAGCTGCCGGCACAAAGCAAGAACAAAATAGCTGCGCAAGACAAATCGCTTCAGATTTGCGCCGCCTCAGCCGAGGCCTCCTATTCGCCTTTCCAGTCGGTCCGGCTGAGATAGGTGGTGGCGATCTCGCGCATCCGCCTGCCGTCGAAGCTCGGTCCATGGCCGCCATGGCCGATGCGGATCGGCAGCTCGAGCAGGCGCTGCATCGTGCGGCGATAGGCGGCACGATCCGAATCCGGCAGGTCGTCGATCAGCATGGCGTCGTAGATGGCGTCGCCGGCGAAGAACAGGCCGTCAGCCTCGTCGAACAGCGCGATCGAATCCGGAGAGTGGCCAGGCAGATGCAGGACGCGGAATTGGCGGTCGCCGAGGTCGATCCTATCGCCCTCGTCCAGGGTCCGGGCCAGAGGCGCGGGCTGAATCCTGTAATCGGCCGCCTTCCAGCCCTTTGCCGGCAGCCTGGAGACGGCGCCTTCCAGATCATGGAACATGTAGGCGTAGGTCACCGCTTCATCCATGCTGTCGAACTGTGCGGCGCTGTGGCGCGGCCCTGCCCGCAACGGAAACTCGTGCAGCGAGCCGACATGATCGAGATGGATATGCGTGGCGACGACGAGCAGCGGCTTGCCGGACGGCGTGTCGATCTGCGGCGCCAGCGGGCAGATCCCCATGCCGGTGTCGACCAGCAGGTCGACATCGCGGCCGCGCAGATGCCAGATGTTGGCGCGCACGAATTCGTGCACGAAGGGCTCGGTCAGCATCGTCGTCTTGGCGTCGACGATGGTTTTGCTGAACCAGCTGTCCATCAGATCAAGGCCGGCATCAGACGAACGGCTTGCCGACCTTGTACTTTTGCGGGACCAGCCGCTTCAGATAGGCCATCCCCGCATCGGACAGCCGGTTGACTTCCGGCAGCATGAAATCATCCGGCATATGGCGCGTCTTGCCGGCGACGTTCTTCAGCGGCACCTTCTTCAGCACGGTTTTCTTGCCGTCATATTGCAGCGCCACCGAACCGCCCCCCTCGTCGGCCACCGTGACCGCGAAGGCACCGGCATCGAAGGCCTCCTGCGCGTCCACCGCGCTGATGGCGCCGACATAGCCGCGCGGCATATAGCCGAGCGCATCGACGCGCGCCCGCTTGCCCGGCAATCCTTCGGCGAGCGCGCGCTCCAAGGCTGCCGGCAGGTCGCTGCCCGACAGCTTGACGTTGCCGTGCTGGTCGCGCTCCAGCCTTTCCGGCGGCACCAGGCTTTCGACCAGCGCTTTGCCGTCGGCGGTGCTGACGCCTTCGGAGACGGCAACGATGCAGCGCTTGTGGCGGTCGAGCGTTGCACGAACGTCGTCGATGAAGCCCGCCGCGGAGAACGGCCGCTCCGGCACGTAGACGAGATGCGGGCCGCTGTCCTGATCGAGCTGCCAGGCCGCGGACGCGGCCGTCAGGAAACCGGCATGCCGCCCCATGACGATGCCGACATAGATGCCCGGCAGAGCGCGGAAATCGAGATCGACCGAAAGGAATGCTCCAGCGACGAACTCGGCCGCCGACATGAAGCCGGGCGTGTGATCGTTCTCCTGGAGATCGTTGTCGATGGTTTTCGGCGCGTGGACGAAGGCGATCTTGCCGCCGGCGGCGTCGGTGAGGATCTGCTGCGTGCCCGAGGTGTCGTTGCCGCCGATATAGATGAAGGCATCGGCGCCGGCGTTCTTCAAGCCGTTGAGGATGAGGTCGCAATAGGCGGCATCCGGCTTGTCGCGCGTCGAACCAAGCGCGGCGCTCGGTGTCGCCGCGATCAGCCGCAGGCGGTCCTCGGGGATGGCGGAAAGATCGACGTAATTGCCGTCACGAATTCCGCGCACGCCGTGGATGGAACCAAGCACCTTGGCGCCGGGATGCCGCTTGCGGATTTCGAGCGTGGCGCCCACCACGGTCTGGTTGATGACGGCGGTCGGGCCGCCGCCTTGCGCGATGACAAAAGTTCCGGCCATTGTTCACGTCTCCCGGGCGGTGAAAATCGCAGGCACATTCGCCTGTCTTGCGGCATCGCGCAACGGCAGAGGCAGTGGGTCAGTTTGAAATCGGGCCACTCTTCGCCTGCAGCGCGATAGGATCCGTTTCGATGAGCCGAAGTGACCTGACCATACTCGCCGTCTGCGCCTTGTATTTGAGAAAGTGCGACGTGGTCAGGTGGGCCTCATAGGCCGCCTGATCGGCGTAGCATTCGATCACGCGCACCTTTTCAGGCGTGCCTTTTACTGCCACCGCATGAAGGAAAAGCACGCCCGGCTCGACGCGTACAGAAGCCTCAATCTCTTCGGCAAGCAGGGCCCTGTAGCTGCCGATCTGCTTAGGATCGATTTCCAGTTCGGCTATCCTGACAATCGGCATCAATTGCTTTCTTGCTTCTTGCAGGGACCACGCATGGTCGGCTTCTCCGCTTCGCTCGCCTCGATCAGTGCAACGATGTCGCGATCTCCCAAAACTTGTCAGTCACACGAGTGGACATGGCTGGGCAAGGCGAAGCGTCGCATGAATTCGCACAAAATGTAGTACATGGGTGTGCAGCGCTAGCCGGCAGAGTAATCGCTCGAGCCTTGGCCGCCGGTCAGACGACGACGACCGGATTCTTCTTGGAGACGCGGCTGTAGAGATCGATGATGTCCTGGTTGATCAGGCGCACGCAGCCCGACGACATCGCCTGGCCGATGCTCCACCATTCGGGCGAGCCGTGGATGCGATAGCCGGTGTCGCTGCCGTTCTGATAGATGTAGAGGGCACGCGCGCCGAGCGGATTGTCGAGGCCGCCCGGCTGTCCGCTTTGCCATTTCACCAGTTCCGGCCTGCGGGCGATCATCTCGGGCGGTGGGGTCCAGACCGGCCATTCCTTGCCGTACTGGATGTTGGCGCGGCCGGACCAGCGGAACCCGTCCTTGCCGATGCCGACGCCGTAACGGATCGCATCGCCGCCGGGCTGCACCAGATAGAGCAGCCGTTCCTGCGAGTGAACGACGATGGTGCCGGGTTGCTCGCCGGTCGGATCGACGACGATCTGGCGGCGGAACTCCGGCTTGACCTTGAGATAGGGCACTTCCGGCACATTGAAGCCACCGTCGGTGAGCGAAGCGTACATCACGTCGGGGCTGGTGATGTTCTTGTCGACGCTGATACTCGGACGGATGGGCCGGATCGAGCCGGTGGTGACGTCGTCGAGCTGCAGCGACGGCAGATCCAGCGTCTGGCTGCAGCCGGCGACGCCGAGCAGCGCCAGCGCACCGGCGCCGGACAGCACCGTGCGGCGGGAAAGCTGTATTTCGGTTTCGATTGCGTCGCCGTTGTGCGGCAGCGACAGACCTTGCGGCAACTCACGCATTTACCCAAACCCTACGCTATCGGCGGGAAACACGGTCCGGCCGGATAGCAGGCATTTTCGCCAATCATGGTTGAAAAAGCGTGAAGGCCGGCCGCCTGGCATTAACGAGGGGCTTTTTCGATTTTTGCCTCTTTACATCTGCGCGGGACCAAGGATTTATCCTCTTCTTTGAGCTCAAGGAGAAGAAAATGTCCTTCGAAAACTGGGCCGCTTTTGCCGCCGCCTCGGCAGTCCTTCTGGTCATTCCAGGTCCGACCATCCTGCTGGTGGTGTCCTATGCGCTCGGCCAGGGCTGGCGCACCGCGCTGCCGATGGCAGTCGGCGTGGCGCTCGGCGACTTCACCGCGATGACATTGTCGATGCTGGGCATCGGCGCGCTGCTGGCGGCGTCCGCCACCGTATTCACCGTGCTGAAGGTGATCGGCGCCGGCTATCTGATCTATCTCGGCATCAAGCTGTTTCGCGCCGGCGGCGCGCTCCGGGCCGAACCGCGCACCGATGCGGTGTCGTCGGCGAAAATGATGGCGCATGCCTGGCTGGTTACCGCGCTCAATCCGAAAAGCATCACCTTTTTTGTCGCCTTCCTGCCGCAGTTCCTCGACCGGCATGCGGATTTCTGGACACAGATGCTGATCTTCGAGACGACCTTCCTGGCGCTCGCCTTCGCCAATGCCTTCGGTTATGCGCTGATCGCCGCAAGGGCGCGCAACGTGGTGCGCAACCCAAAGGCGATCCGCATCTTCAACCGCACCGGCGGCACGCTGCTGGTCGGCGCCGGCATCGCGACAGTGGCGATGCGCTCGGGCAACTGAGGACAGACCATGGCGGTGAGCGATGCATTCGGCCTGACACTGTCTGGCGCGACGGAGGCCAGGCTCTCGTCCTACAGCCGGGCTGTTCGCGAATTGCAGTGCTTCATCGGCGATCCGGTCGGTTCCATTGACCGGGCAATCGCCGAAGATCCCGGCTTCGTCATGGCGCATGTGTTCAAGGGTTATCTCTTTGGCCTTGCCACCGAGCGCGAAGCGACGGCGGTGGCCAAGGCATGTCACGAGGCGGCGCTGCCGCTTGCCGCGACGACGCGCGAGCAGGCGCATGTCGCCGCCCTTGGCTACCTTGCGGATGGACGCTGGCACGAGGCCGCCCGCGTGCTGGAGGATATCGCCATCGAGTTTCCGCTCGATGCGCTGGCGCTGCAGACCGGCCACCAGATCGACTTCTTCACCGGCAATGCGCGCATGCTGCGCGACCGCATCGGCCGCGCGCTGCCGTCCTGGCAGAGCGGCATGCCGGGCTATCACGCCATACTCGGGATGCAGGCCTTCGGGCTGGAAGAAATGGGCGACTACGCGCGCGCCGAAAAACTTGGCCGCACGGCGGTGGATCTCGAGCCGCGCGACGGCTGGGCCCAGCATGCGGTGGCCCATGTCATGGAGATGCAGAGCCGGCAGAAGGACGGCATTCTGTGGATGCGCGCCAATCCCGAAGCGTGGACGCGGGAAAGCTTCCTGCAGGTGCATAATTGGTGGCATCTGGCGCTGTTCCATTATGATCTCGGCGAGACCGACGAGGTGCTGGCGCTCTACGACGGGCCGATCTATGGCGAGCGCTCGAAGCTGGCGCTCAACATGGTCGATGCCTCGGCGATCCTGTGGCGGCTGCATCTCGGCGGCGTCGATGTCGGCGAGCGCTGGACGGCACTCGCCGCCAACTGGTTGCCCAAGGCGAGCGCCGGCCATTATGCCTTCAACGACGCCCACGCGATGATGGCGTTTGTCGGCGCCGGCCTCGAAGCGCCGGCCCGCGGCTTGCTCGAGGCGCAGCGCGAGGCGATCCGCGGCAAGGACGACAACGCTGCTTTCACCAGGGATGTCGGCCAGCCCCTGACGCTCGCCATCAAGGCATTCGGCGAGGGCAATTATGCCGGGACGATACGCCTGATCCGGCCGATCCGGGCAATCGCCCATCGCTTCGGCGGCAGCCACGCACAACGCGACGTCATCGACCTGACGCTGATCGAGGCGGCATTGCGTTCCGGTGATGGCGCGCTGGCGAGGGCGCTTGCGGCGGAACGCGCGCTGGCACGGCCGGACAGCCCGTTGTCGGCACTGTTTTCACGGCGTGCAACCGCTCTCGCGGCGAATTGACCAAGGCCACATCTTGCCTTAAAAACTGCCCCGGCCAGATTTTTTCGAGCGTCGAAAAAATCTTCGCGTGTTGACCGGGGTGCGTTTCCGGCGGCACGATTGCCGGGATATCTTCGCCGCCCGTGTCACAGGACTGGGCAGGGAAGCAAGAAAGACCGTCGCCGCCAGGCATGACGGACATGGGAGGAAACATGTATCTCGGCCTCGATCTCGGCACGTCGGGCGTCAAGGCGCTGCTGATCGATGCAAGGCAGAGCATCGTCGGTTCCGGCCATGCACCGCTCGACGTGTCGCGCCCGCATCCCGGCTGGTCCGAGCAGAACCCGGCCGACTGGATCCGCGCCTGCGAAGCGGCGGTCGGCGAGCTGCGGTCAATGCATGCGAAGGAACTCGCGGCGGTCAAAGGCATCGGCCTTTCCGGCCATATGCATGGCGCCACTCTGCTCGATGCCGCCGATCAGGTGCTGCGCCCCTGCATCCTATGGAACGATACACGCAGCCACGCCGAGGCGGCCGCGCTCGACGCCGACCCGCGCTTTCGCAAGCTAACCGGCAACATCGTCTTTCCCGGTTTCACCGCGCCAAAGCTGGCCTGGGTCAAGAACAACGAACCGGCTGTTTTCGCCAAGGTGGCAAAGGTCCTGCTGCCGAAGGACTTTTTGCGGCTCTGGCTCGCCGGCGAGCATATTTCGGAAATGTCGGATTCGGCTGGCACGTCGTGGCTCGATGTCGGCAAACGAGCCTGGTCCGCCGAACTGCTCGCCGCCACATCGCTCGACGAAAGCCAGATGCCGTCGCTGGTCGAAGGCACGGCCAAGGCCGGTGCCTTGCGCGCCGAACTGGCCGCGAAATGGGGCATGCAGGCGGGCATCCCGATCGCCGGCGGTGCCGGCGACAATGCGGCTTCGGCCTGCGGCATGGGCACGGTCGGCGCCGGGCAGGCGTTCGTCTCGCTCGGCACGTCCGGCGTGCTTTTCGCCGCCAACGCGTCGTATCTGCCCAACCCGGAAAGCGCCGTGCACACATTCTGCCACGCACTGCCCGGCACCTGGCACCAGATGGGCGTCATCCTGTCGGCAACCGATTCGCTCAACTGGCTGTCGGGGATCGCTGGAAAAAGCGCCGGCGAGTTGACCGCCGAACTCGGCGATGCGCTGCAGGCGCCGGCCGGTGTCTCCTTCCTGCCGTACCTGTCAGGCGAGCGGACGCCTCACAATGATTCCGTCATTCGGGGCGCGTTTACCGGGCTTGCCCACGAATCCGGCCGCGCGGCGCTGACCCAGGCCGTGCTCGAAGGCGTCGCTTTCGCTTTCCGCGACAGCCTCGAAGCTCTGGCCAAAGCCGGCACGACGCTGACCCGGGTGACGGCGATCGGCGGCGGCTCGCGCTCGCGCTATTGGCTGAAGGCCATCGCCACAGCGCTTGGCCTGCCAGTCGATATTCCAGCCGACCGCGATTTCGGCGCTGCCTTTGGCGCGGCCCGACTTGGCCTGATCGCGGCGACCGGTGCCGATCCGCGCGCCGTCTGCGCGGCGCCGGCGACCGACGCCACGGTCGAGCCGGTCGCCGCCCTCGGTGACGCCTATGCGCAAGCCTATCAGCGCTATCGCCAGCTTTATCCGGCGATCAGAGGCGCCACGGCGTGAACGGTTTCCCGCCCACGCCGCGGCCTGCCGAGAAGGCCTCATTGTGCCGGCACTTTGTCGAGAAAGCCGGTGACGCTTTTCAGCCGGCCATTTTCGATGACGCCGATATCCGTGCCTTCGATGACGGATTCGATGCCGTCCGGCCCAAGATTCCACGAAAAGCGGATGGTATCGGCGAAGCCGTCCGGCTTGCCTTTCAGCGAGAACCTAAAGCCGGCAAAGCGCTGCTGCACGCCGTCGATCAGCGCCGCGATGCCGTCATGGCCGTCGCCCCGCATGATCGGATCGCGATAGCCGACGTCCTCGGTGAAGGTTGCCTCGAGCAAGGCTTTTCTGCGCGCGTCGTCGCTCTCGTTCCAGGCGGCGATGTAGTTTTCGGCAATGGTGTTGAGGTCGGTCATGGTCTGTCTCCTTCGTTGGGTGGCTTTGACATGAGCCTTTTCGACCAGCTTCAGCGCGAAACCAATTACGCCTGAGGTAATCAGGCCGAACCATGCGAGAGGAAAAGAACATGAGCAGCGGTTTTTTCGGCGACATCCAACAGATCAAATACGAGGGACCGGATTCGACCAATCCGCTGGCCTACCGGTTCTACAATCCCGACGAGATCGTCGCCGGCAAGCGGCTGGAAGACCATCTGCGCTTTGCCGTCGCTTATTGGCATTCCTTCGCCTGGCCGGGCGGCGATCCGTTCGGCGGCCAGACGTTCGACCGGCCATGGTTCCCCAAGGCCGGCGGCACCGACACCATGGAGCTGGCCAAACTCAAGGCCGACGTCGCCTTCGAGATGTTTTCGCTGCTGGGCGCGCCTTATTTCTGCTTCCACGATGCCGACGTGCGGCCGGAGGGCCGGGACTTTTCCGAAAGTGCGGCGCGGCTCGACGAGATCGCCGATTACTTCTCGGGAAAGATGAAGCAGACCGGCGTCAAGCTGCTGTGGGGCACGGCCAACCTGTTCTCCAACCGCCGCTTCATGTCAGGCGCCGCCACCAATCCCGATCCGGACGTCTTTGCCTATTCGGCGGCGACGGTGAAACACTGCATCGACGTCACCAAGCGGCTGAACGGCGAGAACTACGTGCTGTGGGGCGGCCGCGAGGGCTATGAGACGCTGCTCAACACCGACCTTGCCCGCGAACAGGAACAGGCCGGCCGTTTCCTCAACCTGGTGGTCGATTACAAGCACAGGATCGGCTTCGAAGGCACCATCCTGATCGAGCCGAAGCCGCAGGAGCCGACCAAGCACCAGTATGATTACGACGTCGCCACCGTCTATGGCTTCCTCAAGCGTTTCGGACTGGAGAACGAGGTCAAGCTCAACATCGAGCAGGGCCACGCCATCCTGGCCGGCCATTCGTTCGAGCATGAACTGGCGCTGGCCAACGCGCTCGGCATTTTCGGTTCGATCGACATGAACCGCAACGACTACCAGTCGGGCTGGGACACCGACCAGTTCCCCAATAATGTGCCGGAGATGGCTCTGGCCTACTACCAGGTGCTGCAGGCCGGCGGCTTCAAGACCGGCGGCACCAATTTCGACGCCAAGCTCAGGCGCCAGTCGCTCGATCCGCAGGATCTGCTGATCGGCCATATCGGCGGCATGGATTGTTGCGCCCGCGGCCTCAAGGCGGCAGCGCGCATGGTCGAGGACAAGGCGCTGTCCGCCCCGCTCGCCGAGCGCTATGCCGGCTGGGATTCGGCCGAGGCCAAGGCGATGCTTGCCGGCAAGCGTACGCTGGAGGAGGTCGCTGAGCGCGTCGTCAAGGAGAAGATCGAGCCGCAGCCCAGATCCGGCCGCCAGGAGCTACTCGAGAACATCGTCAACCGGTACGTCTGAGGCGTACCCGGTTCGCGGCCGCATTGTTCGAACGGCCGCGGATAAAGGCGGCTTTCCGCGGGGCTGAAACCAACAAGGTTTGCCCCGTGTGAAACTCGCGTGGCCTGTTCGCTGACTGGGTCTGGCGCGTCTTAGCCGTGATCGAGGCCTCTCAGGTAGGCGCAAAACATGTCGGCCATGGCGTTGGCGTAGACTTCAATCTCCTTGGGCGTTCGAGGCGTCTCCGAGAACTGCTTCCCCACCGTGCTAAGCGTCGTCATGACCAGGTCGCCGGCCAATTCGCGAGTCACTTGCGCGGCGTTTGGCAATGCCTCCTGCATGAAGAGCTGGATGGTGCGGTCTCCGGACGCCCTTGCCGTGTGCGCCTCGGGCGCGTCGCGGTAAAGCGGTGCGGCGTCGTCGAGCGCCACACGCACCGCGGCCTCGTCACACTCCGAGCGGAGGAAGGCGTGGACCAGGTCGCGCAGCCGTTCAAGTGGCGGTTTCCTGACGTCCTCGAGGATGTCGCGCAGCAAATCGGTCGTCTGCCGCCATTCGTCGCTCTGGAGCCGGAACAGGATCGCCGCCTTGTTCGGAAAATACTGATACAGCGATCCGACGCTGACGCCGGCCTTCTCGGCCACCCGTGCCGTGGTGAAGCGCTGCGCGCCTTCCCTCGCCAAAACCTGAACAGCAGCCTGCAAAATCGCAGCGACGAGCTCCGCCGAGCGGGCTTGCTTGGGCTGTTTTCGCGAGGAAATCCGGGAGCTTCGGTGATCGCTCATTGAGGGGCGCGCCAATGCGATTAGTGAACGCGAATGATTGGTCGTATTTTGAATGCCGCACAAGAACGCATTCCATTCCGACTGGAGACCGATATGACCACACTGACGACAACGCCGCTCGCGCCCCTGCTGGACCGCCTGTTCGAGGAAGCCGCTGCCGCAACGAGCCCTGCAGTGGCGGAACTCTCCGCCGAGGAGCGGATGCGCCTCGTTCGAAGCAAGACCGAATACCTCGATTTCTATGGGCGGCTAAGGGATCTCTGGCTTCCCGTTTCGCGAGAGACCGGCACGCTGCTCTACATGCTGGCACGAGGCAGCGGCGCACAGACGATCGTTGAATTTGGAACCTCGTTCGGCATCTCGACCCTGCACCTTGCCGCAGCCTTGCGGGACAATGGCGGCGGCCGCCTGATCACCAGCGAGTTCGAGCCATCCAAGGTCGCGCGCGCGAGGCGTAATCTGACAGCAGGCGGTCTCATCGACATGGTGGAAATCCGACAGGGAGACGCGCTGCAAACATTAAGCGTCGATCTTCCCGAAAGCGTCGACCTGCTTCTGCTCGACGGCGCCAAAGCGCTCTATCCCGAGATCTTGAGTCTGGTTGAAAGCCGCCTCAGGCCGGGCGCCTTCGTCATTGCCGACAACGCCGATCTTTGCCCCGAATACCTCGAGCGGGTGCGCTCGACCGGGAGTGGCTACATGTCCACGCCGTTCGGCGAGGATGTTGAACTGATGCGGCTTGGCTGAAGCACTGCCTGACCTGCCGGAACGATCGTGCCCAAGATGGGCGGCGGCGGACAAAACTTTGCCCGGCATCGCCCATCAATCGCCTCGCTCTTGCCTTCAAACAGCCGTCACGAACCTCCTATAGTGTGGTTCGTGGCGGGATTCAGAAAGAAGGAGGCGAAACGATATGCAGCACGAACGCGAAATCGACGCCCTGCTCTCATCTGGCGAGGCTGGATCGATCATCGACCGGCTGATGGCGCTGCCGCACCCGAAACAAGGTGCGCTGAGTGCAAACGAATGGGATCGCGCGGTCGCCAGCCGCTTCGAGACCCATCTTGCGAGACAGATGCGCTCGCAGATCGACGGCAGCAGCGACCGCCAGGACGCTGCCTGATCTACCTTTGTCTATGCATGTCGTTATCCCAAAACCGCTCCGCACCCTCGGGTCAAGCCCGTGGCCAAGCTTTTGGGCGACATGCATTATCCCCGACGCAGCCTGACCGGCGCTTCGCCGAACGCTCTTGAAAACGCTCTGGAAAATGCCGCGGCGGACGAAAACCCCGTTCGCCCGGCAATGTCCGCCATGGCGATGCGCGTGTCGACCACCAGCCGGCGCGCGGCGCCGAGGCGCAGCCTGAGGTAATAAGCGCCCGGCGTTTCGCCGATCGACTTGCGAAAGATGCTTTCCAGCGTCCGTGCCGTCACCCCGGCGCGCTTTGCCACGGCGGCGATAGTCAGCGGCTGGTCGACATGCGCTTCCATCAGCCGAATGGCTTGCGCCAGCCTGGGATCGTAGCCGTCGAGACGGCCGAGCGAGACCAGCGGTTGCGCGTCCGTCGCGGCGCGCGCCTGGTCGTAGATGAAGACGCTCGCGACATCTAGCGCCACGGCCATGCCGAGCCGCGTGCGGATCAGATGCAGCATCAGGTCGAAGGTCGGCGAGGCGCCGCCGGTGGTGAACACCGGGCCATCGATGACGTAGCGGTCGGGGCGCACGTCGACGCCGGGAAAGGCCGACGAGAAATCCTCCATGTCCTCCCAGTGGGTGGTGGCGCTGCGCCCCTCCAGCAGACCCGCGCGGGCAACCAGCCAGGTGCCGGCCTCGACGCCGCCGCAGGCGCGTGCCGCGCGCGCCGCCCGGCGCAGTCCGGACAGCAGGGCCGATGTGGCGTAGTTCTGCGTGCCGAAGCCGGCGACGACGACCAGCATATCGGTTGTGTCAGCCGCATCGAAGCGGCCGCTGACCACCACCGGCAGGCCGCATGTGGTGACCGGCGCCTCGCCTGTCACCGAGACCAGCCTGAAATCGAACAGCGTCTCACCGGCAATGCGGTTGGCGGCGCGCAACGGATCGACGGCCGACGCGACGCACATGATCGACGAGCCGGAGAATACCAGCAGCGTTACCTTGAGCGGCAAACGCTCGGCCCGAAAGATCGTCGGTTTTTCGTTTTTGGTCACACGATCTTCGTAAAACGCAAAACAGTTTCCGGCAAGTCAGGCATTCTTGCCCTACGTTCTATTGGGAGAGAGTCCGATGCCGTTAGCGATGAACCGTGAGGTTTTCATTACCTGTGCCGTGACCGGGTCCGGCGGTTCGCAGGACCGCAGCCCGCATGTGCCGCGCTCGCCCAGAGAGATCGCCGATTCGGCTATCGAGGCGGCAAAGGCAGGTGCTGCAATCGTGCACTGCCATGTGCGCGATCCCGAGACCGGCAAGCCTAGGCGCGACGTGCATCTCTATCGCGAAGTAACCGAGCGCATCCGCGCGGCGGACGTCGACGTGGTGCTGAACCTGACCGCCGGCATGGGGGGTGACATGGTATTCGGCCCGCCGGAGAAGCCGCTGCCGCTGAACGAAAAAGGCACGGACATGGGCGGCGCGAGCAACCGCATGGAACATGTGAGCCAGTGCCTGCCGGAAATCTGCACGCTCGATTGCGGCACCATGAATTTCGCCGAGGCCGATTATGTCATGACCAATACGCCCGGCATGCTGCGTGCCATGGGCGGCATGATGACGGCGCTCGGCGTCAAGCCGGAGATCGAGGCCTTCGACACCGGGCATCTGTGGTTCGCCAAGCAATTGGTCGAGGAAGAAGTGCTGAAGCCGGACGCGCTGGTGCAATTGTGCATGGGCGTGCCGTGGGGCGCGCCGGACGACCTCAACACCTTCATGGCCATGGTCAACAATGTACCGTCGACCTGGAACTGGTCGGCCTTTGCCATTGGCCGCAACCAGATGGCCTATGTCGCAGCCGCGGTGCTGGCCGGCGGCAATGTCCGCGTCGGACTGGAGGATAATCTCTGGCTCGACAAGGGCGTGCTGGCGACCAATGCGCAGCTGGTCGAGCGGGCGGTCAGCATCGTGTCGAATATGGGCGCCAGGGTCATCGGCCCGGACGAAGTCCGCAAGAAGCTGAACCTGACGAAGCGCGCACCGCTTTGAAAGCCGGTAGCCGGTTGGGAGGAGCCGCCGATGAAGACCGTGAAATTCACCGCCATGAAGGACGGCGACCGCGAGGACTATGCCTTCCTCACCGAGCACGAGATCGACTATGCGGCAAAGACCGGCGAGCGGCTGCTCGACGCGCTCGTCCAGCTTGATGCGGGCCTCTCGGGCTACAAGATCACCCGGCTCGGCCATTCACTGCAAGCGGCAACACGGGCCTGGCGCGACGGCGCCGACACCGACTGGATTGCCTGCGCCTTGCTGCACGATATTGGCGACATCTACGCGCCCTATAACCACGACGAGTATGCGGCGTCGATCCTGAAGCCTTTTGTGCGCGAGCAATGCACCTGGGTGGTGGAGAAGCACGGCGATTTCCAGCGCCTCTATTACGCCCACCACCTCGGCGGCAATCCACACGCCCGCGACCGTTTCGCCGGGCACATCTACTTCGACGATTGCGATAAGTTTTGCGAACGCTGGGATCAGTCGAGCTTCGATCCCGACTACGAGACATTGCCGATCGATTTCTTCCGGCCCTTCGTGCTCGAAGTGTTCGCGCGCAAGGCCTATGACGCATCCGTGATCCGTGCCGGCGAGCGTGTCGCCCTCACCGACCCCGCAACAGCCCGCACAAGAACCGGAGCTTCCGCATGAGCATCATCAACAAGGCGGCCGCCATCGGCGGCGGCGTCATCGGCGCCGGCTGGGTGGCGCGGCTGCTGCTCAACGGCATCGACGTGTCGATCTTCGATCCCGACCCCGAGGCGTCACGCAAGGTCGGCGAGGTGATGAAGGGAGCGCGACGCGCCTACAAGCAGATGCTGCCCGGCGGCCTGCCGAAGGAGGGCAAGCTTACCTTCGCCAAGACGATCGCCGAGGCGGTGGCCGACGCCGACTTCATCCAGGAAAGCGTGCCGGAGCGGCTCGACCTGAAGCACCGCGTGCTGGCCGAGATCGACCTTTATGCGCCGGCCAACGCCATTGTCGGATCCTCCACCTCCGGCATCAAACCGACCGACATGCAGGTGGCGATGAAGAAGCACCCGGAGCGGCTGGTCGTCGGCCATCCGTTCAACCCCGTCTATCTGCTGCCGCTGGTCGAAATCGTCGGCGGCGAACAGACCTTTCCCGAGGCGATCGAAGTCGCCAAGGAGATGTATGCCTCGATCGGCATGAAGCCGGTGGTGATCCGCAAGGAGATCGAAGCGTTCGTCGGCGACCGGCTGCTCGAAGCGGCCTGGCGCGAGGCGCTGTGGCTGGTCAAGGACGGCATCTGCACGGTCGAGGAGCTCGACGACATCATGCGCTACGGCTTCGGCCTGCGCTGGGCGCAGATGGGCATGTTCCAGGTCTATCGCGTCGCCGGCGGCGAGGCCGGCATGCGCCACTTCATGGCGCAGTTCGGCCCGTGCCTGAAATGGCCGTGGACCAAGCTGATGGACGTGCCGGAGTTCAACGATGAGCTGGTCGAGCTGATCGCCACGCAGTCGGACGACCAGGCGCACGGTCTGTCGATCCGCGAGCTCGAAAAGATCCGCGACGACAATCTGGTCGCCATCATGGAGGCACTGTCGAAGCAGAACAAAGGCAAAGGCTGGGGTGCCGGCGCCCTGCATAAGGACTACACCAGGCAGCTGGCCAAGCTCGCGGCCAAGAAGCCCACCGCCTCCAAGGCGGCCGAAAAGGCAAAGGCTGAAAAGCCGAAGAAAAGGAAGAAAGGCTGAGACCATGGATTTTGGTCTTTCGGAGGAGCAGAAGCTCATCGTCGAGACGACGCGGGCCTTCGTCGAGAACGAGCTTTACCCACATGAGCGCGAAGTGGAGCGTACCGGCGTGCTGCGCCGCGAGCTGATCGAGGAGATCAAGGCCAAGGCGATCGAAGCCGGCCTCTATGCCGCCAACATGCCGGCCGATGTCGGCGGCGCCGGGCTCGATACGGTGACCTGGCTGCTCTATGAAAAGGAACTCGGCCGCGCCAATTACGCGCTGCATTGGACCTGCGTGGCGCGGCCTTCGAACATCCTTCTCGCCGGCACGCCGGAGCAGCGCGAAAAATATCTGTTTCCCTGCATTCGCGGCGAGAAATGGGATTGCCTGGCAATGACCGAGCCGGGCGCCGGCTCCGATCTGCGCGGCATGAAGGCAACCGCCGTGCAAGACGGCGACGACTGGGTGCTGAACGGCACCAAGCATTTCATCAGCCATGCGGACCTCGCCGATTTCGCCATCGTCTTCATGGCCTCGGGTGAGGAAGGGTCTTCGCGTGGAAAACGCAAGAAGATCACCGCCTTCTTTGTCGATAAGGGCACCAAGGGTTTTACGGTGCGCGACGGCTACCGCAACGTCTCGCATCGCGGCTACACCAATGCCATCCTCGAATTCGACGATTGCCGGTTGCCGGCCAGTCAGGTTCTGGGCGAGGTCCACAAAGGCTTCGACGTCGCCAATTCGTGGCTTGGCGCAACGCGCCTGCAGGTCGGCGCCACCTGCCTCGGCCGCGCCGAGCGGGCGCTTGGCCACGCCGTCGAATACGCCGCGCAGCGCCAGCAGTTCGGCCAGCCGATCGGCAAGTTCCAGGGCGTGTCGTTCAAGCTCGCCGACATGGCGACCGAGCTGAAGGCCGCCGACCTGATGGTGTTCGAAGCCGGCTGGAAGTACGATCAGGGTACCGTCACCGACCAGGACATGGCCATGGCCAAACTGAAGGCCACCGAGATGCTCGCCTTTGTCGCCGACGAGGCGATCCAGATCCATGGCGGCATGGGGCTGATGGACGATTTGCCGCTCGAGCGCATCTGGCGCGACGCCCGCGTCGAGCGCATCTGGGAAGGCACCTCGGAAATCCAGCGCCACATCATCTCGCGGGCGCTGCTGCGCCCGTTCGGGGGCTGAACAGCGCAATGTTTGCATTCCTTCGCGCCCCCCTCTGTCCTATCGGACATCTCCCCCTCAAGGGGGGAGATCGGCCGCCATTCCTGATTTCGCCAGTTATTGCCGTTGCATGCCTGGGGCCGGCGGCCCAACTGCCAATCTCCCCCCTTGAGGGGGAGATGCCAAGTTTTGGCAAAGAGGGCAGGGCAGAGGAGGGTGTTCATGCACAAACTTGAGCGCCTTTTGCGCCCGCGGACAATCGCGGTCTTCGGTGGCGCGCAGGCTGCCGCCGTCGTCGCGCAATCGATCAAGATGGGCTTTGCCGGCGAGATCTGGCCGGTGCATCCGAGCAAGGCCGAGGTCGCCGGCCGCAAGGCCTATCGCTCGGTGGCCGAATTGCCCGGTGCGCCGGATGCCGCTTTCGTCGGCGTCAACCGGCACTTGACCATCGAAGTGGTCAAGGCACTGGCCGAGCGCGGCGCCGGCGGTGCGGTCTGCTTCGCCGCCGGCTTCCTCGAAACCGAGGCCTATGACGAGGACGGCGAGCGGCTGCAGGCCGAGCTGGTCGCGGCGGCGGGCCAAATGCCAATCATCGGGCCGAACTGCTACGGGCTCATCAACTATGCCGACGGCGCGCTTTTGTGGCCCGACCAGCATGGCGGCATCAGGCTGCCAGAAGGCGGTCGCGGCGTTGCCATCATCACCCAGTCGTCGAACATCGCCATCAATATGACGATGCAGAAGCGCGGCCTGCCGATCGCCTTTCTGATGACCGCCGGCAACCAGGCGCAGACCGGGCTTTCCGAAATGGCGCTCGGCCTGATCGAGGACGACCGTGTCACCGCGCTCGGCTTGCATATCGAGGCTTTCGATTCGGTAGCCGGCTTCGAAAGGCTGGCGGCACGGGCGCGCGAGCTGAAAAAGCCTGTCATCGCCATGAAGGTCGGCCGCTCCGAGCAGGCGCGGCAGGCGACCGTTTCCCATACCGCGTCGCTGGCCGGCTCGGACGCAGCGTCCGGCGCCTTCCTGAAGCGGCTCGGCATCGCCCGCATCGATTCGATCCCGGCCTTCATCGAGGCGCTCAAGCTGCTGCACGTCACCGGCCCCCTGCCCGGCTACCGGCTGTCGTCGATGAGCTGTTCGGGCGGCGAGGCGTCGGTGATGGCCGACAGCGCCGAAGGCCGCTGGGTGACGTTTCCGCCACTCACCCCCGAGCACCGCGCGCATGTCAAATCGACGCTCGGGCCGCTGGTCGCGGTGGCCAACCCGCTCGACTACCACACCTTCATCTGGAACAACGAGCCGGCGATGACCGCCACCTTCACCGCGATGGTGTCGGGCGGCTTCGACCTCAACATGCTGGTGCTCGATTTCCCGCGCCCCGACCGCTGCTCGGACACCGACTGGTGGGCGACGCTGCGCGCCTTCGAAGTGGCGCTGAAGACCAACAGCGCGCAAGGCGCGATCGTCTCCTCGCTGCCGGAGAACCTGCCCGAGGAATACACTGCCGGCCTGATGGCGCGGGGCATGGTGCCGCTGTTCGGCATCTCCGAAGCCATGGACGCCGCCCAGGCGGCGGCCTTCATCGGCTGGGCCTGGCGCGAGCCGCAGGCGCAGCCGATCGACACTTCGGCGTCCGGCGCGCCGGTCGGCGACCATGTCACGCCGGACGAGGCCGAGGCGAAGGCGCGGCTCATCGAGGCCGGGCTCCCCGTGCCGAAGGGCGAGCGCGCCGGCAACGCGGTCGAAGCTGTCATCTCCTCGATGGCGCTCGGCTTCCCGGTGGCGCTGAAGGCCCTTGGTGTGATCCACAAGTCCGAGCTCGACGCGGTCCGGCTCAATTTGAGGGATGCCGAATCCGTCAGCACCGCCGCCCACGATCTCGGCCCGCTCGGCACGGGCCTTTATGTCGAGCGCATGGTGCGCGACGGCGTCGCCGAGCTGCTCGTCGGCTTCACCCGCGACCCGATGTTCGGCGCGGTGATGACGCTCGGCACCGGCGGCGTGCTGGTCGAGCTGTTGCGCGACAGCGTCACGCTGATGCTGCCGGCGACCCGCGACGATATCGAGGCCGCTTTGCGCGGGCTGAAACTGTTCCCGCTGCTCGACGGCTATCGCGGTCGGCCGAAGGCCGATGTCGCAGCGGCAATCGATGCGATATCGGGCATTGCCGCTTTCGTGCAGCAAAACGCCGGCGAGATCGAGGAACTCGACATCAATCCGCTGATCGTCTGCACCGAAGGCAAGGGCGCCTGGATCGCCGATGCGCTGCTGGTGCTTGGAGACAAGAAGAATGTCTGAAATCATTTCGACCCGCCGCGAAGGCGCTGTCCTCGAAGTCACGCTCGACCGGCCCAAGGCCAATGCCATCGACCTGAAGACGTCGCGGCTGATGGGCGAGACTTTCAAGGCGTTTCGCGACGATCCCGACTTGCGCGTCGCCATCGTCAAGACCGCTGGTGACAAGTTCTTCTGCGCCGGCTGGGACCTGAAGGCCGCGGCCGGCGGCGACGCGGTCGACGGCGACTACGGCGTCGGCGGCTTCGGCGGGCTGCAGGAACTGCGCGATCTCAACAAGCCGGTGATCGCCTGCGTCAACGGCATGGCGGTCGGCGGCGGCTTCGAACTGGCGCTATCCTGCGACCTCATCTATGCATCGGATCACTCCTCCTTCGCGCTGCCCGAAATCCGCGCCGGCACGCTTGCCGATGCGGCGACGATCAAGCTGCCGAAGCGCATCCCCTACCATGTCGCCATGGACCTTCTGCTCACCGGCCGCTGGATGGATGTCGCCGAGGCGCATCGATGGGGCCTGGTCAACGAGGTGCTGCCCAAGGAAAGACTGGAGGACCGCGTCTGGGAGATCGCGCGGCTGCTCGCCAGCGGCCCGCCGCTGGTCTTCGCCGCGATCAAGGAGACGGCCCGGGTCGCAGAATCGCTGACTTTCCAGGACGCGATGAACCGGGTGACGCGCCGGCAACTGTCGACGGTTGACGCACTCTACGGCTCGGAGGACAATCTCGAGGGCTTTCGCGCCTTTGCCGAGAAGCGCGATCCGGTGTGGAAGGGGAAGTAGTGGTATTGCAGGAATGATGGCGCTCACCCCCCTCTGTCCTGCCGGACATCTCCCCCTCAAGGGGGGAGATTGGATGTCATCATCGCTTTCGCCAATTGTCGACGCCGGAGAAAAGGCGGTTTCGCCGAAGCTGCCGATCTCCCCACTTGAGGGGAAGATGCCAAGTGGTGGCAAAGAGGGCAGGCCAGAGGAGGGTGTTCAGGCGGATTCATTGCGATCCATTCAGCGCCCATGACCGACTACAAAACCCTCATCGACGCCGAGACCTGGGCCTTCATCGAGCGGACCAATTCTTATTATCCGCCCGATACGATCGACTACACCATCGCCGAGCAGCGCGAGATCTACAACCGGATGTGCCGCGAGTTCTTTGCCGGCTATCCCCAAGGCGTCACGGCGGAAACCACCGCCATTGCCACACCCTGGCACATTCCGATCCGCGTCTACCGCGCCCCGGCGCCGGAAGCTTCGGCGATGGTGCTTTATTTCCATGGCGGCGGTTTTATCCTCGGCGGGCTCGACAGCCACGACGACCTCTGCGCCGAGCTTTGCGGCCGCACCGGCTATGAAGTGGTTTCGGTCGACTACCGGCTGGCGCCTGAGCACCTTCATCCGGCCGCCTTCGACGACGCCATCAGCGCCTTCGAATGGGCGGCGGCGACTTACGAGCGTCCTGTCCTGCTCTGCGGCGACAGTGCCGGCGGCAATCTCGCCGCCGCTGTCAGTCACGCAACGCGCGGCCATGCGCGCAAGCCGATCGGCCAGATTCTGGTCTATCCCGGCCTTGGCGGCGACAGCTCCGCCGGTTCCTACGTCACCCACGCGGAGGCGCCGATGCTTACCGCGCGCGACCTCGTTTTCTACAGGGACATCAGGACCGGTGGCGACGATCGCACCGGCGATCTCACTCTGTGGCCGCTCGCCGACGCCGAGTTCGCCAATCTTCCGCCCACCGTCGTGATCACCGCTGAATGCGACCCGCTGTCGTCGGACGGCGAAGCCTATCGCGACCGCATCGTTGCCGCGGGCGGGCGCGCCTGGTGGCTCGAGGAGCCGGGGCTGGTGCATGGCTATTTGCGCGCCAGGCACAGGGCCGGCCGCGCCCGCTCGAGCTTTACCCGGATTGTCGATGCGGTAGCGGTTTTGGGAAGGGGCGAGTGGATCTGGTGAGGGATGTCTTCCCGACCAGAACGGGCCTTTGTCGGCCGGTACAGCTCTATTTGCGGCGGCGTCGCCGGCCGGAAACCTGCTTCAGCCAAGGTCCTAAATGAAAGCCGCTCATCAGCAGGTACATCGGGACCATGCCGCCCAGCGGTGACGCCTCTTGCCCGGTCGAGCACATCATGTCCGGCGCGCCGCCGAGAAGCGTCAGCAGCGCCATGGTTGCGAAGGTCGGCGCGGCCGCAAAGGACAGCCAATCGGCTGCACTATGGCCGGCCGGGCTCGCATCGCCGGTGGATCCGCCTGCATGAATCTCGCTCATGTCCGTAGTCCTACATAGCGAGCGGGATGCGGTCGAACCGTGCATCCCGCTCCTCCAATTGTCCTGGCCGCATTTGCGCGACGCCAAAGACGTTCTATTCAGTGCGGTTCCGGAACGCGGCCTCTCCGGCGTCCGACACCTCGACCCACTTTTTGTCGGGAACGGCTTCGGCGCCGTAATTGTCGTGCCAGTTCCACCACTTGTACGTCGGCGTCTGCGGATAGCCCTCGGGCGAATCCTCCCAAACCTCCTGGCGGCCGAGCGGCGACAGGTCGAGATAGCTCCATACGGTCCCCATCGCCTCGTCGCCGCGGTTGTTAATGAAGTAGGTACGGAACACGCGATCACCGTCGCGGATGAACACGTTGTGGCCGTGCCATTCGTCAACGCCGAAATCGGCATCGAAGCTGTCGGTGATGGTGTACCAGGGCATCTTCCAGTCCATCCGCGCCTTCAGCCGCGCAATGTCGGCCTGCGGTGCGCGCGAGGCGTAGGCAAGCGTGGTGTCGCGGGCGTTCAGATGGGCAAGATTGCCGACCTGGTCCGCCCCCAGCGAGCAGCCGCGGCAAGCGTGGTCGGGCCAGCCGAATACGCCGGGCTCGAAGAAGGCGCGGTAGACGATCAGCTGACGGCGGCCCTCGAACAGGTCGAGCAGGCTCACCTTTCCGTCGGGGCCCTCGAACGTATAGGTCTTCTCCACCGCCATCCACGGCATCCGCCGGCGCTCGGCGGCCAGTGCGTCGCGAGCCCGGGTCACAGTCTTCTCCTTCACGAGCAACTGCTGGCGCGCGGCCTCCCACGCGTCAGGCGAAACGACCGGTGGTGTCTTCATCGCGAGCCGCGTCGTCTGCTCGCCTGTGCCATTCTGATGTGCCGTCATTGTGCATCTCCCTTGCTGGTTTGTCGCCGCACCGGCGCGACGTGTTGGGTCGTGAGCCAGGATAGGGGCGATAGCGGATTGGCGAGAGTGACAAGTGTGACGCGATTCCGACGGGTCCGCTGATCACGGCCAATTTCGCCGCCCGCGACGCCCCTGCGCTCATTCGTGCCCGGACTGCTGAATGGGCCGAGCGCCGGCCAGATAGCGGTCATTGTCAAACGGCTCGGCGTGGTTGCTGTCCGGACTCCACAGCTGCCGGTGGGTTCGTGTGAGATCGCCGAGGTAGACATGCAGCGCACCCGATCGCGCACCGCCCGTATTCGCAACCGCATGCACGGTATTTGACGCCATGTGCACCACGGCAGGCGCTGCGATGTCCTGCCTTTCGGGAACATCGAGTTCGCTGCCGGCAACGGGATAGATGAAGTTCGTCTCGCTGCCCTTGTAGATGCCGATCAAGGCATCCATCAGGTGGTTGTGAGGCGGGTACTGCAGGCCGGGCGACAGAGTGATGTGATAGATCGTCAGGTTCGGACTCGCATGCAGAAGCACCTCGTCGTCGTCTTCTTCGTGAGCGAGTGTTCCCGATGCGTGAAAGCGGTTGGTGTAGTCGCCCAGGACCGTCCTTACCGCTTCGAGGGGATCTGGCCCCTTCGCGGCATTGACGATATCATCGGCAACGGCGTAGAGAGGCGAGTTGGCGGGTAAAGGCATATCAGTTATCCTCCCTGAGATGCTCAGATTGCTTATCTGAGATGCTCACGCTAGCGAATGCTGAGGCCAGCGTCAACGGGACAGCCAGACGGACAGAATATGAAAACGACGAAGTTGACCGCCGAACCGGCAAGGCCGGCCACGGTCGAGGCGACAGCACTGTCGGCCGCCGACGTCCTTCGCAGGGAACAGGCATATGAGCAGCTGAGGAACGACATCATCGCCTGCGTGTTGAGCCCCGGCGAAGCGCTCACAGAGAAACAGATCGGTGATCGATACCAGATCAAAAAGGCGACGATCCGCGCGGCGCTGGCTCGTCTGATGCAGGAAGGTCTGGTCAGGAGCGAGCCGCGCCGCGGCTACGTCGTTGCTACGCTCAGCCTGCGGGATGTCAACGAGATCTTCGATGTCCGCAGCTTGATCGAGCCGGAAGTGTTCAGGGTGGCGGCATCGAACATGACCGAGCGCGGGCTCGAGGATGTCAGGCTGGCAGCGCAAAAAGTGCTGAAGCCGGAGACGCTACGCAGCCACGTTGCCTTTCTTGCGGCCGACCGTGCCTTTCGTCTGGCCCTTGCGGAGCTCTCGGGAAATTTACGACTGGCGCATCTCCTGGACCAGATACTCGACCAGTCGGCGCGGGTTCTCCACCTCGGCTTCAAGTCCCGCGACTTCACCCAGTTGATCATCGCCCAGCAAAAGGAGTTGGTCCTTGCCTGCGAGGCAGGCGAGGTTTCCGCCATCGTCAAACTTGCCCGTTCGCAGTGCCTGTCTCTCAAGAAGCAGGTGCTCGAGGCTTTGCTTGCCGGTTCCAAGCTTCAAGACGTCAATTTGCAGCCCTTCGCCTAGAGCGGTTCCGGTTCTCCTGGAACCGGTAACCCGCTCTAACTATCTGTTTTGCCGCATTTATGCGGACGCCAAATGATTCCATTTGGCTGCAAAACGCTCTAAGGGAAGTTGGCCACTCGGTGCGACTCGCCACCTTGGCGCAACGGCCGCCGGCGGGCCTTGTTTCACCCCACCGCGCGTGCCGCCGCCCGTCCGGCACTGCGGCCGGAAAAGATGCAGCCGCCGAGAAACGTGCCTTCGAGCGCTGCATAGCCGTGCATGCCGCCGCCGCCGAAACCGGCGGCCTCGCCCGCCGCGTACAGCCCCTCGACTGGTTGGCCGCCGGCCCCCAGCACGCGGCTGTCGAGGTCAGTCTCCAGCCCACCGAGCGTCTTGCGGGTCAGGATGCTGAGCCTGACGGCAATCAGCGGGCCATTGGCGGGATCGAGCAGCTTGTGCGGTCTTGCGGTGCGGATCAGCCGGTCGCCGAGATAGGCTCGCGCGCCGCGCAACGCAGTAATCTGCATGTCCTTGGAGAACGGATTGTCGAGCTGCCGGTCGCGGGCGCGGATTTCGCGCTCAACCTGCGCCAGTTCGAGCAGCGGCTCGCCGCCGGCCACCGCGTTCATGCGGGCGACCAGCGCCGGCAAATCAGGCTCGACGATGAAATCCTCGCCCTTCTCCATGAACGCCTTGACCGGCGCGGGCACGCCGCTGGTGGCGCGGCCGAGCACCTGGCGCCAGCTCTTCCCCGTCAGATCGGGGTTCTGCTCGGAGCCCGACAGCGCGAACTCCTTCTGGATGATCTTTTTGGTCAGGATGAACCAGGAATGATCGAAGCCGGTGCTCATGATGTGGCTGAGCGTGGCCAACGTGTCGAAGCCGGGATAGAGCGGGACCGGCAGGCGCTTGCCGCGCGCATCGAGCCACAGCGATGACGGGCCGGGCAGGATGCGGATCGCATGATCGGTCCAGATCGGTGCCCAGTTCCTGACGCCCTCGACATAGTGCCACATGCGGTCGCGGTTGATCAGCCGGCCGCCGGCGGCTTCGGCGATCGCCAGCATGCGGCCGTCGACATGATCGGGAACGCCAGTGATCATGCGTTTCGGCGGCGCGCCCATCCGCTTCGGCCAATTCTCCCGGACCAGCTGGTGATTGGCGCCGATGCCGCCGGAGGCGACGATGACGGCCTGCGCCTTCAGCTCGAAATCGCCGGTGATCTCGCGCGAGCTCTTGCGGCCGCGCTCGGCATCGCTCGCCGCCAATAGGTCGCCGCGCACGCCGTTGACGACGCTGCCCGTCCGCGTCAATTCGTTGACCCGGTGACGGAATTTGAAGCGGATCAGCCCGCGCTTCTCGGCCTCGCGTACGCGCTGCGCGAACGGTTCGAGCACGCCAGGGCCGGTGCCCCAGGTGATGTGGAAGCGCGGCACCGAATTGCCGTGGCCGACGGCATTGCCGCCGCCGCGCTCGGCCCAGCCGACCACCGGAAAGAATTTCAGGCCGCGCTGCATGAGCCAGGAGCGCGTCTCGCCGGCGGCGAAGCCGAGATAGGCCTCGGCCCAGCGGCGCGGCCAGAGATCTTCCGTGCGGTCGAAGGCTGCGGTGCCCAGCCAGTCCTCGAGCGCCAGCTCATACGAATCGCGGATGCGCATGCGCCGTTGTTCGGGCGAATCGACAAGGAAGATGCCGCCGAGCGACCAGAATGCCTGGCCGCCAAGCGACTGTTCCGGCTCCTGCTCGACGATGATGGTCTTCTTGCCGGCTTCGGCCAGTTCGGCCGCCGCGACAAGGCCGGCAAGGCCGGCGCCGACAATGATCACATCCGCATCGTCGGACATCTATTTGGCCATGATCTTGTCCAAAAACCGGTCCCCACTTTTTGGGATCATGGCCGGCCTAGACTGTTTCCCAGCCTTCCTTCTCGCCGGCGCGGAAGATGGCATCGATGACCTTCTGGTTGAGCACCGATTCTTCCAGAGTGAAGACGCGGTCCTTGCCGCCCTGCGCAGCCCGCGCGACGGCCTCGACTTCCAGCCGGTATTGCTGCGTGCCGGGAAAGCGGAACACCTGCGCCTCGCTGTGGTTCTGGTTGTGCAGCTCGACGCGGTGATGGTCGTAGAGCCCGGCGTTGAACGGTGAGAACACCTCGATGAAGCCCTTCTCGCCGTGGAAGACCATCACCTGGCGTGCCGCCATCTGCGTCGACAGGTAAAACGACAGCTCGAAGTCGCCGAAATCGGCGCGGATCGAGGAATAGATGTCGGTGCCGAACGTCTTGTCGCGCTCGATCGTCGCCTGGACGCGCAGCGGCTCCTTGCCGGTCGAAAAGCGTGTCGACACTGTCGGGTAGACACCGATGTCGGGCAGCGCGCCGCCGCCGAGATCGAGCTTGTTGCGCATGTTGTTGGGGTCGACATTGTAATAGGAGAACGCGCCCTGGACATGGCGCAGCCGGCCGATGGCGCCGTTGGCGATGAGGTCGCGCACCTTGATCCACTGCGGATGGTAGACGACCATGAAGGCTTCGCAGACCAGCACCTTCCTGGCATCGCGCAGCTTGATCAGCGGCGGAATGTCCTTGGCATCGAGCGCCAGCGGTTTTTCGACCAGGACATGCTTGCCGGCCTCGATCGCCTTGGCCGTCCATTCGACATGCTGCGAGGTCGGCAGCGGAATGTAGACGCCGTCGATGTCGCTGGAGGCGAGCAGCTCCTCATAGGAGCCGAACGCGTGGCGCGCACCGAAGCGTTCGCCCAGCGCCCGCGCTTTCGACAGATCGCGGCTGGCAATCGCGGACAGCACGCCGTTCTCCGCCTCGACGATTGCCGGCAAAAGCTGCTCGCGGCCGATCTTGGCCGTCGACAAAACACCCCATCGGAACATCAAATTTCTCCTCTCGATTGCAGGCCTGGAGGTTTGCCCTAATTCAGGAGAAAAGCCAATGCGGGAGCATGGCGGCGAACAGGGCGATCATCTGCGGCTTGTCCGGATGCCCGCGCTGCCCTGGCGGAACCTGCAAAGGCTATCCCCTTCTACCCGTCAGCGTCATGTCGAAGTCGACGACGTTGGAATAAATCGGCGTGCCGACATCCATGCCGTAGCGCGACCGCAGCACCTTGCCGGTGACGTGGAATTTTATCGTGCCCGCCTTGAGGCCACCGAGATCGGCCGTGAACTTTTCCTGAAAGGTCTTGCCGCGCGCCGTCAGCCTGCCGGTAACCAGGGCTGACGTGTCGCCGGTGCGTTTGACGCTGGTCGAACGGAACTGGATCTCCGGATTGTCGGCGGCGTCGAAGACCGCGTCCGAGCGAAGAAAGGCATCGATGCGGCTTTGGCCGGTGCCGACGCTTTCGGGGAAGATGGTGAAATTGACCTGGGACCGGCCGACATCGCTGTTGTCGATGAGGATACTGCCCTTGAAGCGGGCGAAGGCACCGTCGAGCCCGCCGCCGCCGAGCTTGCCGATGGAGAAGTGGATGCTGGAACTCCCCGGGCGGATGATGTAGCTGCCGGCCGCGTCGCCGAGGGCAACGGCGGCGAAAACAGGCATGGCAATACAAGCGGCGGCGGCCGCAAATCCGAAGATGCGCGCGTACATGGAAATGGTCCTCTTGGCAGGCAACGCTTTCTTGCGTCCTCGCCCCGTCAACGAATGAGCCGTCCGCTCTATTCCCTGTCGTGATGTGACGAAGCCGTGATCATGCGCGTCAGCACGGTATCCCTCAGCCAGAAATGATGGCGCAGCGCTGCGGCGAGATGCAAAGCGACAAGTCCGATGCCGGCATAGGCGAGATACCAGTGCGTCGCTGCCCAGAAGCTTTCTGCCGTGTCCGATTCACCGAGCGGCAGATTGGGCATGACGAACAGATTGAACGGCACGCTCGGGATCTCCAGCACCGAGACCGAGACCAGCGCCCAGCCGGACAACGGCAGAGCGAGCTGAAACGCATAAAGCGCGAGATGGACCAGCGGCGCCGCACGGCGCTCGAAAGGCCCGACCGAGCGCGGCAGCGATGGGGCCGGTCTGCCTAGGCGCCAGGCGATGCGCAGGATGACCAGTCCAAGCAGCAGGAAGCCGAAGGATTTATGCAGCTGGATCAGCTCGAAGGCGGTGCGCTGGCTGGACAGCCGCACCATGACGAAGCCGAGCACGAACTGGCCGATAAAGAGCGCCGCGATCAGCCAGTGAAGGATGATCGCCGTCCAGCCGTAGCCGGCCGTCTGGTTTTTGGGCAGTGCTGACATGGTCGGTGAACGAATGCCAGGTCGGCTTTCTTCCACCTCTCCCTTGTGGGGAGGGTTGGCTTACTCGCCGACCTTGAAAAAATCGACAAAGGCCCTGAGCGCCGGCCGCATCTGGCGGCGGCTGGGGTAATAGACGAAGAAGCCGTCGAAGCGCGGGCACCAGTCCTCCAGCACGCGAACGAGCTTGCCGGCGGCGAGCGCGGCGCGGACATAGTCCTCGAACACGAAGGCGAGCCCGGCGCCGTCAACCGCGGCATTGGCAATCAGATGGTCCTCGTCGAGGATCAGCGGCCCTTGCACCGCTATCTCGATCTCCTCGCCGTTTTGCTCGAATTCCCAGCGGTAGAGAATGCCGCTGGAGAAGCGGAAGCGGATGCAGCGGTAAGCGGCGAGATCGCGCGGATGCTGCGGCTTGGGCACGGTCTCGAAGTAGGCTGGCGCGCCGACCACGGCGCCGCGAAGGTCTGGTCCGATGCGCACCGCGATCATGTCGCGCTGCAGGCTCTCGCCCAGTCGCACACCGGCATCGAAGCCGCCCTCGACGACGTCGGTGAAGCGGTCCTCGATGACGATCTCCAGCACGATGTCGGGATAGGCAGCCGCAAAGGCGCTGAGCCTCGGCGTCAGCGCCAGGTGGGCCGCGGTGCGCGGCACGGTCAGCCGGAGATTGCCGGCCGGCCGGTCGCGCGCCTCGATCGCCGATTCCAGCGCCAGGTCGATTTCCGACAGCGCCGGCCTGAGGCGCTCGAGCAGTTGCGCGCCCTCCTCGGTCGGAGCGACGCTGCGCGTGCTGCGCGCCAGCAGGCGAACGCCAAGACACGCTTCCAGGCTGGACACCGCATAGCTGACCGCCGATGGCGCGATCGCCAGCTCCTTGGCGGCGCCGCGAAAACTGCCGCATTGGGCGACCGTTGCCAGTACCGCGAGCTGTGAAAGATGGGTTCGCTTCATTGATCTATTTCTTGGAACAGCCCGTGCAAATGAGAGCCGATTATCGAACGCAGGGCAAGACGCTATCTCTGCGGCATCACAACCATCACAACAAGGAGACACGTGATGCAAACCCGCAAGCTTGGCAATGAACTTGACGTCTACCCGGTCGGCCTCGGCTGCATGGGGATGAGCTTTGCCTATGGTGGCCAGCCGGAGGCGGAGGCGATTGCCACGCTGCGCCATGCCGTCGAGATCGGGGTCAATTTCTTCGACACGGCCGAGGTCTATGGCCCTTACGAGAACGAAATCCTGGTCGGCAAGGCGCTGAAGCCGGTGCGTGACAAGGTGACGATCGCAACCAAATTCGGCTTCAAGATCCTCGAAGAAGGCAGCGGCATGGAGCGCATGGCCGGTGTCGATAGCCGCCCGGAGCATGTCAAGGCGGTGGCCGAAGCGTCATTGAAGCGGCTGGATACGGAGGTGATCGATCTCTATTACCAGCACCGCGTCGACCCCAACGTGCCGATCGAGGATACGGTCGGCGCCATGGCCGAGCTGGTGCGCGAGGGCAAGGTGCGGGCGCTCGGCCTGTCGGAGGCGAGTGCGGCGACCATTCGTCGGGCGCATGCCGTGCATCCGATCGCCGCCGTGCAGAGCGAGTATTCACTGTGGAGCCGCGATCCGGAGGAGGAGGTGTTTGCTGTCTGCCGTGAGCTCGGCATCGGCTTTGTCCCCTATAGCCCGCTCGGCCGCGGCCTGCTCACCGGCACGATCGCCAAGCCCGATGTTCTCGGCGCCGACGACTGGCGCCGCGGGTTGCCGCGCTTCCAGGCCGACGCCATGGCGGCCAATGCGGCGGTCGTCGCCGTGCTGGAAAAGATGGCCGCCGGGAAGGGCGTGACGCCGGCGCAGCTGGCGCTCGCCTGGGTGCTGCATCAGGGCGACTTCATTGTCCCGATCCCTGGTGCGCGAAAAATGCGCCATCTGGAGCAGAATACGGCGGCAGCCGATATCGTGCTGAGCCAGGCCGAGGTGGCATCCATCGGCGACGCCCTGTCGCCGGAAAAGGTGGTCGGCAAGCGCTATACCGAGGAGCTGCTGGCGCTGGTTAACGGGTGAACGGCAATCGACGGCCTAATCGAAACGGGGCGTTTCGGCACCCCTTTTTGACTAATACGGTGCGATGCAAAGCGTTGTGGGACCTCGGCGCGAGGCACCCCCCTCTGTCCTGCCGGACATCTCCCCCTTAAGGGGAGATTGGCAGTTCCCGCGCCCTGCCCGCCCTTCCGGCGCCTGTGATTGGCGAAAGCCGAGGCGACATCCGATCTCCCCCCTTGAGGGGGAGATGCCCGGCAGGGCAGAGGGGGGTGCTTCGCGCCGACATTTCCTACCAAGGCACGACACTGATCTCCGGCCAGTTCTCCCTGGCACGCGCGCCCTTCATCTCGTGCGTCTGCCGATTATCCAGTGCACGGTTCGGGGTAACGCGAAACGAGAAGATGTCGTCGAGCCCGAACGGCGCCACGAGCGCGAGTTGCCCATCGATGCCGAATCTAACGCCGACCGCATGGGTTTTCGAAGCGAAATAGGACAGCGCCTCGGCGGACGACGACAGTCTGGGATAGGAACCGCCAAAGCGCGCCTCAAACCACAGAGGCACCCGCGCCTGGTTGCGCACTTCGACCGGCAGCGTCAGTCCTTCGAACTGCTTCGCCGCCCGGCGGATGACCGTGTCCTCGGCTTCATAGGACAGATCGCTCTCATCGAAATAGAACAGGTCGACATCCCGGATGCCGTACCCCGAGGGCTTTCCGGTCAGGTGATTCCAGACGCTGTTGTAAAGCGCGCCGGACACGACCAGCCAGTCCCGCAGGTCAAGCGCCCGCACTCGCGACAGCGTCTCGCCAATCAGCGGATCGGCCGAGACGATATCGAGAAAGGCTGCACGCTGTTCCTCAAAGGGCAGCCCTGAATAGCGCAAATGGTCCATCGCCCTTTGGACGGCGATTCGTCACCTGCCGGCAACCCCTCTAGGTCCTCAGCGCGCCATGCGTTGTGCAATTATCGGAAAGGGCGTCGTGACGCCCATTTCTGCAGGCTAGTTTCCCTCCCGCCCAAGGCTCATTGTTCGGTCGGTCTCGGACCAGAAGACTGGCTCCTCGATTGACGGCCATTCTTCGCCATACACAAAGCCTTCGATCGCATCTAGCTTTCCTTCAATCTCATCGAAGAACAGCACCATGCCGCAAAGAAGCTGGTCAGGTCCAACGCACGCTACCCGAAGCGAACTGAACACTCGACTCTCAAAGCGCAATTCCGGGGGAACCGATGAGGGAGTGACTCTGGTCATGAATCCTACAGGATCGCGGCTGCGTACTTTGACTTTCAGCGCACGCATCATGTCAGGAGAAACGCCGGCGGAACGGCAGAACTCCTTGACGAAAAACACTTCCAGCGGGGTCAGGTGCATTTAGCTCAGCGGCAGAACGGACAGCGTTTCATTGGCGCTTGTACATCACGTCCGTCCGGATGACGTACTTGCGCCCCGACAGCACCTCGTCGCCGCGATGCTCGATCGGATGGTAGAACGCCAGTGCCATTCCTTTCTTCGGCTTCACCAGAAGACTGCTACCGGCATAGCCCGGCATCTCGCCGCGAAACGAGGTTCCTCCCCCTTCAAATCCATCTGATAGATAAATCATGAACGTGAACTGACTGCGCTCCAAGGCGTGGCGCTCGAAATAGCCGTCATGGTGCCAATCGAACTTCTGGCCCGGCCCATAGCGATAGAAACGGAAACGCTCATTCAGCCCGGTCAAGCGCCAGTCGCCGAGACCACGATAGAGCAGAGGCCGCGCCCGTGCGAAGAGCAAATCCGCAAGGTCCTCGTCATCGAAGACAACCCGGTCGTTATTGCGAAGCTCCTTCAGGACGGTGGCGCCGCCGGAGCTGTTCACCTTGGCCGCCTCGAAACCGCGCCGTTCACTGTCAGCGATCAGATCGGCGCATTCCTGGTCATCCAAGAAGCCGTCGATCGTCCCGATGTGAGTTGCCAGCCAGGTGATGGAGAGTTTGCTGGTGTGAACCATCATCGCATCCGTTCTAGGTTCTGAGCACGCCGCCGGTCTGCTTGCCGACATTCTCGACGATGCGCTTGGCCAGCGCCTCGAAATCGTCGTCGGTCAGCGTCTTTTCGACCGGCTGGATCGACACTTCAATGGCGATCGATTTTTTCGCCGCGCCGAGCGCTGCACCCTCGAAAACATCGAACACCGAGACGCCGGAAATCAGCTTTCGGTCGGCGGCAAGGGCGGCGCGAACGAGTGTGCCGGCTTCGACCGCCTTGTCGACAACGAAGGCGAAATCGCGCTTGACCGCCTGGAAGGCGGACAGATCAAGCCTCGGCTTCGTCCGCGTCGGCTTGGCCTTCGGCTCGGGCACCGCATCGATGAACACTTCGAAGCCGCAGAGCGGGCCGGAGACGTCCAGCCCCTCCAGTGTCTTCGGGTGGAACTCGCCAAACGTGCCAAGGATTACCTTCGGCCCAAGCTTGATCGTGCCGGAGCGGCCGGGATGATACCAGGCCGGGCCGCCAGCCTCGATCTGCAGCCGCTCGACCGGCGCGCCGCAGGCTTCGAGTGCTGCGATCGCATCGGCCTTGGCATCGAAGACGCCGACGGCGCCGGCGTTGCCGGCCCAATGGCGGCCGGAGCCCTCGAGCTTGGCGGTGCCGCGCCGCACGCCGGCGGCAACGCGCCGCTGCTGGTCGGCGCCGTCGCCCTCGTAAGTGCCCGACACTTCGAAAAGCGCGATATCGCCGATGCCCCTGTCGGCATTGCGCTGTGCTGCCGCAATCAGCCCCGGCAGCAGCGACGGCCGCATGTCCGACATATCGGCGGCGATCGGGTTGGCAAGCTTCAGCGCCTGCTGGCCGCCGCCGAACAATTCGGCGTGTTTTGCCGGAATGAACGACCAGGTGACGGCCTCCATCATGCCGCGCACGGCAAGTGCCCGCTTGGCGGCGCGGGTGCGGATCTGCAGCACAGTCAGGATCCTGGCGTTGACCGCATCGTGCGAACCGAGCGGCTGCGGCGCGATGTTGTCGACGCCGTGGATGCGCATGACCTCCTCGACCAGGTCGGCCTTGCCGTCGACATCCGGCCGCCAGGACGGGACCGCCACATTGACGACATCGCCCGTGCCCTCCGGCCTGAAGCCGAGGCGGGCAAGAATGTCGAGGCTTGTCGAGCGCGGCACTTCGATGCCGGTCAGCCGCTTCACTTCCGACAATGGGAACGAGACGATCTTCGGCTGATGGCCGGCATAGCCGACGACTCGGGTTTGGGCCGGCGTACCACCGCAGAAATCGAGCACCAGCTTCGTTGCCAGCTCCAAGCCGGGAACCATCATTTCCGGGTCGACGCCACGCTCAAACCGATAGCGCGCGTCGGTGATGATGCCGAGTGTGCGGCCGGTGCGGGCGGTGGTGATCGGGTCCCAAAGCGCCGACTCGATCAGCACGTCTGACGTGTTCTCGTCGCAGCCGGAATGCTCGCCGCCCATGATGCCGGCAATCGATTCGATGCCGTCCTGGTCGGCGATGACGCACATCTCCGGCGTCAGCGTGTATTCGCGGCCGTCGAGCGCCAGCACCTTTTCGCCGTCATGCGCCCGGCGCACGGTGAGATTGCCGGTGACCTTCGCAGCGTCAAAAACATGCAGCGGCCGACCGCGGTCGAAGGTGACGTAATTGGTGATATCGACGAGCGCGCTGATCGGCCTCAAGCCGATGGCGAGAAGCCTTTGCTGCAGCCATTTCGGCGACGGTCCGTTCTTGACGCCGCGTACCAGGCGCAGCGCAAAGCCGGGACAGAGCTCCGGCGCTTCGATCGTCACCTTGACCGGCGTCTCGCCCTTGCCGGGGATCGGCTCTATCGGCGCGATCTTCAGCGTGCCGAGCCCGCTCGCCGCCAGATCGCGGGCGATGCCATGGACACTGGTCGCATCCGGCCGGTTCGGCGTCAGATTGATCTCGATCAGCGGGTCGTCGAGATGGGCATAGGCGGCGAAGCTGGTACCGACCGGCGCATCGGCCGGAAGGTCGATGATGCCGTCATGCTCCTCGGACAATTCGAGCTCGCGCTCGGAGCACATCATGCCGTGGCTTTCAACGCCGCGGATCTTGCCGACGGTCAGCGTCACGTCGATGCCGGGAATATAGGTGCCCGGTGCTGCAAAGGCGCCGATCAGGCCCGCGCGGGCGTTCGGCGCTCCACACACGACCTGCACCGGCGGCTTGCCGTCGCCGGTGTCGACGGTCAGCACGCGAAGCCGGTCGGCGTCGGGATGCTGGACCGCCGTCAGCACCTTGGCGATGACGAAGGGGGCCAGGCTCGCCCGGTCGTCGACATGCTCGACCTCGAGGCCGATCGAGGTGAGACGCTCGACGATTTCCGCCAGCGAGGCGTCGGTGTCGAGATGATCCTTGAGCCAGGAGAGGGTGAGTTTCATGACTGTGTTCCGTCTGGTCTGGGCACGCTGCACTTGAAGCTATGCGTCCGCGCGTCGCACATGTGCAGGAAGGCGAGCTGCCCGCGGATTTGCTGCGGCCCGGTCGTCACGCGCTCAAGCCCCCGAACAGCGTCGGCATGTCAAGCGGCCTAAAACCGTAATGCGACAGCCAGCGCACATCGGCGTCGAAGAAGGCGCGCAGATCCGGCATGCCGTATTTCAGCATGGCGATGCGGTCGATGCCCATGCCCCAGGCGAAGCCCTGGTATTCGTCGGGATCGAGCCCGCCGTAACGGAGCACATTGGGGTGGACCATGCCGCAGCCGAGGATCTCCATCCAGTCCGAGCCCTCGCCGAAGCGCACCTCGCCGGGCCGCGAACGGTCGCACTGGATGTCGACCTCGAGGCTGGGCTCGGTGAACGGGAAGAAGGACGGCCGGAAGCGCATCTTGACGCTCGGCACTTCGAAGAAGGCCTTGCAGAACTCCTCCAGCACCCATTTCATGTTGGCGACGTTGGCCGATTTGTCGATCACCAGCCCCTCGACCTGATGGAACATCGGCGAGTGGGTGGCATCGGAATCCTGCCGGTAGGTCTTGCCGGGAATGACGATGCGGATCGGCGGCTTCTGCATCTCCATGGTGCGGATCTGCACCGGCGAGGTGTGGGTGCGCAAAAGCTTGCGCTCCCCCTGCTCGTCCGGCTGGAAGAAGAACGTGTCGTGCATCTCGCGCGCCGGGTGGCCTTCCGGGAAGTTCAGCGAGGTGAAATTGTAATAGTCGGTCTCGATGTCCGGACCTTCGGCGATGGCAAAGCCGAGATCGCCGAAAATCGCCGCGATCTCGTCGATAACCTGGCTGATCGGATGGATGCGGCCGCGCTCGGCCGGCGATTGCCTGACCGGCAAGCTGACGTCGACCTTCTCGGCGGCAAGCCGTGCCGTGATCGCCACATCTTTCAGCTCGGCGCGGCGCGCCGAAAGTGCCTCGGTGACGCGGTTCTTGAGGCCGTTGATTGCCGGGCCTTTGACCTGTCGCTCCTCGGCGCTCATCGAGCCGAGCGTCTTCAGCATCTCGGAAACCGAGCCCTTCTTGCCAAGGGCAGAGACACGCACCGCCTCGATCGCCTGCTCGTCGGCGGCCGAGGCGATCTCGGCCATCAGGGAATTTTCGAGAGTTTCCATGTCACTCATGTTCCAGATCCGATTGGAAGCAAAGAAAAACCCGCGCCAGCCCTGCCAGCGCGGGTTTCCCAAATCAAGTGTCGAATAGCTTGGGAAGCGCTGGTCTTAAGCGACAGCGCTTTCAAAAGCATTCGGCGTGGTGTTCTTCAGGTATTCGAGCGCGACCTTGGCCTTGGCCACGAGTGCGGCGAAGGCCTGCGGCTCGTGGATGGCCATGTCCGACAGGATCTTGCGATCGATCTCGATCCCGGCCTTGTTGAGACCGTCGATGAAACGGCCATAGGTCAGGCCATGCTCATGCGTCGCCGCATTGATGCGCTGGATCCACAGCGCGCGGAACGAGCGCTTGCGGTTCTTGCGGTCGCGATAGGCGTACTGCAGCGACTTTTCCACCGCCTGCTTGGCGATGCGGATGGTGTTCTTGCGACGGCCGTAAAAACCCTTGGCGGCTTTCAGGACCTTCTTGTGCTTGGCGTGCGAGGTGACGCCTCTCTTTACGCGTGCCATGTCATGATCTCCTTAAAAGCAATTCCAGGAAAGTGCCTGGCGGTTTTCCGTTCGGAATTGCGTAAAACAAATGCGTGCCCAGACCGAATGCTCTTATTTTGGCGCATGATGTTTCCAAAAAGTCTGCAACTTTTTGGCATCATGCCCTAGAGGCCGTTCGGCAGAAAATTCTTGATGACCTTCTTGCCATCCGGTTCAGCCAGAACCATCGTGCCGCGGGCATTTCGAATGAACTTGTTGGAACGCTTGATCATGCCGTGACGCTTGCCGGCCGCAGCCGACAGAACTTTACCCGTACCTGTGATCTTGAACCGCTTCTTGGCGGCCGATTTGGTCTTCATCTTGGGCATTTTGCTACTCCGTTTATATGCGCACCAATGCGCTTTTTGTTCGCTTCAGGCCGACCAAAGCCCGAAAAGCAAATGAAACCGCCACGGCATGCCCTGCCGGGCGGTTTTTTGGGAACGGCGGTCCTATACGTCAAAGCGGGCTGGCGCGCAACACCCCGTGCTCAGCAACACTGTATTCAGCAACACTGTACTCAGGGGAAACGGAACAGCACCGGCAATATGCCGGACTGCTGGGCGCCGTCGATCAGTTCGAAAGCCGGCAAGGCAACGAGGAAGACCAGCCCGTCCAGCAGCGTGGTTCGCAGCAGGCGCGGCTTGAAGCTGCCGGTGTCGCCTTCCTGATACAGCGACAGTTTCGGGAAGAAGCGCGGCACTTTCGCCAGGTAGGCCTGGTATTGCGCGCCGAGAGCCTGCTTGAGGAATTTCTCCTCGCGCAGGATAACGATGTAAAAGGCACCCGCGCAGAGCGCTCCAAAGCCGATCGTGGCGGTGATGGAGCCGATCTGTGCGCCGACACCGGCGGCAGCTAAAGTAGAGAAGACATAGAGCGGGTTGCGGGTGATCGAATAGGGTCCGCCGGTCACCACTTCGGAGGATTTGCGACCGCCGATATAGAGCGTCGACCACAAGCGTCCGACGATGCCGAGAAAGATCAGCACGACGCCAACCATTTCGATCGTTTCATGCACAGGCGTATCGGGCGGAAAAACCGACTGCCCGAACAAAAGCATCGCGAACAGGACGACGACGACGACGGCAAGCACCATCCTGCGCGTGTGCTGGTAGCTGCCCAGCCCATATCTGGCTTCCGAATGCTTGACGTCATTGACCATGTCGGGAATCCGATCGTCGAGGGAACCAGAGCGTCTTTGCTCTCGCCGGCGATCGCAGCGTCTGGCCAAGAAAACAGGCGCCCCGCCGATCGCCGGGACGCCTTGCAACATGATTCAGGCGGATTTTATGCACGTCGCCCAAAAGTGCGCAGCGGTTTTGCGACAACGACATGCACAAAACAGAACTAAAGCGCAACGCGCTTTAGCGGGGCGCCAGCACCATCATCATCTGACGGCCTTCGAGCTTCGGTTCGGCTTCGACCTTGGCGATGGGCGCCACTTCCTCGCGAACCTTGTTCAGAAGCTGCATGCCGAGTTCCATATGCGCCATCTCGCGACCGCGGAAGCGCAATGTCAGCTTGACCTTGTCGCCTTCCTCGAAAAAGCGCCGGACGGCCTTCATCTTGGTCTCATAGTCGTGGCTGTCGATGTTCGGGCGCATCTTGATCTCCTTGATCTCGATGACCTTCTGGTTCTTGCGCGCCTCGGCCGCCTTCTTCTGGTTGGCGTATTTCAGCTTGCCGAGATCGAGGATCTTTACGACGGGCGGCACTGCATTGGGCGATATCTCGACCAGATCGAGCCCCGCCTCTTCGGCGAGCAGCAATGCATCGTTGATGGAGACATCGCCGCGGTTCTGGCCTTCGGCGTCGATTAGCTGGACCCGGGGAACCCGGATGTCACGGTTGGAGCGCGGGCCTTCCTTGGTGGGCGCCGCTGCTTTGAAAGGTCTGCGAATGGTCGTGGTCTCCTTGAGCCGTTTCGTTAAGGGGTTCTTCAGTTCAGAATTGCGAACGCGCAATGTGGTGAGCGCGCGGTCGGAGTCAATAGCACAGCATTCTCAGGAAATCACCTGCTCGATGGAATGCTCCTCTGCACCAAGCGAAGAAAGTGGCGGAGCACTTTTCGTTGAATGCCTTGCTGTGTCAAAAGACCGGCGTGAGGGAATACACCATGACCACCACCCCGATCTTTCTGGACGTCGACGGGACGAGCATCGCCGTCAGGCATGCTACAGGTGCGGAGCCCGGCATCGTCTGGCTCGGCGGCTACAAATCGGACATGCTGGGCACCAAGGCCGAAACGTTGTCGGAATGGGCGCGCAAAGAAGGTCGCGCCTTTCTGCGCCACGATTATTCCGGCCACGGCGAATCGGGTGGCGCCTTTGCCGACGGCACCATCTCGAAATGGCTGGGCGAGAGCCTGGCGGTTTTCCGCCGCTTCACCCAGGGCAGGCAGATCCTGGTCGGCTCCTCGATGGGCGCCTGGATCGCGCTGCGCATGGTGCAGGAATTGCGCAAGGCGGGCGAAAACAGCATCGCAGGTCTTGTGCTGCTGGCCCCGGCGCCCGATTTCACATTCGAACTGGTGGAGCCGGTGCTGACCGGGGCGCAGAAGCGCAACCTCAGGAAAAAGGGCTTTTTCGAGGAGCCGTCGGACTATTCCGCCGAACCGTACATCTACACGCGCGCACTGATCGAGGACGGCCGCAACAACCGGGTGATGACCGGGCCGATCGACACGCACTGTCCGGTCCACATCCTGCAAGGCCTTGCCGATCCCGACGTGCCGTCGAGCCATGCGTTGAAGCTGGTCAGCCTGCTGCCGGCCGACGACGTCACGCTGTCGCTCATTCCCGACGGCGACCACCGCCTGTCGCGGCCGCAGGATCTCGACATGCTGGTGCGGGCGGTGGACGCCATGGTGCGGCAGGCGGGATAGATTCAGCCGTTGCGGAACGCATAAGCATATCCGTTGATGGCCGGAGCGCCGCCAAGGTGGGCGTAGAGCACTTTCGATCCCTTGGGAAAATAACCCTTGCTCACGAGATCGATCATGCCCTGCATGGATTTTCCCTCATAGACCGGATCCGTGATCATGCCTTCAAGACGCGCGCAGAGACGGATTGCTTCCTTCGTCTCCTGCGAGGGGACGCCGTAGACCGGATAGGCATAATCTTCGATCAGGACGACATCGTTCTCATCGAGCTCCTTGCCGAGTTCGACCAGCGTCGCGGTGCTCTGCGCGATCTTGAGCACTTGCGCCTTGGTCTGCGCCGGGGTGCAGGATGCGTCGATGCCGATCACCTTGCGCTCGCGGCCGTCCTTGGCGAAGCCGACCAGCATGCCGGCGTGAGTCGAACCGGTGACGGTACAAACGACGATGTAGTCGAAGGCAAAGCCGAGCTCCTTCTCCTGCGCGCGGACCTCCTCGGCAAAGCCGACATAGCCCAGGCCGCCATATTTGTGTACCGAAGCCCCGGCCGGAATTGGATAGGGTTTGCCACCCTTGGCCTTCACATCCGCGATTGCCTGTTCCCAGCTTTCCCTAATCCCGATGTCGAAACCCTCATCGACCATCTGGACATCAGCGCCCATGATCCGGCTCAAAAGGATATTGCCGACGCGATCGTAGACGGCGTCCTCGTGGGGCACCCAGCTTTCCTGCACGAGGCGGCACTTCATGCCGATCTTCGCCGCGACGGCCGCCACCATGCGCGTATGGTTGGATTGGACGCCGCCGATCGACACCAGTGTGTCGGCGTTTGAGGCGATCGCGTCCGGGACGATATATTCGAGCTTGCGCAGTTTATTGCCACCGAAGGCAAGGCCGGAATTGCAATCCTCCCGCTTGGCATAGAGATCGACCTTCCCGCCGAGATGACCACCAAGCCGCTCCAGTTTCTCGATATGGGTCGGCCCGAATGTGAGCGGATAACGTTCGAATTTCTCGAGCATGAGAGTGCCCTCGCTTGTTCCATTCATTGCGGTGTGGTGCGATGAACACTATCAGCTCTGCCTTGAAATGTGCTCTCAAAGATCGAGCCCAGAATATCCAAAATATCGCTTCATGGCATTGAAATGTCATATATATTCGATTCTTAATCCGAATAACGGAAGAATCTTTCATGCGCGCAGCGCTCGACCGGATCGACCTGAAAATGTTGCGCCTGCTCCAGGGCAATGGGCGACTGACCAATGCGGAGCTGGCGCAGTCGGTCGCTGTTAGCCCGGCGACGTGCCACCGCCGGACGCAACGCCTGTTCGATGAAGGCTACATCAGCCATGTCAGGTCGATGGTGACCCCGCAGAAGGTCGACAGAGGCGCGTTGGTGATGGTTGGCGTCGTACTCGACCGTTCGACCCCGGAGAGTTTCGCGGAATTCGAAAAGGCCGTCGCCAAGCTGAAATTCATTCTCGACTGCCATCTGGTGGCAGGCGACTTCGATTATTTTCTGAAGATCAGGGTTGGTGACATGGCGGATTTCAACCGAATCCACGGGGACCAATTGATCGCACTGCCTGGCGTTCGCCAGACCAGAACCTTCTTCGTGATGAAAGAGGTCGTCGACAATGCGCCTCTGGATTTTTGAACGGACGGCTTCGAAGCGTCAAACCATTGCACTCAGCCAGCAGACGCGATCGGCGCTGGATTTTCACTGCAGAACCGTCGGCGACATTGCCCCCTTACGGGGCCTGGCTGCTCTTTTCCTCGAAAAGCTCAAAAAGCGATAATCATTTCAGCCGCTTGTCCGGTTTTGACGGCTGCTGTCTTGAATCGCCGTTTTCTTCATCCCATTTCGATTCCACGCAGCCGGATTTGGCTGTCTCCAACTGAAGGATTGGAAGAAATGAACACATCTGCATTGATCCGTCCGGCCTGGACGCCGGCGACCATCGCGTTGATGGTGATCGGGTTCATGGTGTTCTGGCCGCTCGGCTTAGCCATGCTCGCCTACATCATCTGGGGCGATCGGCTCGAGGGCTTCAAGCGCGACGTCAACCGCGCGACCGACGGCATCTTCGCCGGCTGCCGCCGCGGCTCCGACAAGGCCGCGCGCTGGGGCCATGGCTCCGCCCGCACCGGCAACGTCGCTTTCGACGACTGGCGCGAAAAGGAACTCGAGCGGCTTGCCGAGGAACGCCGCAAGCTCGACGAGATGCTGAGCGAGTTCGACGAATATGCCCGCGAATTGCGCCGCGCCAAGGACCAGGAAGAGTTCGATCGCTTCATGGCCAACCGCAACAAGTCGACGTCGCCCACGACGGGTGGGTCAACCGGCTCGACGACGAACAACAAACGCGGCGGCAACTCCACGCCAGGCCTGCTCGACGAGTAAGGTCCCGTGCCCAGATAGATAATCCAACGGCGTCGCGTCAGCGGCGCCGTTTCTTTTTTGTTCTAGTCGTTTCCCTCGAATCACGTATCGTCCCGGAATGTCCTTCGGCTTCTTCCGCACCCCGACGAAACCCAAGCCCACGCCCGTCGTGGAGCGCGAGCATTGCGTTGCCGGCCGCACGCTGCCGCTCAAGATCGTCGAGAACGACCGCGCCCGCCGCCTGACGCTGCGCATCGACTCCGGCGGCCGCGGCCTGCGCATCACCGTGCCGCCGGGGCTGCGCCGCGGCGAGGTGGAAAAATTCCTCGACCGCCATCAGGACTGGCTGGAGCAAAGGCTGGCCAAGGTGCCCAACCGGCCACAGGTGCGGCCCGGCATCAAGATACCGGTGCGCGGTGTGCCGCATCGCATCGCCCATGAACCGTCGAAACGCGGCACCGTCACGCTATCGCGCGACGAGCGCGGGCCGCTGATGATCGTGCATGGCGAACGCGTGCATCTGCCGCGCCGCATCGCCGATTTCCTGAAGCGCGAAGCCAAGCGGGAGATCGAGGCGCTGGTGACGAAGCACAGCGCCGCGATTGGCAAGCGGGCCAAGGCGATCCGCTTCAAGGATACGTCGAGCCGCTGGGGGTCCTGCACGTCGGACGGCAATCTGTCGTTTTCCTGGCGCATCATGATGGCGCCGCGGCCGGTGATAAACTACCTCGTCGCGCATGAGGTGGCGCACCTCAAGGAGATGAACCACGGCCCGAAATTCTGGAAATTATGCGAGCAGCTTTGCCCGGACACCGAGCGCTGCAAGGACTGGCTCAAGCGCAATGGCGGCGCGCTGCAGGCGATCGCGTTCGAGTAGGATGCTTGTAGGGGCACGAAATGGAAACTGTAGCGATCCTTCGCGCCGGCCTCACTCGATTCTGCACTGCCGATCAATCGTCATTCGCCGCGTTCAACTCCTCCGGCCGCAGCCCCTCGTCGGCGTGGCGCGGCCAGGGCAGGAAATCCTTCTCGAAGCCATCGTTGCTGAAATAAGCCAGCGCCCGGTGCGCCTCGGCGCCGTTGAAGGCTGCCTTGTCCATCAAATGAGCGATGACCTCATGGGCCTGCGCCAGCTTTTGCCTGAGTTCCGCGACGGTCTTTTCCGGCATGATCTTTGTTCTCCCGCCTTTGTGCCTGAGCAAGGCAGCGCGTTGCGTTCTTAGATTAGCAAGGTAGCGCGTTGCGCTCTTACATTAGCAAGGTAGCGCGTTCCGCGCTGGCGGCAAACAGGATGCTTTTTCTCGACTCTTTGGCCGTTTCGTGCCAATCCCGCGCCATGGCGCTCGACATCAAGATATGCGGGTTGAAGACCGACAAGGCACTGGCCGCGGCATTGGCCGGCGGCGCCAGCCATGTCGGCTTCATTTTCTTTGCCAAAAGCCCGCGCTATGTCGAGCCGGCGGAAGCTGGCCGCCTGCGCGAAGCGGCGCGCGGCAGGGCCAAGGCGGTTGCGGTGACGGTCGACGCCGGCGACGCGTTTCTGGATGAGATCGTCGAAAAAATGCAGCCCGACATGCTGCAGCTTCACGGCGCCGAAACCCCTGAGCGGGTGGCCGAGGTGAAGGCGCGCTACGGCTTGCCGGTGATGAAGGCGCTGCCGGTCAGCGAGGCTGCCGATCTCGAGCAGGTAAAACCCTTCGTCGGCATTGCCGACCGCTTTCTGTTCGATGCCAAGCCGCCTAGGAATTCGGAATTGCCGGGCGGCAACGGTCTTGCCTTCGACTGGCGCATTCTTGCCGGCCTTGACGCCGGCGTCGATTACATGCTTTCCGGTGGGCTCAATGCTGGAAATATCGGCGACGCCGTTCGGCTCGTGAACCCGCCCGGAATAGATATTTCTTCGGGCGTGGAAAACGCGCCGGGCGTCAAGGAACCGGCGCTGATCGAACAATTTTTCCGGGCCGTCGGGGCAGCACGCGACAACCGCGCCGCCTGACCACGCTTCAAACCGCAGACCAGGAGATCGGCGATGGATAAGCCGGCGATACCGAATTCCTTCCGCACCGGCCCCGACGAGCAGGGCATGTTCGGCATTTTTGGCGGTCGTTTCGTTGCCGAAACGCTGATGCCGCTGATCCTCGAGCTGGAGCGGCACTGGAACGAGGTCAAGAACGACCCGGATTTCAAGGCCGAGCTGACCGATCTCTCGACGCATTACGCCGGGCGGCCTTCGAAGCTCTATTTCGCCGAAGGCCTTACCCGGCATCTTCGCGGGGTTTCCGCGGCTAAGGGCCTCGGGGGCGGCGCAAAAGTCTATTTCAAGCGCGAGGACCTGAACCACACTGGCTCGCACAAGATCAACAACTGCCTCGGCCAGATCCTGCTCGCCAAGCGCATGGGCAAGACGCGGATCATCGCCGAGACCGGCGCCGGCCAGCATGGCGTCGCGTCCGCTACAGTGGCGGCGCGCTTCGGGCTTCCTTGTATCGTCTATATGGGTGCAACCGATGTCGCCCGGCAAAGCCCCAACGTCTTTCGCATGAAGCTTCTGGGCGCCGAGGTGCGGCCGGTGACCGCCGGCCACGGCACGCTGAAGGACGCCATGAACGAGGCGCTGCGCGATTGGGTGACCAATGTCGAGGATACCTATTACCTGATCGGCACCGCCGCCGGCCCGCACCCCTATCCGGAGCTGGTGCGCGACTTCCAGTCGGTGATCGGCACCGAGGCGCGTGCCCAGATCCTCGAGCAGGAAGGCCGGCTGCCGGACACCATCATCGCTTGTGTCGGCGGCGGCTCGAACGCCATCGGCCTGTTCCATCCCTTCCTGGATGACAGGCAGGTGCGCATCATCGGCGTCGAAGCCGGCGGCCGCGGGCTCGACGGCATCGAGCATTGCGCCTCGATGAGTGCCGGCGCGCCCGGCGTGCTGCATGGCAACCGCACCTACCTCTTGCAGAACGCCGACGGCCAGATCATGGACGGCCACTCGATCTCGGCCGGCCTCGACTATCCCGGCGTCGGGCCGGAGCACTCATGGCTGCGCGATTCCGGCCGCGTCGACTATGTGCCGATCCTCGACGACGAGGCGCTGGAGGCGTTCCAGCTGACGACACGCGTCGAGGGCATCATTCCGGCGCTGGAATCGGCCCATGCCATCGCGCAGGCGGTGAAGATCGTGCCTGATATGGACAAGGACCAGATCGTCATCGTCAACCTGTCCGGCCGTGGCGACAAGGACGTGCACACAGTGGCCAATATGCTGGGCATGGAGATCTGATCATGGCCACTCGCATCGACCGCCGCATGGCAAAGCTGAAGGCCGAAGGTCGACCGGCACTCGTCACCTATTTCATGGGCGGCGACCCGGACTACGACACCTCCCTGTCGATCATGAAGGCGCTGCCCGGCGCCGGCAGCGACATCATCGAGCTCGGCATGCCGTTTTCCGATCCAATGGCCGACGGCCCGGCGATCCAGGCGGCCGGCCTGCGGGCGCTGAAGGGCGGCCAGACACTGGTCAAAACGCTGAAGATGGCCTCGGAATTCCGCGCCGGCGACAGTGAAACCCCGATCGTCTTGATGGGCTATTACAATCCGATCTACATCTACGGCGTCGAGCGCTTCCTGAGCGATGCGCTGGCCAGCGGGATAGACGGGCTGATCGTCGTCGACCTGCCGCCTGAGATGGACGAGGAGCTTTGCATCCCGGCACTCAAGGCCGGCATCAATTTCATCCGGCTGGCGACGCCGACCACCGACGACAAGCGCCTGCCCAAGGTGCTGCAGAACACGTCGGGTTTCGTCTACTACGTCTCGATGACCGGCATTACCGGTTCGGCGCTGGCCGACACCGGCAAGGTGGCGGCAGCGGTCAAGCGCATCAAGAGCCATACCGACCTGCCGGTCTGCGTCGGCTTCGGCGTCAAGACCGCCGAGCAGGCGCGCACCATCGGCGCGTCGGCCGACGGCGTCGTTGTCGGCACCGCGATTGTCAATGCCGTCGCCAACGTGCTCGGGCCGAAGGGCGAAAAGACCGCCGATCCGGCCGAGGCCGTCGCCACGCTGGTCAGCGGGCTTTCGCAAGGGGTTCGCGCGGCTCGCCTTGCTGCCGCCGAATAATCTTCCTACGTCTTCTTAAGGGACAGGAGCCGAAGCGATGAACTGGATCACCAATTACGTCCGTCCGAAGATCAATTCGATGCTCGGCCGCCGCACCGACATGCCGGAAAACCTGTGGATCAAGGATCCCGAGACCGGCGAAATGGTGTTCCACAAGGATCTGGAGCAGAACCAGTTCGTCATCCCGTCCTCCGGACACCATATGAAGATCTCGGCCAAGGAACGGCTGAAATTCTTCCTCGACGACGGCAAATACGAGACGCTGGAAAACCCCAAGGTGGTGCAGGATCCACTGAAGTTCCGCGACGAGAAGCGCTATGTGGACCGGCTGAAGGATGCCAAGGCCAAGACCGGCCTAGAAGATGCCATCATCAATGCGCTGGGTACGGTCGAAGGCCTGCCGGTGGTGGTGACGGTGCAGGATTTTGCCTTCATGGGCGGCTCGCTCGGCATGGCGGCCGGTGATGCCATCGTGCATGGTTTCGAGGTCGCCTTGCAGCGCAAGCGGCCGCTGATCCTGTTTGCGGCCTCCGGCGGCGCCCGCATGCAGGAAGGCATCCTGTCGCTGATGCAGCTGCCACGGACCACGATCGGCGTTGACAGGCTGAAGGAGGCCGGCCTGCCCTACATCGTCGTCCTGACCAACCCGACGACCGGCGGCGTCACCGCCTCCTACGCCATGCTGGGTGACGTGCATATTGCCGAGCCTGGGGCCCTGATCGGCTTTGCCGGACCGCGCGTCATCGAGCAGACCATCAGGGAAAAGCTGCCCGACGGCTTCCAGCGCGCCGAATATCTGATGGAACACGGCATGGTCGACATGGTGGTGTCACGGCTGGAGATGCGCCAGACGATTGCGCGGCTGCTGAGAATGCTGCTCAAGCTGCCGGAAGAGCAAAAACCGCAGGAGCCGGAAATCCTGCCGCCGTCGGTGATCCCGGTCGAAGCCCGGCCGCACGCCTGACGCATTCGCCACGAACTGCGATTGCGCGCCGTCCGTGGCGCGCCTAGGATTCGCCATGACCACGCTTGCCGCCGACCGCGAAATCGAAAGCCTGATGGCGCTTCACCCGAAGGGCTTCGACCTTTCGCTCGACCGCATTTCGCGGCTGCTCGAGCGGCTCGGCAATCCGCAGGACCAGCTGCCGCCGGTCATCCACATCGCCGGCACCAACGGCAAGGGCTCCTGTGCTGCTTTTTCACGGGCGCTGCTCGAAGCCGCCGGCTACCGCGTCCACGTCCACACCTCGCCACATCTGGTGAACTGGCACGAGCGCTACCGGCTGGCCGCAGATGGCGGCGGCAGGCTGGTGGACGACAAGGTCTTCGCCGAAGCCATCGCCCGCGTCGCCAAAGCCAATCAAGGCCAGAAGATCACCGTCTTCGAAATCCTCACCGCCGTCACCTTCCTGCTGTTTTCCGAACATCCGGCCGATGCCGTCATCCTCGAGGTTGGCCTTGGCGGCCGCTTCGACGCCACCAATGTCATCGCCGAGCCGGCCGTGTCGGTGATCATGCCGGTGTCGCTCGACCACGAAGCCTATCTCGGCGACCGCGTCGAGCTGATCGCCGCCGAAAAGGCCGGCATCATCAAGCGCGGATGCCCGGTCGTCATCGGCGCGCAGGAAAGCGAGACGGCCCAGCAGGTGCTCATCGAAACCGCCGAGCGGCTCGACTGCCCCGCCTTCGTCTATGGCCAGGATTTCCTTGCCTATGAGGAAAACGGCCGCATGGTCTATCAGGACGAAGACGGATTGATGGACCTGCCGCCGCCGCGCCTGCCGGGGCGCCATCAATTCGCCAATGCGGCGGCGGCGATCGCGGCGGTCAAGGCGGCCGGCTTCGAGATCAGCCACCGCGCTGCCGAGAAGGCGATGGCGAACGTCGCCTGGCCGGGCCGCATGCAAAAGCTGCCGCAAGGACGGCTGAGCGAACTGGCGCCGAAGGGCGCCGACATCTGGCTCGACGGCGGCCACAATCCCGGCGCCGGCGTGGTCGTCGCTGAGGCCCTGGCCGAGCAGGAGGAAAAGAACCCGCGGCCGCTGTTCCTGATCTCGGGCATGATCAACACCAAGGACCAAAGCGGCTATTTCCGCGCCTTCAAAGGGCTGGTGCGGCACGTCTACACCGTGCCGGTGAGCCTGAGCGACGCCGGCGTGCCGAACGACGAACTGGCGACCCGCGCCATTGAGGCAGGCTTGTCGGCCGAACCGGTTAGTTCCGTTGCAAACGCACTGATGCTGCTGCGCGACACATGGGACGGACCGCCGCCGCGCATCCTGATTGGCGGGTCACTTTACCTGGCCGGCGCGGTATTGGCCGAAAACGGCACGCCGCCGGTTTGAGGCGTGCTTCAGCCGGGCCACGATGACGCCACACCTGTCAGACCACCGCGAGGAGCCAATCATGATCAAGGTAAAGCAGCTCGCTCACGTTTGCATTTTCGCGAATGACCTGGAGATGACGCGAAGCTTCTATCGGGACGTCCTCGGCATGGACACTCAGTTCAATTTCCTGCGCGACGGGAAGATTTTCGGCTTCTACCTCAATTGCGGCAGCCGTAGCCATGTCGAGGTGTTCCAGAAAGACGGCGCAAGCTATAGCGACTTGAACCAGATCAACCACTTCTGCCTCGAAGTGGAAAACATCGACGCCGCGATCGCCCATCTGAGGTCAAAGGGGGTTGATGTCACTTCAAAGAAACTCGCGTGCGATGACACCTACCAGGCTTGGATCCGCGACCCCAACGGCGTGAAGATCGAACTGTTTGAATATACTGAGAAAAGCGCACAATTCGTCGGTGGCGATCGTATCGCGGATTGGTGATCGCGCCTCGCCGGACAATTGTAGCGGCGCAGCCGATAGTTGGTGGACTACTTCAGCTCGACCTCGATGAAGGCGAATTCGCCATCGTTTGCGCTGATGACGTCATGTTCGACGCCCTCGTTGCGGAAATACGGCGCGCCCTTCTTCATCTCGGCAAAGGATTCGCCATCCTTGGTCAGGAGCTTCACCTTGCCGTCGGTCAATGGCACGATCACATAGTCGTGGCCATGGCGATGCCAGCCGGTGTTGTCTCCCGGGGCGAAGCGGTATTCGGTGACGATGACGCGCTCATTGTCGATGAAGACGGTGGCCTTGGCGGATCCGGTCATATCGCTTCTCCTTTGAATTGAGAAGAGAAGAATACCGGGCGGCAAACCGCGAGTGCCAGAGCGGTCCACCAATGACGCCAGCAAAAAAAGGCCCGGCGCGAGGCCGGGCTTTTCTGCAAAATTTTGATCGGATCAGGCGAGGCTGCCGTTGATCCAGTGCGACAATGCCGTTTTCGGCGCAGCACCGACCTTCATGTCGGCGACTTCACCGCCCTTGAAGATCATCAGCGTCGGGATCGAGCGTACGCCGAACTGCGCGGCCAGCTCAGGATTCTCGTCGATGTTGAGCTTGGCGATCTTTATCTTGCTGCCGAGTTCGATGGCGATGTCCTCGAGCGCCGGGGCGATCATCTTGCACGGGCCGCACCATTCCGCCCAGAAATCGACCACGACCGGCTCCTTGGCGTTGAGCACGTCGGCCTGGAAATTGCTCTTGTCGACCTTGACGGTGGCCATGCTGAGATCCTTTCGATTTGTTCGTCGCACCAAATGTGGTGGTGATCGCGTCCGTCTTCAAGCAAGTGTTGTGTCACGCTCCCGTGAGTCTAGCAAGCGCATCGTCCATGGCCGCCGCCGGCAGCTCGATCAGCCGCGGCACCTCGGTGAACAGCAGCGCCGCCGAGACCTCGCGTCCCGGATAGAGCGGCTGAAGCAGCGCGCGATAAAGTGCGAGCTGCAGAACATAGGCTTGCGGCACTTCGGCGAGCGTAGCTGGCGCTGGCCGATTGGTCTTGTAGTCGACGATCGAAACCTTGTCCGGCGTTGCTGCCAACCGGTCGATCTTGCCGGAAATCGAGCGCAGTTTGCCCCATACCTCCAGGCTGCCCATGATGGCGACTTCGGCGCGCGAGTTTGGCGCAAACAGCGGCGCGAAGCGGCTGTCGGCAAGAATTCTGAAAACGCCAGCCACGGCCTTGTCGTGCTCGTCGTCGGGCCATTCCGCGCCGGCTCTTGCCAGATAGCGTTCGGCGGCATCCCGGCGTTTTCCCTCGGCGATGCCGGGCAGCATCTGCAGCAATTTGTGCAGCGCCAGCCCGCGCATGACGGCAAAGCCGGGCTCGGCTTCGGCATCCAGTACCGGCGAACGCGTGTCGGCCACCGCTTGCCGCGCCTCATCGATCAGCACCGAGGCGCCGGACGGTGAGAGCGGCCGCGGCAATTCCTCGAAGGGCGGCAGAGGCCGGAACAGGGTTTCAGGCAGTGGTGCAAAGCGTTCCGCCTGTCGTGCCTCGTTCACTGCCGCCAGTGGCATGGGCGGCAGTTTCGTCACCTGGAAACGATGCACGGTCTCGCCAGTGGCGGGATGCCGGCGTTCTTCGCTCTCCGCGGCACCGACCAGTGCGCGGCTGACGATCGAATGCCAGGTGCCGGTATTCGGCGCCCGCTTGCCATGGTAGCCGCAGACGATCAGCCGATCCTCGGCGCGGGTCATGCCGACATAGAGCAGCCGGCGGTATTCGTCGTCGGCGAGTTCGCGGGCGCGGGCCGATGCGGCGCGTGAAAACCCATTGGCGACATCGCTGGCCGAACGCCAGAGATAGCCCTTGCCCTCCCAGCAGTCGCCCGAGCCTTCGAACGGCATCAATCTCGGCAGATGCTGGTCGCTGAACGGCGCGGAGCCGCCATCGACAAGGAATACCACCGGCGCTTCCAGGCCTTTGGCGGCATGCACGGTCATGACGCGAACCTCGTCGCGGGTCTGGTCCATTTCGCGCTTGATCTCGGGGCCGGCGTTTTCCAGCGTCGACAGGAAGGATTCCAGCCCTGGCAGGCCGGTTCGCTCCTCGGCCAGGCAGAAATTCAGGAATTCGTCGAGGATATCGCCGGCCTCCGGACCGAGCCGCGCGATCATCTTCTTGCGCAGGCCGTCGCGGGCGAGAGCTGCGGCATAGAATTCGAACACCGGCTTGAATGCGGCCTCGTTCGACCATGTGTCGAGTCGGCTGACGACGGCGGCCAACGCCTCGCTTTCGCCGGCATGCCGGCGCAGCGAGGCGATCAGCGAGACGCCCGACGGCCTCTCGGCAGCAAGCGCGAAAAGCTGCTCTTCCGAAACATCGAAGATCGGGCTGCGCAGCACGGCAGCCAGCGACAGATCGTCCTCGGGCTGGATGAGAAAATGACCGAGTGCGATCAGGTCCTTCACCGCGATATGGCCAGGCAGGCTGAGCCGGTCGGCGCCGGCCACCGGAATGTCGCGGCGCTTCAGCGCCCGCGTCAGCGCATGGACGAAGCGATCGCGCTTGCGCACCAGCACCAGCACGTCGCCGGGGCGGAGTTTCTTGCCGCGGCCTTCGATGACCTCACCGTTGCCGATCCAGCCGGCAATCGTTGCGGCGACGTTTTCAGCGACGCGGACTGCCGGCGCGTGGGCATGGTCGACCGCTTGCGTCCAATCGTCTGGTTCGTCGACGACGTCGGCGCCGATCGAGGGCCAGACCTCGACATGACCCGGCGCATCGGTGCGGATCGCCTTGTGGTCGAGCGGATCAGGATCGTGGCTGATGCCGCGCCGCACGTTCGGGTCGGCAAAGACCCGGTCGACGGCGGCAAGAACATCTTCGGTCGAGCGGAACGACCAGGTCAGCTTGAGATCGGCGAAGGCGGCGGCGGCGGATCTAACTTTGCCGGCAAACAAAAGCCGGGTGTCGGCAAAGGAATCCGGGGCGGCTCCCTGGAAGGAATAGATCGACTGCTTTTCGTCGCCGACAGCAAAGATGGTGCGGTGGACCGCGTCGCGTGCGCCGAGCCCGGCAAAGAACTCCTCTGCCAGCCGCTTGACCACCTCCCACTGGTCGGGACTGGTGTCCTGCGCCTCGTCGAGCAGGATGTGGTCGATGCCCTGGTCGAGCTTGTACTGCACCCAAGGGCCGGCATCGGGCCGTGCCAAAAGGTTGACCGTACGGGTGATCAGGTCGTTGAAGTCGAGGAAGCCGCGGGCGCGCTTCAATTGCTCGTAACGGGCGATCAGCCAGTCGGCGATGGTCAGCGCCGCACGCGTGCCTTCCAGCATCCTGAACAAGGCCAGCCGGTCGGAGATTTCGAGAATGGCGTCGACCGCCGCCAGATAACGTTCGGCAAGATCGGGCAGCCGGTCAAGCAATGCCCTTTTAAATGTCTTTGCCGGATCGTAAGGCTCGCCGTCGGCCCTCAGGAAAGCCTTGGAGAGCAAATTCAGGCGACGTACCGGATCCTCCTCGGCAAAGGCAAGGCGGGCGTATGGCAGCAGATTGTTCAGCACGATGCGCGCATCGGCGGCCTCGGCCGCCCGTGAAAAGGTGACGAGATAATCCGGCAGGAAGCCGGGCAGCGGCCAGACCGAGGCGGCTATACCTTCGGCCGTCTGGCCGGCGCGGAAATGGAACTCGTCGAACAGCGCCTGAAAACCATCGCCGCCGGCCGCGGCGATGAACGCACGCAAACCATCGCGCTTGCGCACGATCTCGGCCAGCAGTGCGTCGAGCCCATGCTCGCCGCCGCGCTCCAGCACGGTGGCGAAGGCCTCGGACAATGCCGCATCGCCTGCAACGCCGCCCGAAATCATGTCGCGGCGGGCGGCGGCAAACAGCGAAGCCTCCATTTGCGGATCGAGCATTTCGAAATGCGCAGGGATATTGGCTTCCAGCGGGAACTGATGCAGCACCGATTCGCAGAAGGCGTGGATGGTCTGGATCTTCAGCCCGCCCGGTGTTTCCAGCGCCTCGGCAAACAACCGCCGCGCCCGGCGCATGGTTTCGCGGTCGGGCTGGCGGCCGTCTAGCGCCTCTATCCGTGTCGAGAGCTCGGTATCGCCCAGGGCCGTCCATTGCGACAGGGTCGAAAACACCCGGTTGGACATGTTGGCGGCGGCGGCACGCGTATAGGTCAGGCACAGGATCTTGGACGGATCGGTGCCGCGCAGCAGAAGCCGGATGACGCGCTGGGCGAGCACATGGGTCTTGCCCGATCCGGCATTGGCCGACACCCAGGCGGAATTGCGCGGGTCGGAGGCGCTTGCCTGGCTGGCGGCAGTGTCGCTTGGAATGGGGTAGGCCTTTTTCATGCCTCTCCTCCCTCGTCGTCGGCATCGCCGCCGGCCGACCATTCTAGCACGCGGGCGAGATGGTCGTAGTCGCCGTCGGTCTCGCCCTCGCGGAACGGCAGCGCCCGCGACAGATAGCCGGTCGCCGGGTCGGCGTAGTGGATCAGCAGTTTTTCCAGCCGCGCCCACGCTTCTTCGGCGAGATCGGCGGCGGTTCGCGGCTTGCGGTTGTATTCGAGGATGGATTCCTCGAATACTTCGCCATTCGGCTTCAGCCGCACGAAGGCCAGTTGCGACGGCTCACACGCGCCAAGCTCCGCAAAAGCGCCGCGCCTGAGCAGCGCGCCCTCCAGCGCCAGTTGCGGCGCGAGCAGCGTGTGCGCCTGTGCTTTGGATGGCGAGGAGCCGGTCTTGTAGTCGAGGATATCGGCCATGCCGCCGGCCAGCAGATCGATGCGATCGGCATAGCCGGACAGCGTTACACCGGATCGGCCCACACCGGTCTTTTCGGCGCGTTCCTCGGCGTGCCGCCGTGCCACGGCTGCGGCCCGGCCGCGCTCCCATTCGATGATGCCGGCGGCAAGCTTTTCAAAACGCGGCCACCACACCGCCTCGACATCGGCGGGCAGGGCCGCGTCGGCAAAGCAGGAGCGGCCTGCGGCGATGAGCCCGTCCAGCGCCTCCGGCGCGCGCGGGTCGGCCACCCTCGCCGAGAAGAGGTGCAGAATGGCGTGAAACAGTGTGCCACGCTCGGCGGCGCCCGGATCGCGAATGACCGGATCGAGCGGCATCAGGCCGAGTATCCTTCTGGCATAGACCGCATAGGGATCGCGGCGTAGCGTTTCGATCTCGGTGACCGAGAAGTGGTGCGGCCGCGCGGCGAGCGGCGGTTTCGGCTGCGGCCTCGGCGCAAAGTCCTGCTTTTCGCCGGCATCGAGCGCACGCGCCCAGGCAAGCAGTTCGTCGCCGCGCCGGCGAAGTGCAGCAGCGTGGTCCTCGCCGACGAATGTAAGGATGCGCTGCAGCCAGCGCGAAGGTACCGACGGTGCGTCGCCGGAGCGGCCGGAGCGAGCCAGCACCACTTTTTTGGCGCCCATGGCCATCTGGAAATCATGGGCGGCAAGGCCGATGCGCCGCTCGGGCGGTTCAAGATCGATACCGGTCTTCATCAGCCGCGACATGAAGCGGTCGCTCTCCGGCTTGCGCGGCCACACGCCTTCGTTGAGCCCGCCGACGACCAGCGTGTCGACATCCTGAAGCCGCGCTTCCAGCACACCCCAGATGGCGATGTTCCTGTCGGTGCCCTGCGCCGGCTTGACCGTCTCGGGCGCGATCAGCGCCTCCATCACGTCAGGCCATTCGTCAGCGGCGAAGGAGAACGACACCGAGGCCGCGACCAGCCCGCGCAAGAGCTCGGCGAGCTTTTCGCCGGCATCGCCCGCATAGAGTTCGCTCAGGCTGCCGTCAGCGGCGCGGCCGAGACTTTCGAGCGCAACGACGCTGGCGCGCACAAGGGTGGCAAGATCGGCATTCTCGTCGCCGCGAAAAGCAACCAGCGGCGCCAGCGCGGCCGTTAGCCGGATCAGCAGGTCGCGCGCCTGTTCGATGCGCCTGACCGAAAGCCGCGGCCACCAGAAGGGTGGGCGGCGATTGCGGCCGCCGTCGAATTCGAGGAGCCGGGTGTCGAAGAGCTGCGGCAGCGACGCCACGTCCGGACGCCCTGTGCCGCCGCGCAGCCCCACGAGTTCGACGATTTCGGCCGCATAGCGCACGCTTGCCCGCTCCAGGCCGAGGCCAAGCAGGGGATGCTTGAGCAGCGACAGCAGGGCGACGGGGTCGCCCGGGCGGAAGGCTGCCTGAAGCGCCAGCCTGAGCCGGCGGGCGGCTGGTGTGTTGATCAGCGGCGTGCCGCCGGAATCGTCGGCGGCAACGCCGAAGCGCAGCAGCTCGACTGAGACGCGCCGCGCCAGGGCGCGGTCGCCGGTGACGAGTGCGGCGCGCTGGCCGGGCCGTTCGACGGCCTGTTTGAGCGCGACGGCGATCGCCACGGCTTCGTCGCGTTCGCTGGCGGCTTCGAGAAGCGTCACATCGGCGAAGGCCTCGGCAATATCGCCGGCCCTAAAGCGGGCGCGCGTCTCGGCCCAGAGCTCGGTGGTCTCCGCCGGGCGCAGCGCTTCGCCGACAAGTGCGGCGCGCAGCGCAAGCGGTCGCGGCGCAACAGCAATCTCCTCGACATCGGCGCGCGGCACGCCGATCTTGCCGATCAACTTTGCCAGGCCGTATTGCGGGTGGCCAAGCACGGCTGGGCGCGCGCCCGGTGTGGTGATCGCGGCAAAGGACGGCTCGTCCAACGCCCGGTCGAGCCCGGGCAGCACAACGGCGCCATTGGGCAGACCGGCGATCACGGCAAGCAGCTCGGCCGTGGCGGGAATGGAGCCGGTGGAACCGGCGGCGATCACCTGTCCGGCTGGCGGATTACGCTTCAGCCGCGCCGCCTCCAGCCTTATCAGGGCATTACGATGCGCGGCCGGATTGGAACGATGGCGTTCCTCGAGCAGGTTCGGCCAGTTCTCCGTCACGATGGTCAGGAAGTCGAGTGTCACCTGCCACCAGCCTGCAAGATTGCCGGTTACAAGGTCGGCGAGCCTTGCCCAATCCGTGCCTTCGGTGTCGATCTCATCCATCAGGCGTGCAAGGTCGCGTGCCAGCCAGATGGCGTCGGCGGCGGAGGCCGGTATGACGATCTCCTCGTCGAACAATGCCGCGACATGTGCCGGCAGGCGGCGTTTCCACGCCCGCACCAGCGGCGCAAGCAGCAGAAGACGCTCGACCGCGGCGATCGGCGGCGCAAGGTCGATGGCGGCCGAAGCTCCTGCCTCGAAGGCGGCTTCATCTTCATCGAACTCACCAAGCGGGCGGATGACCGGCAGGATCGCCGAGCGGCCTCCCGAGCGCGAGAGAGCATCGACGAAGACGCCGCGAAGCGCCCGCGCTGCACGGCGCGTCGGCACATAGATGGTGAGATCGGCCAGCGCCAGCGGATCGCCGTCATAGGCGAAGCCGGGAACCAAGCGCCCCGCAAGCAGCGCCTCGGCCAGCGTCGGCAGGAACGGCGCTCCGGGCGGGATCGAGAAAACGCGGCGGGAGCCGCTCATTTCGCCTCGGTAAAAGCGCCGGGTGCCTCAGCAACAGCATTGGGCGTGCCGGCAAGCGCGGCGGCGACGGCCGCTTCCGCAAGCGGAATGGCGTCGGGCGTGCCGACAGTAATCCAGTGACCCTGCATTTTCATGCCGAACAGGCGCCCAGTAGCGATGGCCGCATCGAAATAGGCATTGAGCGAGTGCGGCCCGGTCGGAGCGTCCTTGAAAAGGCGCGGATGGGCGATTGCGGCGCCGGCATAGATCAGACCGGCGGGATCGTTGTTCGCACGCCGCAAGGCGCCGCCCGGCGCCATCAGGAAGTCGGTGCCGCCGCTATGTCCGGTTGCCGACTGGAGATCCGCAAGCATCAGCAGAATGTCCATTGTCGCGCCCTCCCATGCAAGGGCAAGTCGCCTGAGATTGGAGACGCCGCTGTCGATCCAGAAGGTGTCGGCGTTGAGCACATAGAAGGGCGCCCCTAACCTGGGCAATGCCTTGACGATACCACCGGCGGAGTCAAGCAAGCCCCTGCTCTCATCCGAGATGACGATTCTCGGCGCACTGCGGCGGGCTACATGGTCCACGATCTGTTGCGGGAGGTAATGGACGTTGACGACGGCCGTGGCGACGCCGGCTTCGGCTAGGCAGTCCAGCCCCCAGTCGAGCAATGTCTTGCCGGCGACCTTGACCAGCGGCTTCGGCATGGTGTCGGTGATCGGCCGCATGCGCTTGCCGAGCCCGGCGGCGAGCACCATGGCGGTCGTCGGCATCGACTGCTCATCCGACGCCTTCAGGCCCAAATCCTTAGCCGTCAAATCGAGCGTTCCTCCAGCAAGTCGTGGGCGATGTAGAAATCCTGCAGCCCGGCCAGCGCCGGATGCGCCAGTGCCCGGCGAAGATAGTCGCGGATGCGCGGCAGATGCTTCAGATAATAAGGCTTGCCGTCGCGTTTTTCGAGCCGCACGAAGATGCCGAGGATCTTGGAATTGCGCTGTGCGGCCATGATTGCATAGGTTTCGCGGAATTCGTTCTCATCGAAGGCACCGGCAGCGCGTCGCGCGGCGATGTAGGCGGCGAGCGTGTGCTTTTCGATTTCGGGTGAGATAGTGACGCGCGCGTCCATGGCTAGCGAGGCGACGTCGTAGGCGGACGGCCCGATCAGCGCGTCCTGGACATCGACGACGCCGAGGCGATCGTGACCGGAACGGTCAGCGCGCCAGATCAGGTTGGGTGAATGGAAATCGCGCAGCATCAGCGTGTATTCGCGTCCCTCCAGCCGATCGAGCACCGCACTCCATTCGCTGCGGTAACCGGCGCGCAGCGCCTCTCTAGGCGGAGCGCCTGATATCGCCGGGACATACCAGTCGACCAACAATTCGGCCTCGATCATCATGGCGTCGCGGTCGAAAGGCGGCACCTCATGGAAGACGCCGGGGCCGGCCTGCATGCGGGTCGGCCATGTTTTGCCGTGCATCATGGCAAGCAGTCCGGCCGCCGCAGCGTAGCGCTCGGCCACCGGCTGGCCGCGCTTGTCGAGAAACCCTTGGGAACCGAGATGCTCCAGCAGGAGAAAACCCTGGTCGAGATCCTGGGCATAGATTTCCGGGACGCTGACGCCGCCGGCCCGCAAGGCCCGGTCGATGGCGACGAACGCCGAAACGGATTGCGCGGTGTGAGCGATCTCGGCATAGGGTTTGCCGTCGCGGACTGGCGGTCCGAGCACCAGCCTTGGCGAGTTCATCAGCACCCGCGGCGGAAATCTGGCGAGCGTGACGATCTCGTAGGAGCGAGCCGAGGCATCACCGATGAAATATCGTCGCTGCGCTTCGCCCCAACCGGCCTGCCCGAGAAAATCGCGCATTGCCAGCGATCGCGCCGCGCGCTCGAAGGCGGCGCCCTCTCCCGATAGTCTCGCCAATCGGCCGTCGCCCTGCTGGAGAAGTTCGACCAGCACCGAGGTTTTCGGCAGATATGCCTCTGCCCGCTCCGGCCATTCGACCAGCGCGGCGCCTTGCGTCAGCGCCTCGTCGAAGCCCAGCTCATCCAGCTCGGATGCCGTGCCCAAGCGGTAGAGATCGAAATGATGAACCGGCACACGCGTGTCGTAGCTCTGGACCAGCGTGAAGGTCGGGCTCGGCACGTCGAGTCCGGCATCGTCGGCCAGTGCCCTGATCAGCGCCCGTGCCAAGGTCGATTTGCCGGCGCCGAGATCGCCCTTGAGGGCGAGCACGTCGCCAATGCGCAGCGACATGGCGAGATCCTCGCCGAACCTTGCCGTCGCAGCCTCGTCGGCGAGAAAATGCTCCAGCACCAATACCGCCATCGAACGCGCTACTCGGCCGCCGCGCGGATGCCGGACGGCGTGTCGGGAAAGGTGCAAACAACCGTGGTGCCCTTATCCCTGCCGGTCTCGATGCGGACGCTGCCGCCATGCAGTTCGACAAAGCTCTTGACGATCGACAGGCCGAGCCCGGCGCCACGGCGGCGGCCGCCATTGGTGCGCGGCTCGAAGCGCCGGAACACTGAGTCAAGCAGGTCCGGCGGCATGCCGGGGCCGTCATCGTGAACGGAAAATTCCACGCCGTCGGGAAGTTGGCGGCAGGCGAGCGTTATGGTGCTCGCCTCCGGCGCGTAATTGGCGGCATTGCTGAGCAGATTGTAGAGGATCTGGCGGACGCGGATCTCGTCGCCGTGGAAGGTTTTCGGCGCGGCCGCCGCGTCGATCCTAAGCTTGATCGCATGTTCCTCCAGCCGGTCGGCGACCAGTTCGGCGGCAGCCGTAATGGTTCGATCGATGTGAACTTCGGAAATGTCGAGTTCCATGATGCCGGCATCCACCGTCGCCAGGTCGAGGATGTCGTTGACGATGGTGAGCAGGACCGAGGAGGACGAGCCGACATGCCCGATATATTCGCGTTGCTTCTGGTTCAGCGGACCAGTCGACGGCAGTGAAAGAAGCTCGGTAAAGCCGATGATGTTGGTGAGTGGCGAGCGCAGCTCATAGGAGACGTGCTGCACGAATTCGTTCTTGATCTGGTCGGACTTTTGCAGCGCCTCATTCTTGTCCTTCAGCGCCCGCTCGACATTGACGCTGTCGGTAACGTCGACGAAGGTCATCATCACCTGGCCGTTGGGCAAAGGGATGACGGCGTAGCGCAAAACGGTGCCGTTGTTCAATTCGGTTTGGCCGTGGCGGTCGCGGCGCTCGTCGTCGAAGCCGGTGATGGCGGCAACGAACCCGCCCCACGGACTGTCGACGGCACGGCGGTCGCAAAGGTCGCGGATCGTCGAGACATGGACGTTGGGTTTTGAGGCATCGGCATCCAGCCCCCACAATGCCGCGAACGCCGGGTTCGACAGTCTCAGCCTGCCGTCGGGGCCGAACACAGCGACGCCTTCGGCGAGGTTGTCGAGCGTCTCGCCCTGGACCCGGACGGCGGTCTGGTAGCGGCTTTCAAGGTCCATCTTCTCGGTCAGGTTCTCGAACACCCAGGTGACGCCGCCCTTGGGCTGCGGATTGGCGACGACGCGAATGGTCTTGCCGTCCGGCAGATGCCACCAATGCTCCTGCGATTCAACCGCGCGGTAAGCGCCGAGCAGGCTCTCTTTCCAGCGCCGCCATTCGGGCTGCTCGGCGATCTTGCCTTCGCTGCGCAGGCGGTCGAGCAGCAAGGCGTTGTCCGGCGCGCTGTGCAGGAAGCCGCTGTCGAGGCCCCATAGTTTCTGGAACGCCTGATTGAAAAACCGCAATTTCTCGTCGGTGTCGAAAATCGCCACGGCGGTGTTGAGCTGATCGAGCGTGTCGGCGTGGCTCTGCATGGTCCGCTCATATTCGGCGCGAATGGCCTCGATAGCGCTGATGTCGCAGGCAAGACCAGCCGAACCATCCGCCCCGGCAAAATCGGTCACGGCAAACATACGGCGGTCGCCTTCGATGACCGTGGAGAGCGTCTGTTCAAAGACCGCGCGCGACTTGTGCTGCGCAGCGATCGTGTCGCGCGCCTGGCCGCCGAGGAATTCCTTGCCATCGCGGACCGCCGCTTCGGCATTCTCGGCCTCGACCGCTTCGGCGTAGGCGCGGTTGACCCATTTCAGCCGCCCGTCGACAGTACGCAGCCATGACGGCATCTTGAGCGCATCCAGAAGACCGATCAGCGTCTCATGGTCGGCGGCTAAGCGCTGGTTCTCGATCTTCAGCCTGGCCTGGCTTCGCTGTGTCTCCGAAAGCGAGACGAAGCGAACCAGCCCATGCGCCGCACTCTTGCGGCCGTGAACCTCGAGCGGCTGGCCGGCCTGCGATTCGATGACCAGATCGAACGGCTTTGCCTTGTCCCGCAGTGCCGCGACGGCATGTTCGAGTGCGGCCGCCGAACGCGGCATCAGCCAGCGGCCGAAAGCCAGGAAGGCCGCCCGGTCCTCCGGCGCGCCGCTCTCGATCGGCAATGTCCCGACAAGCTCGGGCTTCTTGTTCTCGGCCGCCCATACCACCACGCGCTGATCGCGGGAATGGAGCAGCGCCTCCGAGCGCTGCAGCGCGGCATTGACGTCGGCGATACGGGTCCTGAGCTCGGCATTTTCCGCCGCGGTGCGCGCCCGTTCGCGGATCAGAAAGATGGCCGACAGCAATGCCGCCCCCATGACGCCGACGAACATGGCGAGTTGCATGACCTCGACCGTGCTGACCGACAGCCCGGCCTTTTGCGCCACGCGGGTTTGGGCATGTGCAGTAAAGCCAAGCAGCGGACTAACCAGCGCGGAAGAAGCAAGCAGCACCCCGACACGGCTGCCGGCGCGCCATAGAAGGCTGCCGCCTCTGGCAGCGGAGCCCGTGATCGAATCGTTATGGCCGCCGGAAACGGCCTGTCCCGCGCAAGGCGGGTTATCCCCCGGCATGTCTTGGTCCTCTTCGCCGCCTGAATGCAAGACCGCCCTGATGCGTGCGCCCGGGCCTCGTCCCCGGACCGCGAATCAGCACCATAGCGCTTGCGCGAATCGGCGTGAAGAATCAATCAGCGCAAAAATAAAGCCGGGCGAAAAGTCAATCGCCCGGCTTCAATATCTAGTGGCAAGTTTCGCCGTGGTTAATAGCGGTAGTGTTCCGGCTTGAACGGTCCCTGCGGAGTGACGCCGATATAGGCGGCCTGTTCGCCTGACAATTCGGTCAGGCGGGCACCGAGCTTGTCGAGATGCAGGCGCGCGACCTTTTCGTCGAGATGCTTCGGCAGGACATAGACCTGGTTCTCGTACTGGCCGGGCTTGGTGTACAGCTCGATCTGGGCCAACACTTGGTTGGTGAAGGACGCCGACATGACGAAGCTCGGGTGGCCGGTAGCGTTGCCGAGGTTGAGCAGGCGGCCTTCCGACAAAAGGATCATCCGCTTGCCGTCCGGAAAGGTGATCATATCCACCTGAGGCTTGATGTTGGTCCATTTCAGGTTGCGCAGCGAGGCCACCTGGATCTCGTTGTCGAAGTGACCGATGTTGCCGACGATCACCATGTCCTTCATCAGGCGCATGTGGTCGAGGGTAACAACGTCCTTGTTGCCGGTGGTGGTGATAACGATGTCGGCCGTCGGCGCTGCGTCTTCGAGCGTGACCACCTCGAAACCGTCCATCGCCGCCTGCAGCGCGCAGATCGGATCGACCTCGGTGACCTTGACGCGGGCGCCGGCCCCCTTGAGCGAAGCCGACGAGCCCTTGCCGACGTCGCCATAGCCGCAGACAACCGCGACCTTGCCGGCCATCATCGTGTCGGTGCCGCGGCGAATGCCGTCGACAAGCGATTCCTTGCAGCCATATTTGTTGTCGAATTTCGACTTGGTGACGGAATCATTGACGTTGATCGCCGGGAACGGCAGCAGGCCTTTTTTCTGCAATTGATAGAGCCGGTTGACGCCGGTCGTCGTCTCTTCGGTGACGCCGCGGATCGCTTCCTTCTGCTTGGTGAAGAAGCCGGGCGATGCCTGCATGCGCTTCTTGATCTGGGCAAACAGGATCTCTTCCTCTTCGCTGCCCGGATTGGACAGCACATCCTCGCCGGCCTCGGCGCGGGCGCCGATCAGGATGTACATGGTGGCATCGCCACCGTCGTCGAGGATCATGTTGGAGGTGCCGCCATCGGCCCACTGGAATATCTTGTCGGTGTAGACCCAATAATCCTCAAGCGTCTCGCCCTTGACGGCAAACACCGGAATTCCGGCCTCGGCAATGGCCGCGGCAGCGTGGTCCTGGGTCGAGAAGATATTGCAGGAAGCCCAGCGGATATCGGCGCCGAGCGCCTTAAGCGTTTCGATCAGCACCGCCGTCTGGATGGTCATGTGCAGCGAGCCGGTGATGCGCGCGCCCTTGAGCGGCTTCTTGTCGCCGAATTCTTCGCGGCAGGCCATCAGGCCCGGCATTTCGGTTTCGGCGATCTCGATCTCCTTGCGGCCCCAGCCGGCAAGCGCGATGTCTGCGACCACATAGTCCTTGCTACCCGTCATGGCAGTGCTCCGATGCGAATTGATTGCGGGACGCGCCCGCCCCGAAAGCGTGTCGGAGGGCGCGAGGTGCCGGCCTGACTAGCAGATCGGGAGTCGGACGACAATGGGATATAAAGAAATCTTTATCCGTGCATGTCTTCAGAAGCGATCAGCACGTCAGCATTCCTCGCCAAAACGGGAAGCAACCAGTTGCTCCAGCGCATCGATGACCTCTTCGGCCTCCGGGCCGGTGGCGGTGACGCGGATCGAATAACCGGGGCTCGCCGCCAGCATCATCAGGCCCATGATCGAGGTGCCGCCGACCTTGACGCCGTCCTTCTCGACCTGGACCGTGGCGTTGAAGCCGCTGGCGATTTGAACGAACTTGGCCGAGGCGCGTGCGTGCAGGCCGCGCTGGTTGACGATCGGAAAGTCGCGAACGATCTTGTCCTTTTCCGGCAACAGCGCGCTCATTTGCTGCTCAGGAGTTGACTGGCGACATTGATGTATTTACGGCCGGCAGCCTGCGCCTCATCCAGCGCGGCCGTCATGTTGTCGCCCTTGCGAACGCTGGACAGCTTGATCAGCATCGGCAGGTTCATGCCGGCAATGACCTCGATACGCCCGGATTCCATCACGGAAATGGCGAGGTTAGAGGGCGTGCCGCCGAACATGTCGGTCAAAACGATGACGCCTGATCCCGTATCGACGCGGCCGACTGCCTCGATAATGTCGCGGCGGCGCTGTTCCATATCGTCGTCGGCACCGATCGCCACGGTCTCGAAATTGTCTTGTGGCCCAACGACATGTTCCACGGCATTGCGGAACTCGGCGGCCAGTTGACCGTGCGTTACAAGCACGAGTCCGATCATTCTTTGGTGGCTCCCGTCATCGCCGCTTCACAGGCGCATTTTATGCTCGCCGACCGTTCCAGGTGGCGGGAGCGCTATCTTGTCGACGCAAGGCCCGTTGACAAGCCCAAAATTGCGCCGGCCCAAGCCAATTTGACGCATTGCAGCAAAAAATCGAAATCGGATCACAGGAAAGGCGCAATCGACAGGCGCGACATCAATGCCGGCAAGGCCGCCGCTACATTGCGCTCGGCAAGATCGATGCGCGGCACTGGTACGCCGACAACGAGTTCGCTGCAGTCTTCCTGGAAGCGGGCCATTTTGCCGGCTGGCACCAGCCGGATAATGAGGTCGATCACACAGCTTGGCTCGAACTGTATCGGTTTGGGGCCGAATCCCGGCACCTCGACGAGGCCGGCTATGCTGGCTGGTGCGCGGCAGACCAGCCGCCCGTCGCAATCTGCAGCATAGAGCTGGTCATCGCCGATCAGCCGGGAAAACAGCCCACGCTGGCTGCAATGATCGATCAAGGCGAGCGCCAGCGTCGTCTTGCCCAAGCCGGACGGTCCGGTGATGAGAATGCCGCGATCACCTATCAGGATCGCGGTGCCGTGAATATTTTCAGGCTGCACAATAGGACCAGGCGTGATTGGAATTCATCCGTCAGCCTTCCGCCGGCAGCGTCACCACGAAGCGCGCGCCCTTGATCTCGCCAGGCTTGGTGCCCGGGATGTTCTCGGCGCTCAGCGTGCCGCCATGGGCTTCAACGATCTGCCTGGATATCGACAGGCCAAGGCCCGAGTTCTGACCGAACGCCTCGCCGGCCGGCCGATCGGTATAGAACCGCTCGAAAATGCGATCGATGTTATCGGCCCGGATACCGGGTCCATTGTCGTCGATGGTGACGATGTTGAACTTGCCGGCGCGCGCCAGCGATATGGTGATGTGGCCACGTTCCTCGGGAACGAACGAGCGGGCATTCTCGATCAGGTTGGTGATCACCTGGCCGATCCTCAGATCATGACCGACGACGAAGTAGCCTTTCACGCCCTGTGGCAGTTTGGCGACCTTGAATTCGATCTCGACCGCCTTCTTGTTGCGCGTGGCCTCGCGCGAGACGGCGACCAGATCGGTGATGAACTTCTTGAGGTCGACGGTTCCCGCATCTTCCCGCGCCAGCTCGGCATCGAGACGGGAGGCATCGGAAATATCGGTGATGAGACGGTCAAGCCGCCTCACATCGTGCTGAATGATATCCATCAGCCGGCTGCGCGAATTGTCGTTCCTGGCCAGCGGCAATGTCTCCACCGCGCTGCGCAGCGAGGTAAGCGGGTTCTTCAACTCGTGCGAGACATCCGCGGCAAAACTTTCGATCGCCTCGATGCGGGCGTACAGCGCATTGGTCATGTCGCGCACGGCGATCGACAGATTGCCGATCTCGTCCTGCCGATCGGAGAAGTCGGGGATTTCCTCGCGGTTCTTGACACCGCGGCGAACCCTGACGGCTGCCGCGGAAAGCCGGCGCAGCGGATTGGCGATGGTGGAGGCCAGCAGCATCGACAGGATGGCGGTAACCAGGGCGGCAATGCCGAACACGCGCAGGATGGCCTTCCGCTCGGCCGCGACGATCTTGTCGATGTCGCCGCCTTCGGTCGACAGCATCAGCACGCCGAGAACGGCACGGAAGCGCTGGATCGGCACCGCCACAGAAACGATCTGCTCGCCTTGCTCCGAGATCCGCACGATCGTCGACGGGCTGCCGGTAAGCGCCTTGACCACTTCCGGAAACGCGGCGCCGTTGCCACCCGGCTGCTCGCGATAGACGGGCAGCTGCTTGTTGCGGAAGAAATCGAAGACGAATTTCTGGATGCGCTCCAGAAGGTCCGGCTGTTCCTCTTCGACCGGCGGCAGGTCGTAGCGAAGGATCTGGCCGCGCGAATAGAGATGGCGGGAATCGAGCAGCAGGTTGGCGTCGCGGTCGTAAATGCGGGCGCGGGTCCGCGTCGGCGAGATCAACCGCCTGAGCACCGGCGCCACGCGCTCCGGATTGATCGGGAAATCGAGGTTATCGAGCTGATCGGAGCCCGGGCCGAGGCTTTCGCCGGCCTGCAACTCGAGCAGCTTCTCCGGATCGATGCTGATCGAATCGGTCTCGACCGTCGCCGAGGCGGCGATCGCGCCGGCGATGATCTCGCCTTGAGTCATCAGGCTCTCGACACGGGCGTCGATCAGCCCGTCGCGAAAGGTATTGAGATAGAGAATGCCGGTGACCAGGACGGCAAGGCCGGCAAGGTTGAGAAAGAGGATACGCCGCGTCAGGCTGGAAAAGATGTGATGGCCGAGAAACCGGCGCATCGGCACCGTAATTTTCGACACGAAGGCGGGCAGAATCCGCGGCGGGCGCCTGGCGGCGCCCGACCGTCTCACTCGCTCTACTTGCACTGCCATCGAATAGCAGCTCCCGCTCGACTCAAGCTTCGCGGAACCGATATCCGACTCCGTAAAGGGTTTCGATCATTTCGAAGTCATCATCGACGGCCTTGAACTTTTTGCGTAGCCGCTTGATGTGACTGTCGATGGTGCGGTCATCGACATAAACCTGCTCATCATAAGCCGAATCCATCAGCGCATCACGGCTTTTTACAACGCCCGGACGCTGGGCCAGCGAATGCAGGATGAGGAACTCGGTGACGGTCAGCGTCACCGGCTCGCCCTTCCAGGTGCAGGTGTGGCGCTCCTGGTCCATGACAAGCTGGCCGCGCTCAAGCGACCGGGCCTGCTGGTTGGGCGCCTTGGCAGCCGCCTCGCGGGTGCTGGCGCGTCGCAGCACGGCGCGGACGCGTTCGACAAGAAGACGCTGCGAGAAGGGTTTGCGGATGAAGTCGTCGGCGCCCATCTTGAGGCCGAACAGTTCATCGATCTCATCGTCCTTGGAGGTCAGGAAGATCACCGGCAGGTCGGATTTCTGACGCATCCGGCGCAGCAACTCCATGCCGTCCATGCGCGGCATCTTGATGTCGAGGATGGCGAGGTTCGGCGGGCGCGCCGCCAGTCCCTCCAGCGCCGATGCCCCATCCGTGTAGGTTTCGACCCGATAACCCTCGGATTCGAGGGCGATCGAAACCGAAGTCAGAATGTTGCGATCGTCGTCGACAAGCGCGATTGTTGCCATTTCAAGCGGCTCCCTCATGAGCTGTCCCTTCTTTCGTCGAGAAGGGGCTTTTGCAGGACAAATTAGGTACAAAATGTGGCATAGGCTGTATCCGCTGTCACGCGCGGCATGTCGACGGCCACAATTGTACCTCGATATGGATTGGACGAATGAACATCGCCAATCCTTTGGGCAACCATCAGTGTTTTTGCACATATAAACGATTTAAACAACTTTCAAAATATTTAAATCGATTAATGATTTGATATCATTCGCCTTTTCTGGTTTTGACGTTTTTAGCTCCTGCAATGGGAGTTCCGGAATTCGCCGGTAAAGACGCGGTAAATCGAAGAAGGGACACCCATGTCGGAAGCCGGCAAACGCAATCCTGCATGTGCAATCGATCGGATCGGCCTAAGAACCACGGGCGTGGTGCGCTATAATTTCGGCGCGGCCGCGCTCTACGAGGAGGCAATCCGCCGTGGCGAGGCCCGACTCACCGCGCATGGCGCGCTTGCCGCCGAGACCGGGCAGCACACCGGCCGCTCGCCCAGGGACAAATTCGTGGTGCGCGACGAAAGCACCGCGCCGCATGTATGGTGGGACAACAACAAAGCGATTTCGCCGATCCAGTTCGATACGCTGCTTGGCGATTTTCGCGCCCACGCGGCTGGAAAGGACCTTTATGTGCAGGACCTGGTCGGCGGCGCCGACGAGGAGCTGAAGCTGCCGACCAGGGTGATCACGGAGCTTGCCTGGCACTCCTTGTTCATCCGCAATCTGCTCATCCGACCGGCCGCCGCCGAACTCGAGCATTTCATGCCCGATTTGACGATCATCGACCTGCCGTCGTTCCGCGCCGATCCCGCCCGCCACGGCACGCGCGGCGAAACGGTGATTGCCGTCGATCTTTCGCACATGATCGTGTTGATCGGCGGTACCTCGTATGCCGGCGAGATGAAGAAGTCGGTGTTCACCGTGCTCAACTATCTGCTGCCGGCAAAAGGTGTGATGCCGATGCACTGCTCGGCCAATGAAGGGCCCGTCGGCGACGCGGCCGTTTTCTTCGGCCTTTCCGGGACCGGCAAGACGACGTTGTCGGCCGACCCGTCGCGCACGCTGGTCGGCGACGACGAGCATGGCTGGGGACCGCACGGCATCTTCAATTTCGAGGGCGGCTGCTATGCCAAGACGATCAAGCTTTCGGCCGAAGCCGAGCCGGAGATCTTCGCCACCACCCAGCGCTTCGGCACGGTGCTGGAGAATGTGGCGCTCGACGCAGGCCGCGTGCCGGATTTCGACGACGGCGGGCTGACCGAAAACACACGCTGCGCCTACCCGCTCCACTTCATCCCCAACGCCAGCAAGACGGGGCGCGCCAGCCACCCGAAGAACATCATCATGCTGACCGCCGACGCATTCGGTGTGATGCCGCCGATCGCGCGGCTGACCCCGGCGCAGGCCATGTACCATTTCCTCTCCGGCTATACCGCCAAGGTGGCGGGGACCGAGAAGGGCGTTACGGAACCCGAAGCGACATTTTCGACATGCTTCGGCGCACCGTTCATGCCGCGGCATCCGTCGGAATACGGCAATCTGTTGCGCGAGCTCATCGCCCGCCAAGGCGTCGATTGCTGGCTGGTCAACACCGGCTGGACCGGCGGCGCCTACGGCACCGGCAAGCGAATGCCGATCAAAGCAACGCGGGCGCTGCTTGCGGCGGCGCTCGACGGCTCGCTGAAAGCGGCCGACTTCCGCACCGACGCCAATTTCGGTTTCGACGTACCGGTGACGGTTGCCGGCGTCGACCGCGCCATTCTCGACCCTAGATCGACCTGGATCGACAAGCCCGCCTACGACCGGCAGGCGGCAAGGCTGGTCGGCATGTTCGTCGACAATTTCGAAAAGTTCGAAGCCCATGTCGACGCCACCGTGCTCGGCGCCGCACCACGCATGCAGGTAGCGGCTGAATAGCCGTCGCCCCGGGTGATGCTTCAAGGCCCGGCTTCGATCGGGCCTTTTCTTTTTTCGCCTGCCGCGCCATGAGTGCGGCATGAACGCCGACGACAAGATCATCATTACCGACGATGCGGTGATTAATCCGGGCGACCTGCACGAGGACTTCATTCGTTCGTCCGGCCCGGGCGGCCAGAACGTCAACAAGGTGGCGACGGCAGTGCAATTGCGCTTCGATGCCGCCAATGCGGCTGGCCTGTCGGAGCGGGTGCGCGAACGGACCATCAAGCTTGCCGGCCAGCGCGCCACCAAGGACGGCGTCATCGTCATCGAAGCTGGACGCTTCCGCACCCAGGAGCAGAACCGGGCGGACGCCCGGGCGCGGCTGACGGCACTGGTCGCCAAGGCCGCCGAACCACCACCACCGCCGCGCAAGAAGACCAGGCCGTCCAAAGGCGCGGTCGAAAGACGACTCAAGAGCAAGGCCGGGCGCGGCTCGATCAAGAAACTGCGCGGCCGGGTCGGGGATGAGTGACAGCCGAAGCGGCTTCGGATCTCAGATCGCCGGTTAAAGCGCGCAGCCACCGTCGGAGGCGGCTTTCGGGTCGCCGTTTTCATTTGACGGTGGCATTCTGATTTCTCCAGACCAACGGATTAAGCGACGCGATGCTCGTACTGCCCAAAGGCGTCCGCCATATGCCCGGCTACCTGTCGCGCGCCATGCAGGAAGTGCTGGTGGAAGATATCAGGCAGGTCGTGCAGAAGGCGCCGCTGTTCGTGCCGGCGATGCCGCGTACCGGCAAGGAGATGAGCGTGCGCATGACCAATTGCGGTCCGCTGGGCTGGGTCACCGACAAGGAGCACGGCTATCGCTACCAGCCGACCCACCCGGTGACCGGAAGGCTTTGGCCGCCGATCCCGGAGATGCTGCTCGAACTGTGGCGGGATGTATCTGCCTATGCGCACCCGCCGGAAGCCTGCCTGGTCAATTTCTATTCGCAGGATGCCAAGATGGGTCTTCACCAGGACCGCGACGAGAGCGATTTCTCCGCGCCTGTCGTCTCGGTGTCGCTCGGCGACGATTGCCTGTTCCGGGTCGGCCAGACGACGCGCGACGGCGCCACCAAATCGTTCAGGCTGAGGAGCGGCGACGTCGTCGTGCTTGGCGGCGAAGGGCGGCTCTGCTTTCACGGCGTCGACCGTATCTACCCGTCGACCTCGGCATTGCTCAGGAGTGGCGGCCGCATCAATCTGACGCTGCGACGGGTGACGATGCCGAAATAGGCTGTTCGGGTGGCCGGTGGCCCGGGCGGACATAATCGTCGCGCAAATAGATGCGCTCGGTCTCGTCCTCGATAAGAATGCGGTAGTGCGCCAGGATGGCGTCAAAGCCAAAACGCCCCATCAGTTGGCTTGTCCACATTGTGTTGTTTTTCTTGAAGACGACGATATCCGGGCGCAGACGCGCGAACTCTTCGCGTTTGCTTTCGACGTAGCGCGCCATGATGGCCTGGTAACGCGTGGCTTCGGCGGTGTCACCCGAGAGGGCTGCGTGCCGGGACAGGGAAAGTGCGAACGCTCCAAGCCAATCGCTGACGTGGGTCGAAACGAACTGCCCATCGATCATACGGTTCAACGGATGTCCCGAGGAAATATCCGAACTGACCAACGCTACGGTCGGCCGATCGGTGGCGGCGCGAATTGCGGCAACCAGCGCCGGCCCTGGTTTCTGGGTGCTCCAGTACGGCAAGAAAGCGATTGCCACCGCCGCCAATGCCCAAGCTCGCGAAGGAGCCGTCACGAACGTCAACAGCTTCGACGGCTGCTGCACGATCCTGGGCAGTGCCAGCAGGCAGAAAATGGCTGCCACAGCGCAAAAGATCGCGGGATAGGCATGATAAGACCAGCCTTTGGCTTGGTAGAACAGGGGAAACATGCCAGCGATCGATGCCGCCAACGCTACCGCCGCCAGCTCTGGAAACCGCCTGGCAGGCCACAGCCACCAGATCAGGAAGACAAGGAAACACCACGAGAAACCGTAGCCGATCACAATCGGCCAAAAGATGCCGATCTTTGCATAAACGTCCGCCAAGAGGGGATAGATGTCGCGCATGAATTCCGGATGGATCAGCGTGACCGTGCTGAGATAGACAACGCAGATGCCGCCAATGACCCAGTGTTCCAGGGCGAAGATCGATTTCAGACTGCGCCGGCGCACTGCAACGACCAGTGCCGGCGCCAACACCATGATCGCATAGTAGGGCTTGACCAGCAGCAGAATGCTGCCCGACAGGCCGGCGAGTACGGCGAGCCCGGGGTCTGGTTGGGCAGCTGCATCTCTGCGCGCGCGCCAGGCATGAAGCGCAAGCAGCGGCATGAAAAGTGCCATGCCGATATGCTCCCGCTCGCTGAAGGCATTTCCGGGGAAGACCACCAACATTGCGCAAAACGCTGGCCCCAGTGCAAACAATGATGCAGTTTCGGTGAAACCCGCACGCTTGACGATCACGCCCGAGAGCGAAAGTCCGATAAGCACGGCAAGGTATGTCCAGGCCTCAACCAGGATTTCCGGGGCGGTGCCCAGCAATCTGGCCGCAGCCACTGGCGGCAGATAGAGCCAGACGCTGAATGGGGGATTGGTCTCATAGATTTGCGAGTAAAGCCGCTCACCGGACAGCATACGCTCGCAGACCGTGATCAGCCAGCTAGTGTCGGGAACAGTCCCCCAACGTCGCTGCCAGAAGATCGAGAAGACGGTGACTGCGGCAATGGCCAGGACATTGCGGCTAGGAAGCAGCGACGCCGCAATATCCCGGTCGCGCCAGCGGCTCAAGCCGCCAATGTCGTTCGAGACGCTCATGCTGTTGCACCGAGGCTCTCGAGATCGAGCCATATGTCGTCCAGCGGAGCGATTGGATCCAGCCGTGTCATGGGTTTCCGGGGGCTCCTGCTCAATCGGTTTGGAGCGGCGCAGGCGCCGTGTAACGCAGATAGACAGTGATTTCCGGCTCGGCGTGCAGCAGACGATAGTCGGCCAAGGCAACCTGGATCCGCTTGTCCTGCAGCATCAGGGCAGTCCACGCGGGCGAGCCTGACAGCACGATATCGGGCTTCTTCGCTGATATCTCGGCGGCGTTTTCGCCGATCACCCGATCGCGGATGCTTTCAAGTTCCGGTCTCCGTTCGAGATCGCCGGTGACGCGGGCGAGCGTGTCCGCGTTGGAGACCGCCCAGGCGCTCGGATGGCGTGATATGAACCTGCCGCCGACCAGCCTGGCGAGGGGATGGGCAACCTGCATCTGGTCGGCAATAGACATGATGGTCGGGGTTTCGACCGTTGCGCGGATCGCGGCGACAGACCGGGCGATCGGGCCGTTATCCGTCGTCAGCGCCGCGTACTGTGCCCTGACCGCTATTTGCAGCACCAGCACGCAGCCGAAGATCAGGGCGGCCTTGCGAACGAAGCCTGCACTGCCGAATGTGCCGAACCGCACAAGCTGGATGCCAAATGCAAGTGTCGCAACAACGACCATCGGCAGCGCGTGATTGGGCCAACCCTTGCCCATGACGATGAAGGCCGGAATGAACCCCAGGGCGGTCAGGAGCGGAATCCTGACGTCCCAGTTCGTCTTTCTCAGGCCGCCGGCCGCAAGCACGGTGGCGGCGGCCAGAAGCAGCACCACTTTCGGCCAGTTTGCCAGCATATCGGCGGCAGAGGCCCTCAACGGAAGATAGACCTCCCTGACCAAGGGCAGGACGTCGCTGACGTAAGCGCGGTCGAAGAGCGCGATGGACGCGATATAGGCGGCCACGATCGCAGCGCCCACCAGGTTCTCTGCGACGAAGAGCGGTTTCAGCGACCGCCTTTCAAGCGCAAGACAGAGCGACGGCAACATGAAGGCCAGCACAAAATAGGGCGGCTTGACCATGACCACGACCGCCGCGCCGAAGCCCGCGACCATGTGCTCCAGGCGCGAGCCCGCGCTGAAATCCAGGTTCCGCTGACGTGTGCATTGCAACGCCACCCAAGGCAGAATGGCAATCAATGCGAAGTGCTCGCGTTGGCCGAATTGATCCGGCATGAAACACAGGATCAAAAACAGGGCCGCCGCTGCCGCCCACAGCGCATGGGGCTGCCGGTAGACCGGTTCATCGCGCGCGAGAATGCGGACGGAAACGAAAAGACTGGCCAGGCTCAGGCAAACGACGCCAAGCGTCAGCCAGAATTCCGCACGCATGCCAGTGAGCTTTTCCAGGAGCATGAACGGCATGTAGAGCCAGATCGAGAAAGGGGGGTTGGTCTCCACGATGTCGGTGTTGAGCCGCTCTCCGCCAAGCAGGCGGTCGCAGACGACCAGAAGCCACGACACGTCAACATTGGTCGGAATTGCAACGGTCGATAGCCAGACGGCGTATGTGACGACCAGACTGGCCAGCAGCAACGGAGCACCCGCTACGCCCACAAAGGGCGAGAAGCGGTTGGCGCCGGGCAGCAGTTCACTGAGGGATCGCGCGCTAGAGACCACGAAACACCCACCGCCCGAGGACGACATAGTTGATGACCGGCACGGCAATGCAGGTGAGCAGGATCGGGATTGCGGCAGGGACGCCGAGCATCTGGGTCAAAAGCCCCGGCAGGGCGATCGCGACGGCGAGGCCGGAAGCGGTGAGCAGGAGGAAGCGGGGCAATTCCATAGCGTGGCTGCCGCCCGAGGTGAACGTGAAATATTTATGCCCGGTGTAGGAGAACAGCGCGGCGACGGCGTAGGCCGCAAACGATGTGAGCGCCGCCGGCAGGGCCGCCGTTGCCTGTCCACGCGACAGCAGAAAAGCGCAAACTGCGTAGATCAGCGTCGACGCGATGCCAATCAGCGCAAAGCGCGATAGTCGACGATACGAGCCGGTGCCCATGACGCGGTCAAGCTGCCAATTTCTCGTCGAGGCGAGCGGTTTCGACGGCGCTGTCCTTGCGGAATACCGCCAGCAGCGAAACCCCGAAGGGCAAGCTTGCATTTGGTATGATGCGGCCTTCCGCCGAAAACACTGCCTTCATCGCCGCATTCAGTGGTTTTGGCGGCGTGGCATGGCCGGCTGGCAAGGCCGACTTGCGCAACCTGTCCACCAGTCTTGCCAGCGCCGCTACCGGGAAGAGCGCGGCATTTGTGTAGCTCAGCCGGTCGATCGCGAAACCAGCCCTTTCGATTCGTTCACGCAGCAGATTGCGTGAATAGCGCCGCATATGATGCAGCCCCACATCATGCGTGCTCCACAACCATTGGTGTGCGGGCACAGTGAGGACCACGCTGCCGCCCGGTTTCAGCACTTGGCGGATCGCGGCAAGCGACGCCTCGTCTTCGGCGACATGCTCCAGCACGTCGAACAGGCAGACGAGGTCGCAGCTTTGCGGCGCGACAGGAATGTTGTCCGGCAGATGTCCGGCGAGGAAGTCGCGGCCGGTCTTTTCCCAGGCAATCCTGCGCGCGAGATCGCTCATCTCGACTGCCGTCACTGCGCCGAACTGCTCCAGCATCCGGATGTTGCCGCCGGTGCCGGCGCCGATCTCGACGATGCGCGCGTTTTCAGGCAGGCCGATGCTGCGAATGACCGCCTCGGCGATGGCGCGACGCCCGCAGAACCACCAATGCTCGTCTTCGGTGGCGGCCATCTGTCGGTAGGCGTCGATCTCCATCAGCTCATTCCCTCATATTTGCGGCGCACGATGTAGATCGGACGCTGCTTGATCTCGGCGTAGACCCTGCCGAGGTATTGTCCGATGATGCCGATGCCGAGTAACTGGATGCCGCCAAGGAAAAGAACACTGACCAGCAGGGAGGCGTAGCCGGGCACATCAACGCCAAAGATCATTGTCTTGGCGACGATCAGCAGGCCGTAGAGGAACGACAGCGCGGAAATCGTCGCGCCGACATAGGTCCAGATTTCAAGCGGAGCGGTGGAGAAGCTGGTGATGCCTTCGAGCGCGAAGTTCCACAGCTTCCAGCCGGAGAATTTCGACTGGCCGGCGATGCGCTGATCGCGGACATATTCGACGCTTGCGGTGCGGAACCCGACCCAGGCGAACAGGCCCTTCATGAAACGACGGCGTTCGGGCAAAGACCGCAGCGCCTGGATGACCTGGCGGTCGATCAAACGGAAGTCGCCGACATCGTGCGGGATCTTCTGCTGCGCGATCCAGTTGTGAACGCGGTAGAACATCGAGGCGGAGCGCTGCTTGAGAAAGCTGTCGCTCGACCGATTGGCTCGCTTGGCCAGAACAACCTCAAAACCCTCGCGCCACTTTTCCACAAGCAGCGGAATGACATGCGGCGGATCCTGCATATCGACATCCATCGGAATCGCTGCATCGGCATCGCAGCTGTCGAGCCCCGCGGTCATCGCGGCTTCCTTGCCGAAATTGCGTGAAAGGTCGATTACGTGGATGCGTGGATCGGTTTGTTGGGCTTCGATCAGCTTTTCGAGCGTCGTATCGCTGCTGCCGTCGTTGACGAAGATGAACTCGAGGGCAACGCCTTTGTCCTTCAGCGGCGCGGTGCTTTCGCATACCGCCTTCAGGAATGGAGCAATTGCGCCTTCCTCATTGTGGACAGGCACGATCAGGGCAATCGTTGCGCCGCCGCTGCCCGGACGTGCGATGCGGTCAGCTGCCGGCCGATCGATGTTTAGGAATGGCGCATTCATTTGTTTGCCGAGCCCGCAGATCAGGCCCGACAATAGAAAGACTGGGTTAAGATGACTTTAAGGAATGTCCCGGGATTTCACAGTTTCCTGAGCGCCACTTCCTCGACCAGATGGTTGGCGCCCTTGCGCAGGATGAGATCGGCACGGGCGCGGGTCGGCAATATATTCTCGCGCAGATTCTTCAGGTTGATGTTGGTCCACAGGCCCTCGGCGATGGCGCGGGCCGCATCCTCGGAAAGTTGCGAATAGCGGTGGAAGAAGGAGGCCGGGTCGCGGAAGGCGGTTTCGCGCAGCCGCATGAAGCGGGCGATATACCAGTGATGGATCAGCGCCTCCTCGGCATCGATATAGATGGCGAAGTCGAAGAAATCCGACAGGAAAGGCACGATCTTGCCGTCCTTGGGCAGCTTGCCCGGCTGCAGGACATTAATGCCTTCGAAGATCAGGATGTCGGGCCGGTCGATGGTCTGGAACTCGCCCGGAATGACGTCATAGGTCAGGTGCGAATAGACCGGCGCGCGGACGTTGCGCTGCGCCGATTTGATGCCAGACAGGAAGCGCAGCAGCGCGCCGACGTCGTAGCTGTCCGGAAAGCCCTTGCGCTCCATCAAATTGTTGCGGCGCAGGATTTCGTTCGGCAGCAGGAAACCGTCGGTGGTGACCAGGTCGACCTTGGGACTCGACGGCCAGCGCGCCAGCAGCTCCTTTAGCACGCGCGCCGTGGTCGATTTGCCGACCGCCACGGAACCTGCAATGCCGATGATGAACGGTGTCTTGGCCGCGTCCAGCGCGTTGAAGAAGGCCTGGCGTTGCCTGAACAGGAGTTGACTGGCTTCGACATGAGCCGACAACAGCCGTGACATCGAAAGATAGATGCGCTCGACCTCGTGGAGATCGACCGGATCGTTCAGCGACCGCAGACGACGGACCTCGTCCTCGGTGAGCGTCATCGGCGTATCGGCGCGGAACCGCGACCATTGCTCGGCCGAGAAGAAACGATAGGGTGAATACTTCTCGGTAGGAGCGAGCTGGTCCATCGAGTTCCTCCGCAGCGATCAGCCCCGGTCCAGCCGAGACGCCTTTTCGGCGATGCCCGAACGACCGGTGCGGCGTTCAAGCTCGTTGAGCACATCGCTCAGCGGAATGTCCGCTATGCCGAGAACGACAAGCCAATGATAAATGAGATCGGCGCTTTCCGAAACAAGCGCGGCCCTATCGGCGCTGACGGCTGCGATCACCGTTTCGACTGCCTCTTCGCCGAGTTTCTGCGCTGCCTTGCTCATGCCACGCTGAAAGAGCTTGGCCGTCCACGAATCCGGATCGCCGGAACGTGCGCGTTCGCCAATAATCTTCTCCAGATCGGAGAGCGAGAACTCGGTCATGACGGCGTTTACAGCCTCTTCTTAGCCGGAAAGGCTCTAGGACCGATTACCCGGCGAGTCCAGCCGCATCGGCAGTCCGGCCTGAGCCATGTGCAGCTTGGCTTCGGCGATGCTGTAGGTGCCGAAATGGAAGATCGACGCCGCCAGCACCGCGCCGGCATGGCCGTCGCGAATGCCTTCGACAAGGTGGTCGAGCGTGCCGACGCCACCGGAAGCGATGACCGGCACGCGTACGGCATCGGCGACCGCGCGGGTAAGGGCTATGTCGTAGCCGGCCTTGGTGCCGTCGCGGTCCATCGATGTTAGCAGGATCTCGCCGGCGCCGAGATCGACCACTCGCCGAGCGAACTCGACGGCGTCGATGCCGGTCTTCTCGCGGCCGCCATGGGTGAATATCTCCCAGCGATCAGCCTCGCTCGCAGCGGACACTTTCTTGGCATCGATGGCGACGACGATGCACTGGTTGCCGAATTTGTCGGCAGCCTCGGCGACAAAATTTGGGGTCTTCACCGCCGCCGTGTTGATCGACACCTTGTCGGCGCCGGCCAGTAGCAGCTTCCTGATGTCGGCGACCTGACGGACGCCACCGCCAACGGTCAGCGGCATGAAACATTGTTCGGCGGTGCGGGCGATGACATCGAAAATGGTCTCGCGGTTTTCCGACGAGGCGGTGATGTCGAGAAAGCAGAGCTCGTCGGCGCCGGCCGCGTCATAGGCTTTTGCCGCTTCGACGGGATCGCCGGCATCGACCAGGTCGACGAAATTGACGCCCTTGACGACACGGCCGTTCTTGACGTCGAGACAGGGGATGACGCGGGCTTTCAGCATCAGATCCTCTCGATCGCCGCACGAAAGTCGACAAGCAGCTGGCCGACGACGGGCGGAACTTCGGACTGGGAATCAAAGGCCGGGTCGTAGGCCGAGAGCGTCACGCCGACGATTGGGATTGACCTGGCCAGTCCGCAGGCAAGCTGCCGTAGCTGTTCCGGACTCGGGCCGCCCGGGTGCGCGTAGCGGTTCACCTGCAACACATCCGGATCGAGGACATCCAGGTCGAGATGCAGATGCGCCCGCACAGTCCCTGTCGCCGTGAGCTTTCCGATCATATCGAGTGCACCGGCACATTCGGTGCGCACGATCGGCAAAGTTTCCAGCAGTCGCTTTTCGTCGGGATCGAGGTCGCGGGCATCAACCAGCATGCAGCGCGCAGGGTCTATCGGCCGGAACCCCGGAATTGCTGCCGCCATCGGATGCCAGCAGAGCCCGAGCGTCGCCGCCAGCGCCATGCCGTCGAGAAAGCCGTAGGAGGACGTCTCCGGCGTGTTGAGATCGCCATGCTGGTCGATCCAGATGATCGAATCCGCAACTTCACCGGCGACCGCACCGGCGGCGGTCAGGCAATTTCCAGCAAGGATAATGGGGAAGCGTCCTCCATCGCGGGCGAGGTTAACCTTGGTCGCGACGGCGTTGCAGACGGCGAAGCCGGTTGCAATTTCGCGCCCCTGCTCGTCTCCGACCTTGCCGATATCTTCGACGGCGACGTCATGGCCAGCCACGGTCAGGGCTTCGACCAGCCCACCGCCGATGATGGCGTCCGGCCCCTGGCCGCACCCTTCGTGATAGTGCCCGCTGTCGTAGGGAGCAACGATAATCGAGACCTTCACGTTTCACACCCCTGCCATCGGTTTGCCACGCAGGATCGCCAATGCCTCGGCCGGGTCGATGCGGCCGTCGTAGAGGGCGCGTCCGGAGATCGCGCCTTCGAGCTTGCGGGCATCGGGCATGGTCATGCGCACGATGTCGGCGATCGAGGCGAGCCCGCCCGAGGCGATAACCGGGATCGACACCGCGTCGGCGAGATCGATGGTGGCGTCCCAGTTGATGCCGGTCAGCACACCGTCGCGGTCGATATCGGTGTAGATGATGGCGGCGACGCCGGCACCCTCGAATTTCCTCGCCAGTTCAATGACGCCGAGGCTCGAGGCTTCAGCCCAGCCTTCGACCGCGACCTTGCCGCCCTTGGCGTCGATGCCGACGGCGATCTTGCCCGGGAATGCCTTGCAGGCCTGCCTGACCAGATCCGGATCGCGCACCGCCACGGTGCCAAGAATGACGCGGGCCAGCCCACGGTCGAGCCAGTCCTCGATCTGCGCCAGGGTGCGGATGCCGCCGCCGAGCTGCACCGGATTGCTCGTCGCCTTCAGGATGGCGCCGACCGCGGCGCTGTTGACGCTCTGGCCCTTGAAGGCGCCGTTGAGGTCGACGACGTGCAACCATTCGAAGCCCTGCTCTTCGAAGGCGCGCGCCTGAGCGGCGGGATCGTCATTGTAGATGGTGGCGGTCGCCATGTCGCCATGCCTGAGGCGCACGCATTTGCCGTCCTTGAGGTCTATCGCCGGAAACAGAAACACCTTCAGGCGCCTTCGACGATGACAAAGTGGCCGGTCGAGCCGGCGAGCCTGTACTTCAAGGCCTCCTGGTATTCAGGCGAGCCGTAGCATTCCAGCGCCTTTTCATAGGATTCGAATTCCACCAGCACGTGGCGATTGCCTGCCGGTCCTTCCGGGCTGGTGTACCGCCCGGCGCGCACCGGGAACTTCGCGCCGTATTTCGCGAAAGCCGCGGCATTGGCCTCGATGTACTGCTTGTAGATCTCGGGATCGTGGACATCGACCATTGCCATCCAATAGCCCTTCTTGCTCATGGTTCAGGGCCTCCAGCCTAGGAAATTGGTGATCAGCGCCAGGCCCAGCGCCTGGCTCTTCTCGGGGTGGAATTGCGTTCCGGCTAGGTTGTCGCGGGCGACAGCGGCCGTTACCGGGCCGCCATAGTCGGCAACCGCCAGCACCTCATCCTCCTTCCGTGCATCGAGATGGTAGGAGTGGACGAAATAGGCGTGCAGTCCCTTGCCACCCGTCGCAATGCCGGAAAACAGCGGATGCTTGCGCTTCAGATCAATCGTGTTCCAGCCGATCTGCGGGATCTTCAGTGTCGGATCGGCCGGCGTGATCTCCTTGACGTCGCCGGCGACCCAGCCAAAGCCCTTTGTGACGATCTTTTCCAGGCCTCGCTCCGACATCAGCTGCATGCCGACGCAGATGCCGAGGAACGGCCGAGCCTTGGCGATCGCCACCTCCTCGACCGCTTCCCACATGCCGGCGACCGCACGCAGTCCAGCGGCGCAATCGGCATAGGCACCGACGCCGGGCAGGACGATGCGGTCGGCGGTCCTGACCCGCTCGGCATCGGCGGTGAGTTCGATCGCGGCGGCAATGCCGGCTTCATGCGCGGCACGCTCGAAGGCCTTGGTGGCCGAGCGCAGATTGCCCGACCCATAATCGATGATCGCCACCCTCATCTCAGGGCTTTCCCGGAATATGGTTCAGCCCCAGCGCCAGGCCCATCTGCGCCGACCGGGCATGTGCTGCGTCTGGGACGATGCGTTGCACCGTCGGTTGTTCATCCGACTGAGCATCGGCTTCCAATGCATAGCGGACGTCTGCGTCGTCGAGCCTGTCGGCCTCGACCACGCCCCATTCATGCCAGCCGCGACGGCGCAGGCCTGCGATCCGCAAGCCCTGCCCTTCCAGTCCGACAAAGAGCATGACAAGCAGGGATAAAAGCGAGCCGGCTGTTTCCAGGTCCAGCCTTTCGCCCAGCATCGAGAGCAGGCCCATGGCGACAAACGCCAATGCCGCCTCGACCCACAGCCGGTGCCAGGCCAGCCACAGCGGCGGCACCAAGAAGCCGAGCCAGGCAAAGCCGTCACGGATAAAGGTAGTGTCCACGCTTTCGCTGCGGCCTGGCGGCTCCATCACGACATAGATGGCCATGACGCTATCCTTTCAGGGATCCCTTGGTGGAGGGAACCGCGTCCGGCTGGCGCGGGTCGCGCTCAAGCGCCGAACGCAGCGCACGCGCCACGGCCTTGAAGCAGGTCTCGGCGACGTGGTGGTTGTTGGCGCCGTAATGATTGGTGACATGCAGCGTGATGCCGGCATTCTGCGCCAGCGCGTGGAAGAATTCGCGCACCAGCTCGGTGTCGAACGTACCGATCTTCGGCGACGAGAATGAAACATTCCAGACCAGAAAAGGCCGCCCGGAGACATCGATTGCCGCCCGCGTCAGTGTCTCGTCCATGGCGAGATCGATCGAGGCGTAGCGCATGATGCCGCGCCGCTCGCCCAATGCCTTGGCCAGCGCCTGGCCGAGCGCAATGCCCGTATCCTCGACCGTGTGGTGGTCGTCTATGTGCAGGTCGCCCTTGGCCCTCACGGTCATGTCGATCAGCGAATGGCGCGACAACTGGTCCAGCATATGGTCGAAGAAGCCGACGCCCGTCGAAATGTCGGATTTGCCCGAGCCGTCGACCTGAACCGACACGGCGATGTCGGTTTCCCTGGTCTTGCGGCTTATCTCGGCGGAACGGGGCGCCATGACCTCATCCTTGTCTCAGATTTTGCACGATTCAGGCGTTCACATGCCTGAAAACGAAAGCCTTCTAGCAGCATGGTCCGGCGATTGCCAGTTACCGCTGCGGAGCCCGATCCGACCCGGTGGATGGCCGGTTTGCAATCGTCCGGCCTATGCATACATATGGCCGATCAAGTCACTCGTAACGCGCCGATCGCCTCGATGGGATCGGTGCTTATCGGAGCAGAAAATGTCGAATGAACTGACCATGCATGCCACGACCATCCTGACCGTGCGCAAGGGCGGCAAGGTGGTGATCGCCGGCGACGGCCAGGTCAGCCTCGGCCAGACCATCATGAAAGGCAACGCCAAGAAGGTGCGCCGCATCGGCAAGGGCGGCAACGTCATCGCCGGTTTCGCCGGCGCCACCGCCGATGCCTTCACTCTGCTCGAGCGGCTTGAAGCCAAGCTCGAACAATATCCCGACCAGCTGACACGCGCCTGCGTCGAGCTTGCCAAGGACTGGCGCACCGACCGCTATTTGCGGCGGCTGGAAGCGATGATGCTGGTGGCCGACAAGTCGGTGTCGCTGGCGCTGACCGGCACCGGCGACGTGCTGGAGCCCGAATTTGGCGTCATGGCCATCGGCTCGGGCGGCAATTACGCGCTGGCAGCGGCACGCGCGCTGGTGGACAGCGACAAGGGCGCAGAGGAGATCGCCCGCAAGGCGATGCAGATCGCGTCAGACATTTGCGTCTACACCAACAACAACTTCGTCGTCGAAACCCTCGATGCCGCCTGAGCGGAGCCTCCGCTATGGTTTTCGGCCGGTGACCCAGAGGGACCTGCCGATGATCGCCGGCTGGCTTGCCGAGCCGCATGTCGCCGAATGGTGGAACGACCCAGAGACCGAGATTGCGGAGATCCGCGAGCATATCGACAGCATTTCGGTCGAGCCGCTGATTATCGAGCTCGACGGAAAGCCCATCGGCTATTTGCAGAGCTACGATCCGCATCTGGAGGACGGCCATCCCTATAGCGACCAGCCGTTCGGCACGCTCGGCATCGATCTGTCGATCGGCGTGCCGGAGCTTGTCGGGGTCGGCCACGGCTCGGCGATCGTCCGGCAGTTCGTCGAGCAGCTTTTCGAGGAAGGTACGCCGCGCGTCATCATCGACCCGGACCCCGCCAATGCACGGGCTATCCGTGCCTATGAAAAGGCCGGTTTCACGGCTATCGATCGCAGGAAGTCGGAATATGGCGATGCCGTGCTGATGGCGATTGATGCCCCAGAGGGGTGATGCCGGACAGGGTGACGCAGAAGAGGGGCAATAGCAGCATGAGCGTATCCAGCGACAAAACCGTCTCGGCCTACTACGACAGTTGGCGAATGGGGCTTCTGCTGGTTCTCGGCCTGGTCATCTTCCAGGCCGGGGTCCTTTACGGCATGGGGCGGACGCCGATCTGTACCTGCGGCTATGTCAAGCTGTGGCACGGCATCGTGCAAAGCTCGGAGAATTCCCAGCATATTTCCGACTGGTACAGCTTCTCGCACATCATTCACGGTTTCCTGTTCTATGCGCTGGCGTGGTTCCTTTTCCCGCGCTCGCCGATCGGGCTCAGGCTGGCCTTTGCGGTGGTTATAGAGGGCGGCTGGGAGCTGCTCGAGAACAGCCCTTTCATCATCGATCGCTATCGCGCTGGCACGATCTCGCTCGACTATTATGGCGACAGCATCATCAATTCGGTGTCGGACACACTGGCCATGGTGCTGGGGTTTGTCATGGCGCGAAGGCTTCCTATATGGGTGGTCGTAACCCTCGCCCTCATCTTCGAATTCGGTGTCGGCTATCTCATCCGGGACAATCTGACACTCAACGTGATCATGCTGCTGCATCCGTTCGAGTCCATTCGGCAGTGGCAAAGTGGAATTTAGTGACATGAGCACCTTCTCTCCTCGCGAAATCGTTTCGGAACTCGACCGCTTCATCATCGGCCAGAAAGACGCCAAGCGTGCCGTGGCGATTGCCTTGCGCAACCGCTGGCGCCGCCAGCAGCTCGAGGGCCAGATGCGCGAAGAGGTGATGCCGAAGAATATCCTGATGATCGGCCCGACCGGCGTCGGCAAGACCGAGATTTCGCGCCGCCTGGCACGCCTTGCCGGTGCGCCTTTCGTCAAGGTCGAAGCCACCAAGTTCACCGAGGTCGGTTATGTCGGCCGCGATGTCGAGCAGATCATCCGCGACCTGGTCGAGATCGCCATCGGGCTGGTTCGCGAGAAGATGCGCGAGGACGTCAAGGCGCGTGCCCACATCAACGCCGAGGAACGGGTGCTCGAAGCGCTCGTCGGCAAGACGGCGAGCCCGGCCACCCGTGACAGTTTCCGCAAGAAGCTGCGCGACGGCGAGCTCGACGACAAGGAGATTGAGATCGAAGTGGCCGATACCGGCAATGGCGGCATGCCCGGCTTCGAGATCCCCGGCATGCCGGGCGCCAATATCGGCGTGCTCAACATCAACGATATGCTGTCGAAAGCGATGGGCGGCAAGAAGACCAAGTTGCGCAAGACGACCGTCAAGGAGTCCTACGGGCTGTTGATCAGCGACGAGTCCGACAAGCTGCTCGATCAGGACGAAGTGGTGCGCAGGGCACTCGAATCGACCGAGAATGACGGCATTGTCTTCCTTGACGAGATCGACAAGATCGCCTCGCGCGAAGGCGGCATCGGTGCCGGTGTTTCGCGTGAAGGTGTGCAGCGCGACCTGCTGCCGCTGGTCGAAGGCACCACGGTTGCGACCAAATACGGACCGGTGAAGACCGACCACATCCTGTTCATCGCCTCGGGTGCGTTCCACGTCGCTAAGCCCTCCGATCTGCTGCCGGAATTGCAGGGCCGCCTGCCGATCCGCGTCGAGCTGCGGGCGCTGGAGAAGGGCGATTTCGTCCGCATCCTCACCGAGACCGAAGCCAGCCTGATCAAGCAGTATATCGCGCTGATGAAGACCGAAGGCGTCGATCTGGTCTTCACCGACGACGCCATCGATTCGTTGGCCGGCATCGCCGTGGACCTCAACGCCAGCGTCGAGAATATTGGCGCCAGGCGGCTGCAGACGGTGATGGAACGGGTGCTGGACGATATCTCCTATGACGCGCCGGACCGCAACGGCACCTCGGTGACCATCGATGCCGCCTATGTCGAGAAGCATGTCGGCGACCTCTCCAGAAACACGGACTTGTCGCGTTTCATCCTGTAGGAGACGCTTCATTCTCGAAGAGGGTCGGGGAATTGCTCCCGGCCTCCCCAATTTGGCCCAGCATTCCCGATGTGTGGCCAAATGGAAGCATCCGGCAAGCTTTCGTCCCGTCGGGTGCAGGCGTCTCTCGACTCCCGGTGGAGCATTACCTAGTTTGCCGGCGACTATTTGGGCGGCGGCGCATGAAAAAACTGATCCTCGTCATTTTGGGGCTGACGCTGGCGGCAGCCATGTTCGCCGCGCAAGCGGCAACGATGGTGCCGCCGGGCAACCGCAACACCGAGCAGCCCGACATACCGGGCGCTTCGAGCCGGCGCACCCAGGCGACCAACACCACCTTCCAGGCGAAATACCGCAAAGTCTTTGCGCTGCTCCAGAACGATGCCGAGCTGCGCGGTAAGATCAAGCAGGCAGCCGCGGCCTATGACATCGACCCAATGCATATCGTTGGAGCCATCGTCGGCGAGCATACCTATAATGTCGATGCCTATGACCGGCTGCAGACCTATTACGTCAAGGCGATCTCGTATCTGTCGAGTAAGCTCTCCTTTGCCTATGATGGCGAGGACATCACCGATTTCGTGCAACGGCCGCAATTTGCGAAATGCGCAGGGAAGTCCGACAGCTACGATCTGTGGGAGTGCCGCGAACAGGTGTGGAACCGGTCGTTCCGCGGCAAAACCGTCAACGGCGAGAGCTTTCCCAACGACCGCTTCGGCGCCACTTTCTTCCAGCCTTATTATGCCGGCCAGACTTTTGGCCTTGGCCAGCTCAATCCGCTGACGGCACTGCAGATGAGCGATCTCGTGCACAAGGTTTCCGGCCTGCCGGAACTCGACGTCGGTGACCCCAATGCGGTCTACAAGACGATCATGGACCCTGACCTGACACTGCCTTATGTCGCGGCGACGATAAGGAAGTCGATCGACGCCTATAGAAGCATTGCCGGCTTCGACATCTCAGGCAATCCCGGCATCACGTCGACGCTCTACAATGTCGGCAACCCCGAACAGCGCGCCTATGCGCTCAAGGCCGAGAACGACAAGCGCCGCGCTGCGGGCGAGCCGGAAAAACTGCCCGAGGAAAATTACTATGGCTGGCTGGTCAACGACAAGCTGCCGGAGCTGAAGGCGCTGTTCTAGCCGAACGCGCTCGGCCAATTATCCACGCGGCGGATCAAGCCGCCAGCAGCGACTTTAACTTGATGGTCTGCGAGCCTAGCGCTTCCGGCGCCGGCCTTGCCTGCTTCGCAATCAGCATCTCGGCCAGCCTTATGTCGCGGGCGACCGCGTTGCCGGGGCCGATGCCGCTTGCCGCAACCAGCCTGCCGTCCTCGGCGAGGTGGAACAGGATGAAGGCGCCGTCGCCGAGGTCGCGGCGCACGATGCTGCGGCCTTCGTCCGACAGGCCGGCGATCTGCAAGGTCAGGCCGTACTGATCCGACCAGAACCACGGCACCGCCGCATGGGACTCGCCGGCGCCAAGCATATTCCTGGCGGCAAGCGCGCCCTGCTCCTGTGCATTGCGCCAGGCTTCCAGCCGCACGCGCCGGCCGCCATAGACGGCGAGCGGAAACGAACAGCAATCGCCGGCGGCAAAGATATCCCGGTCGCTGGTGCGAAGCTCGGCGTCGACGGCGATACCATTGTCGACGGTCAGCCCCGCCTCCGCGGCAAGTCCGGTCACCGGCACGGCGCCGATGCCGATCACGGCAAGATCGGCGACAATGTCGTGTCCACCGGCGAGCGCGATGCGCACTTCGGCGCCATCATCGGCAATGGCGGCGATGCCCTCGCCGCACAGGATTTTCACGCCTTCGGCTTCATGCGCCTGATGGATGACCTCAGCGATCTCGGCCGGCACGCCGCGCATCAAGATGCGCGGCTGCGCCTCGATAACTGTGACCGCCGCACCCAGTCTGCGTGCCGCCGCGGCAAGCTCAAGCCCGATGAAGCCGCCGCCAATGATGGCGATGCGATTTCCGGCGCTGAGATGGGCGCGAATGGCCAGCGCGTCGTTGAAGGTCCGGAGGTAGACGCAGCGCCCGCCAAGGCCCGGCATCGGCAGCTTGCGCGGCACCGAACCGGTCGCCAGCAGGAGCTTGTCGTAGGCCAGGACGGAACCGTCCGAGAGGCGCACGACATGCGCCTCTCGGACGATCGCCACCGCCTGGACCGAATGGATATGCCTGATCGATCTTTCGGCCAGGACCGCCTCACTGGCGATCGCCTTGAGCAGGGGCGCGTCGGCGACCATCGCGTCTTTCGACAGCGGCGGCCGCTCATAGGGAAGATGCGGCTCGTCGCCGACCAGCGTCACCGGGCCATCATAGCCGAGCTCGCGCAGCGCAAGGGCGGCGCGCCCGCCGCATTCGCCGGCGCCAATGATGACCATTCCCTTCGTCATCATCAACCAATCCGGACAAGGACTTTGCCGGCGTCGACTTTGACCGGATAAGTTCTTAGATCGACGCAGACCGGCGCGCCCCTGGCAGCCCCTGTCTTGTAGTTGAAGCGGCCATTGTGCTTCGGGCACTCGATGATGTCGTCCATGACCAGCCCGTCGGCCAGATGCACCTTCTCATGCGTGCAAAGCCCGTCGGTGGCGAAATACTCGTCGTCGGGGCTGCGATAGATGGCAAAGGTGCGGCCGCCATGGTCGAAGCGCATCACGTCCTCTTCGTCGATGTCCTCGGCGTCACAGGCCTCGACCCAGTCGCTCATCTACGGCTCCCCCAATACTTGGCACCCTCGGCATGGGCTTGTCATTCGGCAGCCACCGCAGCGGTAGCGTTGTCGTTGTGGAAGTCCTCGCGATAGGGCCTCGCCGTCGGCGGCAGTTCGCGCTTGATGAAATAATCCTCATTGCGCAGCTGGCGCAGGAAAGCCGGTATCATCTCGCGGTAGCCGGCCAGGATGGACGATGTCGGCGTCGGCAGATCGTGCTTGATCAGTTCGTGCAGCCTGGGCAGCGCGTGATAGGGCACCATGGGAAACATGTGATGCTCGACATGGTAGTTCATGTTCCAGTAGATGAAGCGGCTTATCGGGTTCATGTAGACGGTGCGGCTGTTGAGCCGGTGATCGGTGACGTTTTCAGCCAGGCCGCCATGCTGCAGCAGGCCGACCATGACATGGTGCCAGGCACCGTAAAGCCTGGGCAGACCGACCAGCATCAGCGGCAGGAACGAGCCGGTATAGAGCGCCAGCGCAATGGTCGCGGCATAGATTGTCGTCCAGATGCGGGCAATGCGAATTGCCTTCGGCTGCTCCTGGTCGGGAATGAACGTTCTTTCGGCCGGACTGACGATACCGGCTGCATTGCGCAGCATGTCGCTCATCGCATGCCAGGCGTCGAGAATGCCGACGAAGTTGAGCACCACGCGCAGCAGATCGGGCGGACGCATCACCGAGATCTCCGGATCGCGGCCGACGATGATGGTATCGGTATGATGGCGCGTGTGGCTCCAGCGCCAGGTCACCGGGTTGCGCATGATCATGAAGCAGGCGACCTGATAGACCACGTCGTTCATCCACTGCGTCCTGAAAGCGGTGCCGTGGCCGCATTCGTGCCAGCGTGAATCGGTGGAGGAACCGTAGAGGACGCCGTAGACGAAGAAGAACGGCACGCACCACCAGCTGCCCCAGAACCAGGCGGCGCCGGCGCCGCTGAGGATCATGGCGCCGAGCCAGACGATGGTATCGCGGATCGCCGGGCCGTCGGAGCGCTGCATCAGCTCCTTCATCTGCTTGCGCGGCACGTCGGTGTGATACCACTCGGCCGCCGCCAGCCCGCTCTCGACGGCAAGCTTCGCGTCGCGGCCGATCAGGCTATAGTCGCGTCGGGACGCCGCTGCGGAGCTCGTATTCCCGGTTCGGAGTCCAATATCCACCATAGCGGAGGCCTCGATCATATTCGGTCAGCGTTCAAAATAACGCCGAGCCCTGATAGGCTCAATATCACAAAGATAGTTTCTATCATTTTCCATCAGAATGGTGTAAAAGGGCCAAACAGTGGAATGAGGCAGCGATGGCGAAACGGCCGACGATCACCGACCTGGCGCGCATTTCGGGGGTCAGCGTTGCCACCGTCGACCGGGTGCTGAACAACCGCTTGCCGGTGCGCGAGGAAACCGCGCGCCGCGTCTATGAGGCCGCGACCAGCATCGGCTATCACGCAGCCGGATTGATCAAGCAGCGGATGCGCCATGAATTGCCCGAATACCGGCTCGGGTTCCTGCTGTTGAGACGGGAGGACGTCTTCTACAGTGAATTTGCCCGCGAGCTTGAACTGGCGGTATCGCAGTCGCCGCGCTTTCGCGGCGTGGCCACCATCGACTTCGCCGCTTCGCTGGCGCCGGACGAGATCGTCGAGCGGATGCGCAAGCTGGCCGCCAAATCCAGGGCCGTCGCCCTGGTCGGGCCTGATCACCCGACGCTGACGGTCGCCGTCGAGGCTCTCAAAGCCAATGGCGTACCGGTGTTCTCCCTGCTTTCCGACTTTGCGTCCGGTATTCGCGAGGGCTATGTTGGCCTGGACAATCGCAAGGTCGGCCGCACCGCTGCCTGGATGATCTCGAAGGCCGCGAAGAGACCTGGCAAGGTTGCCCTCTTCGTCGGCAGCCATCGCTTCCATGGCCATGAGCTTCGCGAGATCGGTTTTCGCTCCTTCTTTCGCGAGCAGGCGCCGGAATTCACTCTCCTCGAGACGTTGGTCAATCTGGAAGCGAACCAGATCACGCATGATGCAATGATCGAGCTTCTGGCCCGCCACCCTGATCTCGCCGGTTGCTATGTCGCCGGTGGCGGCATGGAAGGCGCGATCTCGGCGCTGAGGGAGGCAAAGCCGGCTGAGATGCCGGCGGTCGTCTGCAACGAGATCACGCCCGACTCCCGCGCGGCGCTGGCAGATAATTTCCTGACCATGGTGATCTCGACGCCACTGGCGGCGCTTTGCCGCGAGCTTGTCGGGCTGATGGCGCATGCCATCGAGACCGGCGCTGCGAATGCGCCGGGCCAGACCTTTCTGCCCTTCGACATTTATCTGCCGGAAAACATCTGACGTCGCGGTCATCGGCGGCAGACATGATGTAATCTATCAGAACGCTTTCAGGCCTGGCTTGCGTTAGCGTCCGTCTAAAAGCGCTCGAAATGCCGAAAATCCATTCCTCATGGCGAAATCTCGCTTGACGCCCAAGCGAAATGGAATAAATATTTCACCAACTGAGAATTTTGGTTCTTTCGTTCCGGAAGATCTGTTTCAGGCAAATGCCTCCGGAACTAAAAATGGCAATCGGGAGAGAATTCCCTGCGAGATCGGGGATTCCGGGTAGATCGGTGCAGCCGGACACCAATGTGGAGGAGAAATAAAATGAAAAAACTGCTTTTGGGCGTCGCGTTCGCGGCGCTGATGAGTTCGTCCGCCTTTGCTGCCAAGATCGGCGTGTCGATGGCGTTGTTCGACGACAATTTTCTCACAGTGCTGCGCAACGGCATGATTGAACAGGCCAAGGGCATGGACGGCGTCGAGCTGCAGGTGGAGGATGCGCAGAACGACGTCGCCAAGCAACTCGACCAGATCAAGAACTTCGCCGCCTCAGGCGTCGACGCCATCATCGTCAACCCGGTCGACACCTCGGCGACTCAGGCGATGTCGGACGCAGCCGCCGCTGCCAAGATTCCACTGGTCTATGTCAATCGCGAGCCGGTCAACGTCGACACGCTGCCCGAAAACCAGGCCTTCGTCGCCTCGAACGAAGCCGATTCCGGCACGCTCGAGACCAAGGAGGTCTGCCGCCTGTTCAAGGAGGCCGGCAAGACTGAAGCCAACGTCTATGTGATCATGGGCGAGCTGTCGAATCAGGCAGCGGTGCAGCGCACCAAGGACATTGACGACGTGATCGCCACGCCGGAGTGCAGCTTCATCAAGATCATCGACAAGCAGACGTCGAACTGGAAGCGCGAAGAAGCGCAGAACCTGATGACCAACTGGCTGTCGACCGGCAAGCCGTTCGACGGCGTCATCGCCAATAATGACGAAAGCGCCATCGGCGCCATCCAGGCGATGAAGGCCGCCAACATCGACATGAAGTCGGTTGTCGTCGGCGGGGTCGACGCTACCCAGGATGCGCTTGCCGCGATGCAGGCGGGCGACCTCGATGCGACGGTGTTCCAGGACGCGGCCGGCCAGGGTGCCGGCGCGCTTGACGCAGCGCTCAAGCTGGCGAAGGGCGAGAAGGTCGAGCACAAGGTCTACATCCCGTTCCAGCTGGTCACGCCGGCAAATATCGACAAGTTCCTGAAGAAGAACTGAGGCGGACCTGTCCGATACGGAGCGGCGCGCCAAGGTAAGACAGCGCCGCTCCGCTTTTTCCCTCTCGGCCTGAACAGCGCCGAGTGGAGACCGTGGCTGACGGAGGAAGCACGATTGGCACAGACATCTCACGGCGTCGGCGGGCTCAGCTATGATGCGAAGCGGCGCGCATGGCCGGCCGAATTCAACGTCTTCCTGGCGCTCGTCATCCTGGTCGGCGCTTTCGAGCTGATCGGCCGGGTTTTCCTGGGCGACAGCTTCCTGTTCAACACCCGCGACAATATCGATGCGATCTTCAACGAAGCGCGCCTGCAGATCATCATCCTGCAGGTGTCGATAGTCGGCATCATTGCCATCGGCGTGACGCAGGTGATCATTACCGGCGGCATCGACCTGTCCTCAGGTTCGATCGTCGGCGCCACGGCGATGATAGCCATGAGCTTCGCCCAGGTGGCGACCGTCAATGGCAACCCGAACCCGAAGGCGATGTTCATCGCGCAGGGCTGGACCGACCTGCCGGTGATCGTGCCCGTGCTGGTCGCGATCGGCTGCGGCCTGCTGGCCGGCCTGGTCAACGGCGCTTTGATCGCCTACACGCGCATCCCGCCGTTCATCGCCACGCTCGGCATGATGGTCACCGCGCGCGGCATCGCCAAATGGTGGTCAAAGGGGCAGCCGATCTCGTTTCCGACCGAGAGTTTCGCCGCCATTGGCAAGGGGCTGATGCCGGTCATCATTTTCATATCGCTCGCAGTGCTGTTCCAGCTGATCCTGAGTTACACCAAATATGGCAAGCACTGCTATGCAATCGGCTCCAATGAGGACGCCGCGCGCATGTCCGGCATCAACATCGCCAACCACAAGATCCTCGTCTACGTCATTGCCGGCGTCCTCGCCGCGCTCGCCGCCGTGGTGCTGAGCTCCAAGAATCTCACCGCCCAGGCCGGCATGGGTGTAATGTACGAGCTCGACGCGATCGCCATGGCGGTTATCGGCGGCGTCTCGCTGTCGGGCGGCCGCGGTTCGATTATCGGGACAGTGATCGGCTCGCTGATCTTCGGCGTCATCATCTCCGGCTTCACCTTTCTGCGCCTCGACGCCTATTATCAGGAGATGGTCAAAGGCGTGATCATCGTCGGCGCAGTCGTACTCGACCAGTGGCGCCAACGCCTGCGGGCGATGAGGGCTTGATCATGTCAGACATCGTCCTGAAGACCGAAAACCTGACCAAGTATTATGGCGGCGTCCATGCGCTGGAGGGTGCCAACTTCGAGCTGCGCAAGGGCGAGCATGTCGCCATCATGGGCGACAACGGCGCTGGCAAATCGACCTTCGTACGCCAGATCACCGGCGTCGAGCAGCGCACCAGCGGCAGGATGTGGTTCGACGGCAAGGAAGTGAATTTTGCCGGCCCCATCGAAGCCCGCGAGGCGGGCATCGAGACGGTGTTCCAGAACCTGGCGCTCGCCGACGACCTCGACGTGCCGTCGAACCTGTTCCTCGGCCGCGAGCGGGTGCTTTTCAATCTCGGGCCCTTCTCGATCCTCGATCGCAAGTTCATGCGCAAGGCGACCGAGGCAGCCTTGGTCCGGACAGCGGTCAAGATCCCCAATCTTTCCAATACTATCCGCCACATGTCGGGCGGCCAGCGCCAGTGCGTAGCAATTGCCAGAACCGCGACCTTTGCTTCCAAGCTCATCATCATGGATGAGCCGACGGCGGCACTCGGCGTGCAGGAGACGATGCAGGTCGAAAACATCATCCGCACGCTGAAGGAGAATGGCGAACCGCTGATCCTGATCTCTCACAACATGCGCCAGGTGTTCGACCTGGTCGACCGCATCGTCGTTTTCCGGCGCGGCCGCATCGTCGCCAATTTGCGCAAGCAGGACACCGACGGCAACGATATCGTCTCCTACATCACCGGCGCCAAGACCGGGCAGGCGGAACTTGCGGCGTAACGGCCAACGCCGAGCACAGGCGCTGACACGCCCTCCCTTCCGAACCATCCTCAAAGGAAAACTCTTCATGCCTCTTCGCTTTGCTCTTCTCGGTGCCGGCCGTATCGGCAAGGTCCATGCTCGCGCCGTCGGTTCCAATCCTGAGGCCAGGCTGGTCGCAGTTGCCGACGCCTTCGAGAAGGCGGCGACCGATCTGGCCTCTGCCTATGGCGCCGAAGTGCGCAGCATCGATGCCATCGAGAAGGCCGGCGATATCGATGCGGTCGTCATCTGCACGCCGACCGATACCCATGCCGATCTGATCGAACGCTTCGCCAAAGCGGGTAAAGCGATTTTCTGCGAAAAGCCGATCGACCTCGACGCCGCCAGGGTGGAACGTTGCCTGGCCGTCGTCGACAAGGCCGGCGCCACCCTGATGGTCGGCTTCAACCGCCGCTTCGATCCGCATTTTGCCGCCGTGCGCAAGGCGATCGACGACGGCGCCATCGGCACTGTCGAAATGGTGACAATCACCTCGCGCGATCCCGGCCCGCCGCCGCTCGACTATATCGGCCGCTCGGGCGGCATCTTCCGCGACATGACCATTCATGATTTCGACATGGCGCGCTTCCTGCTCGGCGAGGAGCCGGTGGCGGTCAGCGCGCATGCTTCGGTGCTGGTCGACAAGAAGATCGGCGAGGCCGGCGACTTCGACAGCGTCAGCGTCATCCTCGAAACTGCCTCCGGCAAGCAATGCGTTATCTCCAACTCACGCCGCGCCACCTACGGCTACGACCAGCGCATCGAGGTGCATGGCTCGAAAGGCATGATTGCGGCCGAGAACCAGCGGCCGGTGTCGATCGAACTGGCCAATGAGAAAGGCTATACGCGGCCGCCGCTGCACGATTTCTTCATGACCCGTTATCTCGACGCCTATGCCAACGAGATCGCTGCCTTCATCGCGGCAGCGACGTCAGGCAAGAAGGCGGCGCCGAGCGGCAAGGACGGGCTGGTGGCGCTCAGGCTGGCGGATGCGGCGCTGAAATCGGCCAAGAAAGGCAAGACCGTCCGCCTCGACAAAACAATCTGACTATCAAGCACAGGAGCAAGGCGATGAACGGTTCAGCCGGTCGCAATTCCGAAACACGCGCCATCGTCACCGGCGGCGCACAAGGCATCGGCTTTGCCGTCGCCGAAGCGCTGGCCGATGAGGGCTGCCGGGCGCTGGCGCTGATCGGCCGCTCGCAGGAGAAGGGCGACAAGGCTGTCGCCATCCTCAAGGGGGCAGGCGTCGATGCCATCTTCATCAGCGCCGACGTCTCAAAAGTGGCCGACTGCAAGCGTGCGGTCGAAACGGCGATTGGCCATTTTGGTACCGTCAACGCGCTGGTCAACGCCGCTGCCACCTCGGCTCGCGGCTCGCTGGTCGAGACCTCCGAGGATCTGTTCGACCAGATATTCCAGACCAATGTGCGCGGCCCGTTTTTCCTGATGCAGGGCGTGGTGGCGCATTTGCTGGCGCGCCAGGTACCGGGCTCGATCGTCAACGTGCTGTCGATGTCGGCGCATTGCGGCCAGTCGTTCCTGGCGCCCTATTCGTCGAGCAAGGGAGCGCTGGCGACACTCACCAAGAATGTCGCCAATGCCTATCGCGGCAATCGCATCCGCTGCAATGCGGTGCTGCCCGGCTGGATGGACACCGAGGGCGAGGCGATCGTGCAGAAGAAATGGCACGACGCGCCGGAGGACTGGTTGGAGAAGGCCGAAGCCGCGCAGCCGATGGGCCAATTGGTGAAACCGGCGCAGCTTGCCCGGTTGATCAGCTATATGATCAGCCCGCAGTCCGGCGTCATGACCGGGTCGCTGGTCGACTACGATCAGAGCATCGCCGGGGCGTCACCGGAATAACGCCGGCAAGTCTAGCGGAACGCCGCCCATCACTTCGTCATCCACGGGCAGAGCAAGGAGCGCAGCGACGCGGCGCAGACCCGAGGATCCATGCCGTGACATCTAGGCGTCGCTACAATGCAGAATTTAGTTCCGCAGCACTCCTTGGCCAAGGCAACGGCATGGATCCCAGGGTCTCCGCGACGGAGCTCCGCTCCTGCTTCGCCCTGGGATGACGAAGTTCGGGGGGCTTCAGCCAATCGCGAATGGGCTGGAGTAAACCTCCTCCTCACCAGGCACGTGACAAGCGCATCCGCATCGACTATATCAGCCCTCATGATCAACCTGACCGCCACATATTGGTACTTTATGAGCTCGCTGGCGGCGGGAGGATTGCGCTCGATCTGAAGATTGCAGCAATAACATCCGAACAGCCGCCAGACCTGGCGGCTTTTTTGTTTCAGCCGGCAGGTCTCCCAATCAGGAGCAGAAGCCGTGTTGACGACCACAGACGATCTTCGGGTCAAGGAAATCAGAGAACTGAGCACACCCGACGAGGTGATGCGGGAAATACCGCGCACGCTGACGGCGACGCGCACCGTTGCCGCATCACGCAATGCCATCCACGCCGTGCTGACCGGCGCCGACGATCGGCTGGTGGTCGTCGTCGGCCCCTGTTCGATCCACGACCCGGCCGCCGCCGTAGACTATGCCAGCCGTTTGGCATCGCTGCGTGAAAGCCTGTCGGACCGGCTGGAGATCGTGATGCGGGTTTATTTCGAGAAACCGCGCACGACGGTCGGCTGGAAGGGCCTGATCAACGATCCCGACCTCGACGGCAGCTTCAACATCGACAAGGGGTTGCGGATGGCCCGCAACGTGCTCTCCGCCGTCAACAATCTCGGCCTTCCGGCGGCCACCGAATTCCTCGACATGGCCACCCCGCAATATATTGCCGACCTCGTCGCCTGGGGCGCGATCGGCGCACGCACGACAGAGAGCCAGATCCATCGCGAGCTGGCGTCAGGCCTGTCCTGCCCGGTCGGCTTCAAGAACGGCACCGACGGCAATCTGCGGATTGCCGCCGAAGCGGTGAAGTCCGCCGCCCAGCCGCATCATTTCATGGCGGTGACAAAGGGCGGGCGCAGCGCCATCGCGACGACCACCGGCAACGAGGACTGCCACGTCATCCTGCGCGGCGGTATTGTGCCGAATTATGACGCGGCAAGCATTGCTGCTGCCTGCGCTGAGCTCGGCCGGATCGGCGTGGCGCCGCGGCTGATGATCGATGTCAGCCACGCCAACAGCAGCAAGAAGCCGGGAAACCAGCCGCTGGTGGCGGCTGACATGGCGGGCCAGATCGCGGCGGGCGACGAGCGCATCGTCGGCATCATGATCGAGAGCAACCTCGTCGCCGGCCGGCAGGACGTCGTGCCCGGCAAGCCGCTCGTCTATGGCCAGAGCATCACCGATGGCTGCATCGACTGGGCAACCACCGAGACGGTGCTTTACGGCCTTGCCGACGCCGTCGAGCGGCGCCGGTCGGCGAGACGTGCCATGATCGCCGATCGCCCGGGAGCCGCCTGAGGCAGCCAATGCCGGCCCTGTCCCTTCTCCCCTTGTGGGAGAAGGTGGATCGGCGCGCAGGGCCGAGCCGGATGAGGGGTGCCGGAAGGATCTCGGCGTGAAAATTTGAGGGATTTGAAGCGCTTATTTCTTTGCTGTAGCGATCCGTCCAACACCCCTCATCCGACCGAGCTTCGCTCGGCCACCTTCTCCCACAAGGGGAGAAGGGGCTTACTACCGCACCTCCATCCAGCGCTGTTCCGCGAACGAGCGCGCCATCGCGTGCACCGTGCGCTCGATCTCCAGGCCTTCGTCGAAATCGATGATCCGCGCCGGCTTGCCGGCAAGCCGCGTCAACAGCTCCCGGCATTCGATGATCTTGAGATCATTAAAGCCAAGGCCGTGACCGGGCGCCGGCAGGAAGGCGTCATAAGGCTTATGATGCGGCGCCACCAGGATGGTGCGGTAGCCTTGCTCGGTCGGCCGGTCGGCCGTCAGATAGAGTTGGAACTCATTCATCCGCTCCTGGTCGTACAGGATCGAGCCCTTCGAGCCAAAAATCTGGATGGCGATCCGGCCTTTGCGGCCCCAAGCCGAACGGTTGACCAGCAGCGTGCCGGCGATGCCGTTTTCGAGATGCATCAGGATGCTGGCGATGTCGTAGGTCTCGACCGCGCGGCGCCCGCCCGAGGCGACGCGGCGGTCGGCATAGGGTTTGGCCATGTCGCACATGACGCGGGCAACGCGGCCGAACAGTACGGCGATGAGCGACAGCGGGTGCACGGCGAAATCGTCGAGCGCGCCGTAGCCGGACGCCGCCTCGTGCTTCCAGAAGAACAGCGCCTCCGGATCGGCCATGAAGTCCTCGTCCATCTCGATACGCAGATGGTTGACCTCGCCGATGATCTTCTCGTCGAGCAGCGCGCCGATATGGCGGATCGCTGGGTTCTGAATATAGTTATAGCCGAGCGCGGCCACCTTGCCGGACTTTTGGGCCGCCGCAGCCATTGCTTGCGCCTCGGCGAAGCTCGGCGCCATCGGTTTTTCACACCACAGATGCTTGCCGGCTTCGAGGATGGCGATGGCCATTTCCGGGTGGAACTGGTTCGGCGTGGTCAGCGAGATGACATCGACTTCCGGGTCGTCGACGACAGCGCGCCAATCGCCGGAGGCCTTGGCGAAGCCGAATTCGCTGGCACGGCGTTTGGCAAGATCCTCGTTGACCTCGCCCAGATGGACCAGCCTTGGCTTGGCCACTTCGGGAAAGACGGTGCCGACCGCGTTCCAGGCAATGGCGTGGCACTTGCCCATGAAACCCGTGCCGATAAGACCTACCCCGACCATCCGCTTGCCTCCCTGTGTGCAAAATTTGTGTGGATGAATTAGTCCATTTTGTCTGCAGATGGAACGCTTGTCTCATTTTTTATGGTGTTCTTGCACAGGCCCGCTATGATGGGGCACAGAGGGAACCAGACGATGAGCCTGGGCGGAGCGACGATGGACGAACGGGTGCCGCGCGATTTCGAGACGCTGCGGGCGACGATCTTGGAGCGGCGCCACAGCCTGCCGAAACGTATCGCCCAGATCGCCGCCTATGCGCTCGACAACCCAGACGATATCGCCTTCGGCACCGCTGCCAGCATTGCCGCTTCCGCCGGTGTCCAGCCTTCGACCCTGATCCGCTTTGCCCAGCAGCTTGGTTTTGATGGTTTCACCAGCCTGCAGTTGGTGTTTCGCGAGCGCCTGCGCGAGCGCAACTCATCCTATGATGAAAGGCTGGCGGCATTGCGCGCCAAGGCCGAGGAAGGCGCCGGCCACCGCGCGATTTTCGACGGTTTTGTTGCCGCAGCCAGTACCTCGCTCAACGACATTTCGCGCACGCTGAATGAAGACCATTTCGAAGATGCGATCACTGTGTTGGCCAAGGCCGAAACCATTTACGTGCTGGCCAAGCGGCGCTCCTACCCGGTCGCCTCCTATATCGCCTATGCATTGGGCAAGCTCAAGATCCGCAACCAGCTGATCGAATCGGCCGCCGGCCTCAATGCAGAGATGATCGGCTTTGCCTCTCCAAGGGACGCCGTGATCGCCATCAGCTTTTCGCCCTATGCCCCGGCCACCATTGAGGAGGCGCGCGTCATTTCGGAGCAAGGCGTGCCGATCGTGGCGATTACCGACAGCTCCTTTTCGCCACTCGCCCAATTCGCCAGGGTCTGGTTCGAGGTCGCCGAGGCCGATTTCGCCGGCTTCCGCTCGCTGTCGGCGACGATGGCTTTGGCTATGGCGCTGACCGTCGCGGTCGGCGAGAAGCGGCGCGATACTGGCAAGAAGCGCAAGCCTTAGATCACCTCTATTGCGGTTTCGCCTTCTGCCGAAAGCCGCGCTGCGTCGCGGGCAGGCAGCGACCCGAACTGGCGGGCATACTCCCGGCTGAACTGGGAAGCACTCTCATAGCCGACGGCGAAGGCGACACGTGCGACGTTGCCCGGCTGGGCAATCAGCAGATGGCGGGCTTCCAGCAAGCGGATTTGCTTTTGATACTGGATTGGGCTCATGGCCGTCGCCGCCTTGAAGTGACGATAAAACGCAGCGCTGCTCATACGGGCAATCTCGGCCAGATCGCCGACCCGGACCGGCTGATGGGGATGCGAACGGATCCAGGCGATCGCCCGGCCAATCCGGGACAGATGGCCATCGGCGCGCGCAAGTTCACGAAGCTTTCCGCCTTGGGGGCCTTGCAGGAGCCGAAACAGCATCTCTCGCTCGATCATGGTCGCGAGCACGGGAATCTCCGCTGGCCGGTCAAGCAGCCGCATCATTCGACGCAACGCGTCGAGCAGATCGTCATCAGCGGGAGAGGTGGAGAAACTGTCGCCACTGAGGGCCGGCGCGTGCTCGACGAGGAGCGCGGCGACGGCCTGCAGGTCAAGGGTCAAGCCAATGGCCAGGTAAGGACGCGCCGCGCTCGCTTCGATTATCTGGCTGATGGTGGGCGTCTCGACAGTATAGATGAAATAGCTGGCCGGATTGTAACGAAGAGCTCGGTCGCCGATCAGAACCGTCTTCGCGCCCTGCAGTACGAATAAGATCCCCGACCCCCACACCCCTGACAATGGCGGCGTGGCGACTTCGCTGCGGCCGATCGAAACGCGGGGAACCGCCGTTCTTGTTCGTCGCCCGCGCGCATGGCGGCCGGCGATCTCGATCAACTCCTGCAGCGCCTTGCTCATTGCGCCAGCATCGCGCATTCGCACCGGCGGCGCAACAGCGTGAGAGGATTAGGCAAGAGCCGGAGAATTTCCGGCGCGCAACGCCCGCTGCCTCGCACCATTTGTGGGTCTTCCACAAGAAAAATGGAGACACCGATTATGAGAACATCGAAAAGCGCGCTGGTGACCGGCGCCAACAAGGGTATAGGCCATGAAATCGCCCGGCGACTGGCGACCATGGGCTTCAAGGTCTGGCTCGGCGCCAGGAGCGCCGAACGCGGCATGGCGGCGGCGCAGGCATTGCGCGCCGAAGGCCTCGACGTGGAGTGGCTTGAGCTGGACGTCACGCGGGATGACAGGGTGAAGGCGGCAGCCGAGGCATTCAGGCAGGCCAGCCCCTGCCTCGACGTGCTGGTGAACAACGCCGGCGTCGCCATCAATTACGACCTGCCGCCGAGCCAGCAGCGGATCGCCGACATCCAGGCCACCTACGACGTCAATGTCTTCGGCCCGATCCGCGTGACCCAGGCATTCCTGCCGCTGCTGCTAGCAGCACCTGCTGCCCGGATCGTGATGGTGAGCAGCTCCACCGGGTCCATCGGCCGGGCGCTCGATCCCGCCACTGCGAACCACGCCGTTAACATGATGGGCTACGGCAGCTCCAAGACAGCCTTGAATGCCATCACGGTGGCGTTCGCCAGGGAGCTCGCGCCCCAAGGCATCAAGGTCAACGCCGCGGCGCCCGGCTACACTGCCACCGATCTCAACGGGTATAAAGGTCACCGCACGGTGCAGCAGGCGGCCGAGATCGTCATTCACCTGGCGACCTTGGACGCCGATGGCCCGACCGCCGGGTTCTTCAACGATGATGGCCCGCTTCCTTGGTAAATCAGCTGGTTTCAGCGGTAGATACTTGACGTTCGTCTGACTTCAAAGTTTCTGAACGCGCGAGCCTTGCACAGCACTTTTCAGCTTTGGGAATGCTCGTTCCATATTGACTATGGATTGGAATTATTATTTCATATTGCTGGCGCCACGCTGCCGCTCGCGCGTGTTACCCAAGACAACAAAGCCGATGGGAGGTTCGAATGGGCGAAGCCGTGGAAGCGAAATATTCGCCGCTCGACATTATCACGATCGGCCGCGCTTCCGTCGATCTCTACGGCCAGCAGATCGGCTCGCGCCTCGAGGACATTACTTCCTTTGCCAAGTCGGTCGGCGGCTGTCCGGCCAATATCGCGGTCGGTACTGCCAGGCTCGGCCTGCGCTCGGCGCTGCTCACCCGCGTCGGCAATGAGCAGATGGGCCGCTTCATCCGCGAGCAGCTGACCCGCGAGGGCGTTTCGGTCCAAGGCCTCAAGACCGATCCGGAGCGGCTGACCGCCCTGGTGCTGCTGTCGGTCGAGGATGAAGGCGTCTCGCCGATGATCTTCTATCGCAGCGATTGCGCCGACATGGCGCTTTCGAAAGACGATATCGATGAGGCGTTTATCGCTTCGGCACGCGCGGTCGTCGTCACCGGCACGCATTTTTCACGGCCCAACAGCGACGCCGCCCAGCGCAAGGCGATCCGTGTCATGAAAGCCAAGGGCGGCAAGGTGGTGTTCGACATCGACTACCGCCCCAACCTCTGGGGTCTCGCCGGCCACGCCGAAGGCTTCGAGCGCTATGTGAAATCCGACCGCGTCTCGGCGCAGTTGAAGACGGTGCTGCCCGATTGCGATCTCATCGTCGGCACCGAAGAGGAAATCATGATCGCCTCGGGCGCAGACGATTGCCTGAGCGCGCTGAAAACCATCCGCTCGCTGTCGGCGGCAACCATCGTGCTGAAACGCGGCGCCATGGGCTGCATCGTCTATGACGGGCCGATCAGCGACGACCTCGAGGACGGTATCGTCGGCAAGGGATTTCCAATCGAGGTCTACAATGTGCTCGGCGCCGGCGACGCCTTCATGTCGGGCTTCCTGCGCGGCTGGCTCGGCGAGGAAAGCCTGGCGACGGCGGCGACCTGGGCCAATGCCTGCGGCGCCTTTGCCGTGTCGCGGCTGCTCTGCGCACCGGAATACCCGACTTTCGAGGAATTGCAGTTCTTCCTGAAAAACGGCAGCAAGCATCTGGCGCTGCGCAAGGACGAGGCGATCAATCACATCCATTGGGCGACCACGCGCCGGCGCGACATCCCCTCGCTGATGGCGTTCGCCTGCGACCACCGCGTCCAGCTGGAGGATGTCGCGGCAAAAGCCGGCGCCGATCCGTCGCGAATCCCAGCTTTCAAGGTGCTGACGGTCAAGGCTGCGGCCAAGGTTGCGGCTGGCCGCGCCGGCTACGGCATGCTGCTCGACGAAAAATACGGACGCGAGGCGATGTTCGAATTCGCCCACCATTCCTTCGCCTGGCTCGGCCGGCCGGTCGAGTTGCCGGGTTCGCGGCCGCTTCGCTTCGAGTTCTCGCAAGACATAGGTTCGCAACTGACCGAATGGCCGGTCGACCACTGCATCAAGTGCCTGTGCTTCTATCATCCCGACGATCCCGCGGCGCTGAAGAGCGAACAGCAGCAGAAACTGCGCGCTTTGTTCGAGGCCGCGCGGAAAGTGGGCAGAGAACTTCTGGTCGAGATCATCGCCGGCAAGCACGGCAGGCTCGACGACATGACCATCCCGCGCGCGCTCGAGGAACTCTACGCACTCGGCATCAAGCCCGATTGGTGGAAGCTCGAACCGCAGGCATCGGCCGGCGCATGGGCAAAGATCGAGGCGGTGATCCTGAAGAACGATCCGTGGTGCCGCGGGATTGTGCTGCTTGGCCTCGAAGCGCCGCAGGACGAATTGGAAGCGGCCTTTGCTGCCACCGCCAAGGCGTCTATCGTCAAGGGCTTTGCCGTCGGCCGCACCATCTTCATCAACGCGGCCGAACAATGGCTTGCCGGCAAGATGTCAGACGATGAAGCGGTTGCCGACATGGCATCTCGCTTCGAGAGACTGACCGAGGCATGGCTTGCGGCGCGCGGCCGCAAAGCGGCATAAGAAGGCGCGGCATAAGGACTGCGGAGGAACCGACATGACCAAGACAATCCGCCTGACGATGGCGCAGGCGCTGACCCGCTTTCTTGCTCGACAGATGACCGAGATGGACGGGAGGAAAGTGCCGATCTTCGGCGGCGTCTGGGCGATCTTCGGCCACGGCAATGTCGCCGGCGTCGGCGAGGCGCTCTACCAGGTTGGCGACGAACTGCCGACCTTCCGTGCCCATAACGAGCAGGCAATGGCGCATGCGGCGATCGCCTACGCCAAGGCCAATTTCCGCCGTCGCTTCATGGCCGCGACCAGTTCGATCGGCCCCGGCGCGCTCAACATGGTGACCGCTGCGGCACTTGCGCATGTAAACAGGTTGCCTGTCCTGTTTCTGCCCGGCGACGTCTTCGCCAATCGCATTCCCGATCCCGTCCTGCAGCAGGCCGAGGATTTTTCCGACGGCACGGCGACGGTCAATGACTGCCTCCGCCCGGTGTCGCGCTATTTCGACCGCATCACGCGGCCGGAGCAGATCATGCCGGCGCTCAACCGCGCCATGCAGGTGCTGACCGATCCCGCCGAATGCGGCCCGGTGACGCTGGCGCTGTGCCAGGACGTGCAGGCCGAGGCCTATGACTACCCCGAGAGTTTCTTTGCCGAGCGACTCTGGACGCCGCGACGGCAGCGCCCGGACCGCAACGAACTGGCGGCCGCAGTCGCGGTACTCAAAGCGGCGAAAAAGCCGCTGGTGATCGCGGGCGGCGGCGTACTCTATTCGCAGGCATCCGAGGAGTTGGCAAAACTGGTGCAAGGCGCCGGCGTTCCAGTTTGTGAGACGCAAGGCGGCAAATCCTCGCTCCCGGACGATCATCCGTTGAACATGGGCGCGGTCGGCGTTACCGGCACTTCGGCGGCCAACAGGCTGGCCGAAGAGGCCGACGTCGTGCTTGCCGTCGGCACCAGACTGCAGGATTTCACCACCGGCTCCTGGGCATTGTTCAAGCATGCCGGCAGGACCATCATCGGGCTCAACGTGCAGCCTTTTGACGCCGGAAAGCACCAGGCGCTGCCGCTGGTCGCCGATGCGGCGGAAGGGCTCGCCGAACTCGCTGCGGCGCTGAAAGGCTGGAAAGCCCCTTCAGGCTGGACCGACAATGCGATCACGGGCAAGAAGAACTGGCAAGCGGATGCCGACAAGGTGACGGCGTCGACCAATGCCGCCTATCCGTCCGACGCGCAAGTGATCGGCGCAGTACAGCGCGCCATGGGCTCCGGCGTGGTACTGCTTCATGCCGCCGGCGGCTTGCCCGGCGAATTGCACAAGCTATGGCAGGCGGGCGCGCCCGGCTCCTATCACGCAGAATACGGCTTCTCGACAATGGGCTACGAAATCGCCGGCGGGCTTGGCGTCAAGATGGCCAAGCCGGACGAAGAGGTCGTGGTGATGATCGGCGACGGCTCTTACCTGATGCTCAATTCCGAGATCGCGACCTCGGTGATGCTCGGCCTCAAGCTGACCATCGTGCTGCTCGACAACCGCGGCTATGGCTGCATCAACCGGTTGCAGATGGCGACCGGCGGCGCCAACTTCAACAATCTGCTGAAGGACGCCCGTCACGAAACCTTGCCCGAGATCGACTTCGCCGCGCATGCTGCGAGCATGGGTGCGATTGCCGAAAAAGTGCCATCGATCGCCGGGCTGGAAACGGCGCTGGCGCAAGCGAAGAAGAACACGCGAACGACCGTGCTGGTCATCGACACCGACCCGCTGGTTTCGACCGAGGCCGGTGGAAGCTGGTGGGATGTCGCAGTGCCGGAAGTCTCGGCACGGCCGCAAGTGAATGCGGCGCGCAAGAAATATGAGGAAGCGCTGAGCGGGCGGGTTCTTTAGCCATCCGCGAACGCGCCTCGAATGTCTGAAACTGGAGCGACGACTTGAAAGCCAAACTGGGCATGTCCCCCATTGCATGGTGGAACGACGATCTTGCCGAACTCAGCGATGATGTGTCGCTGGAGGAGTGCCTGCGCCAGTCGCGCTCGGCTGGCTTTACCGGAATGGAAATGGGCCGCCGCTTTCCCAACGATCCGCAAATCATGCTGCCGATCCTGAAAGAGGCCGACGTGACGCTTTGCGGCGGCTGGTTCTCGGGGACGCTGGTCGACGAAGACATGGCGAAGAACAAGGATCGTATCCAGCCGATGATCGATCTGTTCAAGGCGGTGAACGCGCCATGCATCGTCTATGGTGAAGTCGGCCGCTCCATCCAGGGCGACCGCTCGAAGCCGCTCGCCAGCAAGCCCAGGCTTTCGGACGAGGAAATGAAAGCCTACGCCCGGCGGCTCACGCAGTTCGGCGAATGGTGTGCAGAGCAAGGCATGCCGCTCTCCTACCATCATCATATGGCGGCAGTAGTTGAGACCGAGCCAGAGCTAGATGCCTTCATGCGCTATTCGGGAGAAGGCATTCCATTGCTGCTCGACGCGGGTCACCTGGCCTTTGCCGGCGGCGATGTGCTGCGCGCTATTGATAACCACCACCCGCGCATCAACCATGTGCATGTGAAAGATGTGCGCATGGAGGTGATCGCGGGACTGGATCGCGAGAAGCAATCGTTCCTCGACGCGGTGGCACTTGGCGCCTTCACCGTGCCGGGAGATGGCTCGCTGGATTTTGGCGCCATCGTCCAGAGGCTCGCCGACCATGGCTATGAAGGCTGGTTCGTGGTCGAGGCCGAGCAGGATCCGAAGAAGAACCCGCCGCTCAAGATGGCGCAGGTCGGCTACAAGGAATTGATGCGGGCTATGACGGCGGCCGGCTATACGGTGGAGACACAGGGCTTTCCCAATGCTTGAGAGTTCGCAAGGAAAGGTGTTGATCCGATGAAAGACTCCGAGCACCCGTTTTTCCGGCCGCTGTGGCGGCGCGTCGCCGTTGTCGCGGTCTGCCTGGTCTGGTCGGTGATCGAATTCGCCACCGGCACGCCGTTCTGGGGCGTGATCGCGCTCGGCTTCGCCGGCTATGCCGTCTGGCAGTTTTTCTACCTCTACAAGCCGGCTGACGAGGACGAGCCATCGGCAGACGCCAAACCGAAGGAATGACCATGTCGAAACTGCTCGTCATAGCCAATAAGGGCCACGGCCGCATCGCCCATGTGACGCCGCAAAGCGCCGGCTGGACCTATGTCGGCTTCGATCTGCATCGGCTCAGGCCCGGCGAGAGCGCTTCCGGGCAAACCGCGGATCGTGAGGTCTGCCTGGTGTTCGTCACCGGCAAGGGCAAGGCCAAGGCCGGCGGCAAGGATCTCGGCTTACTCGGCGAACGCATGTCGCCCTTCGACGGCAAACCTTGGTCGGTCTATGTGCCGCAGGGCTCGGAGTGGTCGGTGAGCGCCGATACCGATCTCGAACTTGCCGTCTGCTCGGCGCCGGGACTGGGCGGCGGTCTGCCGGTCCGTGTCATCGGGCCCGACGATCTCGGCCAGGAGGTTCGCGGCAAAAGCACCAACACGCGCTATGTCACCAACATCCTGCCGGAGGGCAAGCCGGCCGATTCCTTGCTGGTGGTTGAGGTCATCACACCCGGCGGCCACACATCGAGCTATCCGCCGCACAAGCACGACCAGGACAATCTGCCGGCTGAATCCTATCTCGAGGAGACCTATTACCACCGTCTCAACCCGCCACAGGGCTTTGCTTTCCAGCGCGTCTACACCGATGCCGACGAGAACGGTGCTCGTTCGCTCGACGAGACGATGGCGATCGAGGACGGCGACGTCGTGCTGGTCCCCAAGGGTTATCACCCCTGCGCAGCCTGCCACGGCTATGATCTCTATTATCTCAACGTCATGGCCGGACCGAAGCGGACGTGGAAATTCCATAACGCGCCCGAGCACGAATGGCTGATGAAGGCCTAACCACTTCCCCTTCGCCCCAACCGCTGGTCCAAGCGAAAAATCGTCGGCTAACGACCCGGCTGTGTGGTTTTGTTACCGAAAACGCCGCAAAGCTTCGTCAATTCGTCATGGAAATCACCTATGGCAGCGGGGCTGACGAGGACTTTCGATGCGCTACGCGATCTATTTCACCCCCCGACAAGACGAACCGCTGGCACGTATCGCCGCCAACTGGCTCGGCCGCGACCCATTCGGTGCCGCCACAAAGCCGGTCGAGGCTGCGGGCGAGTTGTCGGCGGCAGAAGTTGCCTTCCATACCGCCTCGGCACGCCGCTATGGCTTTCATGCGACACTGAAGGCGCCCTTCAGACTGGCCTCCAACGAGACGGAAACGTCGCTTCGTGCAGCACTCGACGATTTTGCCGAGGCGACGCCGGTGGTTACGATCCCGCGCCTCATCGTCAGCCAGATCGACGGCTTCTTCGCGCTGTTGCCGGAAGCACCGCTGCCGGCGCTCAACCGCTTCGCCGACGACGTGGTGCGCGACTTCGACCGCTTCCGCGCGCCGTTGACGGAAGCCGAGATCGAACGGCGCAGCCCCGATTCGCTGAAGCCCGACGAGTTCCGCAATCTCTGCCAGTGGGGCTATCCCTATGTCTTCGAGACGTTTCGCTTCCATATGACGCTGTCCGGCCGGGTGTCGTCACAGGAAAGCCCTCGTCTTCGCCTAGCAATCGACAGCCTGTTTGCGGACGTGCTGCAACGGCCGGTGGCGGTGGACGCGCTGACGCTGTTTGTGGAAACTGAACCGGGCGCACCGTTCATGGTGCTGTCCCATCACGCGCTCGGGCGCCGCCCGGCCAGAAGAACTGCCTAAATGACTATTTGCTTTAACCGCATGGTGCGAAGCCAATTCATTTTCAATTGGCTGCAAAATGCTGCAAGGACTGCCTGAAATGACCGCCGAGACCGTTCTTGACAATGCCCGCATCGTGCTCGCCGACCAGATCGTCGAAGGGTCGATCGTGCTGCGCGATGGGGTGATCGCCGCCATCGATCCCGGCGCTGGCCGCAGCGGCGAGGACATGGGCGGCGACTTCATCATCCCTGGCCTGGTCGAGCTCCACACCGATCATCTCGAAGGCCATTACGCGCCACGGCCGAAAGTGCGCTGGAACCCGATCGCCGCGGTGCTCGCCCATGACGCGCAGGTGGCGACCGCCGGCATCACCACCGTGCTCGACGCCTTGCGTGTCGGCATGGACGAGGATGCCGACCTGACGGCCGCCGACATACGCAAGCTGGCCGACGCGATCGAGGACAGCGTGCAGCAGGACCGGCTCAGGGCCGACCATTTCCTCCATCTGCGTTGCGAGGTTTCGGCGCCGGACTGCCTCACGGCCTTCGCCAATTTCGACGGCGACGAGCGGGTCAGGCTGGCGTCGCTGATGGACCATGCGCCCGGACAGCGCCAGTTCGTCAATTTGGAAACCTACGCCTATTACTACCAGCGCAAGCTGAAGCTGACCGATCGCGATTTCCAGAAATTCTGCGAAAAGCGGATGGCGGAATCGGCGAGGAATTCGAGCCCGAACCGCAGCTTCATCGCCGCTGCCTGCCAAGAGCGCGGCATCGTGCTCGCCAGCCATGACGACGCAACCGTCGGCCATGTCGACGAAGCGATCGAGCAAGGTGTGCGCGTCGCCGAGTTCCCGACCACTGAGGAGGCGGCGCGGGCTTCAAAAGAGGCAGGGCTCGGCGTATTGATGGGCGCGCCGAACGTCATGCGCGGCGCGTCGCATTCGGGCAATGTCTCGGCCCGCACGCTGGCCGGCGATGGCCTGCTCGATATCCTGTCGTCGGACTACATTCCGTTCAGTCTGATCCAGTCAGCCTTCTTCCTCGGCGACGTGGTCGAGGGCATTTCCTTGCCACAGGCGGTGGCGATGGTCTCGAAGAATCCGGCCGAGGCGGTCGGCCTCACCGATCGCGGTGTCATCGAGCCCGGCCGGCGCGCCGATCTGGTTCGCGTGCGCGTCGACGACCATGTCCCGGTCGTCCGCACGGTCTGGCGGCAGGGACGCCGAGTCGCATGATGGTGTCGGCATCGGTCGAGCGTGAATTGTCCGCTACGGGATTTCCGATCCGGGACGGTGTCTTCGTCGCCGTCGTCGGGCCGAGCGGTGCCGGCAAGGACACGGTGATCGGCTATGCGCGCGCCGTGTTTGCCGACGAGAGCCGGCTGGAGTTCGTGCGCCGGGTGATCACCCGGCCGAGCGATGCGGCCACCGAGGATCACGATACGCTAGCCGATGCTGCCTTCGTCGAGGCCGAAGCGGATGGCGCCTTCGCCATTTCCTGGGAGGCGCATGGCCTGCGCTACGGCATCCCGGCCGAAGTCGACTGGTCAGTCTCCAACGGCCGTGTCGCGATCGCCAACGTCTCGCGCGCGATCATCCCGGCGCTGCGGGAGCGCTACGCCAATCTGGCTATCGTCGAGATCACGGCTACACCGGAGATCCTGGCCGAGCGGCTGGCATTGCGCGGTCGCGAGTCGCGCGGCGAAGTGCTGGCACGGCTGGCGCGCAGTGCCAATGTGGCGCTGTCCGGACCGGGTGTCACCTCGATCGACAATAGCGGCCCTCGTGAAGCCGCCGGCGAGCGCTTCGCCGAGGTGCTGCGCAAGGCCATGGCCTTCTCCGACATGTCGGGCCTTATCTAAAGTAGCGCCCATCCGATGCATTCGGTATGGGCGCTACTTGTCTAACCGATATCTTTTTGGAAACCGGTATCCACTTTTCGGGATTATGGCCTCATGCGGCGTGCCGGTCCCGACCAGCGTGACGAGTATCCGTGGCAGTGGTTGTCGAAGGCTTCGCTGGCGCATCCGCTGGTGTATCCAGAACTGCAACGTGGTGCCGATACACCATCTCCCAGCCCTTCCAGCCGGTGAACAGCAGTATGCAGACCACTATGAACGACAAGAGCGCACCCCATGGGCGGACCGCGGCTTCGGCGCCTTGCGCATAGCGAAGGTAGAAATTGATCAGTGCCACAATGACCGCGGTCAAGTTGCCCAGCATGTGGTACCAGGCGTCGGACAAGGCGCGAATGCGCGGCTCGTTGAGGAAGTCGATAAAACCGGCTGTCGCAGCGAGAAGGGCCATTACTATGGCTGCCCCGATCAGCCACATCGATGCTCGTGCCCAGAAGGCATCGGCAGTCCCCCAGAAAACCAGGTCGGTGACAAACGCACCGACAAGAAACGCGACAGGAAAAGGTATCAGCATCGGGTGGAGGGGGTGAGTTCCTACTTTGGCGGTACTAACTGGATTCGTGGGCATGGAACGCCTCCGCGCAGCAAAGCTTAAATAAACGCTCAGATACGGGTTTCGTTCCAAATAGAGACCGACCTGAACTGCTGTCGCGAAGCTCCGGCTGACTCTTTCACGCCACCTGCCATGGCAGTCGGCGTATTTCATCCAGCTATTTTTGCGTCACTCAGCGGCAGCACCCGCCACGCCCTTGCGTGTGGCTTCCAGCATCCGCCGCCGCGCCCTGAACACGCCCCATTGCTGGTCGACCAGCACGCCGATGAGGATCACCCCGCCCATGACGGCGAAGTTGAGCGAGGACGGGATGCCGAGCAGGTTGACGAGGTTCTGCAGCTCCTGCAGCAGCACGGTGCCGAGCAGGACGCCGATCAGCGAGCCTTCGCCGCCACGCAGCGAGAAGCCGCCGAGCACCGCGGCCGCGATGGCATAGAGCTCGTAGAACTGGCCGTGGCTCGCCGGCGAGATCGAGCGTGTGTACATGGCGAAATAGATAGCTGACAGCGCCGTCAGCACGCCGCAGATGACATAGGCGGCCATGACGATGCGGCCGGTGCGGATGCCGGAATATTTTGCCGCTTCCTCGTTCTTGCCGATGGCATAGAGATAGCGCCCGAACACCGACCGGTGCAGCACCACCCACATGACGACGGCGATGACGATCAGTGCGATGAAGCTGTTCGGCACGCCCCAGGACCGCCCCGCCGTCAGGAACTCGAGTTCCGGGAAGTTCTGTCCGAAGGCAAAGCCGGCGGTGCCGTCGGCGGTGTAGAAGCGCGCCACGCCGCGATAGATCAACAGGCCGCACAAAGTCACCACGAAAGGCTGCAATTTGAGCCGGGTGATCAGCCAGCCATGCGCCAGCCCGATGATGCCGCCGAGCACCAGGATCAGCGGCAGGGCGACCGGCCAGGCCATGCCGCGCGTGGCGATGAAGTCGATGAACAGCACGCCGAGCAGCGCAACCACCGAGCCGACCGACAATTCGATGCCACCGGTGATGATGACGAAGGCTTGGCCAATCGACAGGATGCCGAACAACCCGATCAGGTTCGAGGTGTTGGCGAGATTGATCGGCAGCAGGAAGCGTGGGTTGATGATCGCCACCACCGCGCCGACCACCAGGATCAGGATCAGCAGGCCGAGATCTTTCTTGCTCATCGTCTTCTCCCAATGCCTGCGAACTACTTCGGCTGCTTGCCGACCGCCAGCAGCAGCACGTTTTCCTGGCTGAACCGGTCCTTGTCGAGAATGCCGGAGATCTGGCCTTCATGCATGACGGCGATACGGTCGGAAACGCCGATCACCTCCTCCATGTCGCTGGAGATCATCAGCACGGCGACGCCGGCATCGGCCAACGCCCGCATCAGCCCGTAGATCTCGGCCTTGGCGCCGATGTCGATGCCGCGGGTCGGCTCGTCGAGGATCATCACCTTCGGCTTCATCGCCAGCCATTTGGCCAGCACGACCTTTTGCTGGTTGCCGCCCGACAGCGTGCCGGTGCGCGTCTGGACGGAGGGCGCCCTGATGCCGAGATTGGTCTTCTGCTTCTCGGCGGTGGCGGATTCCGCGCCGGCCGAGACCAGCGAGCGCCGCGAATGCGCCGGCAGATTGGGCAGCGAGATGTTCTGGGCAATCGACAGGTCGAGCAGGATGCCGGTCAGCTTGCGATCCTCGGGGACGAGGAAAATACCGTTGGCCACTGCGTCCGCAGCCGAACCTAGAACCAGATCTTTTCCGTCAAGCTGGAACGAGCCGCCAAAGCTCTTGTCGATGCCGAACAGGACGCGCGCCAGCTCCGTCCGGCCGGAGCCGACGAGACCGGCGAGGCCGAGGATCTCGCCATGCCTGACATCGAGGTCGACGGGCCGGTCGGGATAGGCAGCGGTGCGAATGGCCTTGACCGACAGCGCGACAGAGCCCGGCGGGCGCGCCGATTCCGCGGCCTTCTCGCGCTCCTTCAGCATGCGGCCGATCATCAGCTTGACCATCTGGTCGTGATTGATGGCGCTCTTCGGCAAGGTTCCGGCGAGCATGCCGTCCCTGAGCACGACGACGCGGTCGGCGACGCGCTCGACCTCGTGCAGGCGGTGCGAGATGAAAATGACGCTGATGCCGTCTGCCTTCAGCGCCTTGATGACACCGAGCAGCTTGTCGGTTTCGGCGATCGGCAGGCTCGATGTCGGTTCGTCGAGGATGACCAGCCGCGCCTTGATCGACAGCGCCTTGGCGATCTCGACCATTTGCTGCTGGGCCAGCGACAGCGCCGACACCGGAGTATCGGCCGAGAAATTGGCGCCCACGCGTTTGAGCAGCGGCGCCGCCAGCGCTCGCAGCCTGGCGCGGTCGACCAGCCTGAACGGGCCGGCGCGCAGCGGTTCGCGGCCGAAGAAGATATTGGCGGCGACGTCGAGGTTCTCGAACAGGTTGAGTTCCTGGTGGACGAAGGCGATGCCCGAACCGATGCTGGCCTCGACGGTCAGACTGTCATGGGCGACCCCATCGACGGTGATGGTGCCGGTGTCCGGCCGGGTCACGCCGCCGAGGATCTTCATCAGCGTCGATTTGCCGGCGCCGTTTTCGCCGACCAGGCCGATGACCTCGCCGGGCCTGACCTCGATCGAGAACCCGTCCAGCGCGACAACGCCGGGATAGGTCTTGCGCACGCCGTCGAGGCTCAGGAACGGAGCGGCCGTGGATGCAACGATGGATGGATCGGAATAATTCATCACGCCTGACAGCAGCCGGTGAGCCGTTTTGGCCTCAGACTGACGGGCCTTGCGAGGCGCGTCAATAGAATCGCCGGCTCAGGGCGAACCCTTGAGCCGGCGCAACTTATTCGCTCAGTTTCCCGACATCGCCTTGAGGTTGGCGGCGTAGGCGTCGACATCGTCCTTGCCGATGATCTTGGTCGGCACGATGATCAGGCCATCGGCGGGAACGCCCGACTTGTCGCCCTCGAGATAGGCGGCCATCAGCTTCATGCCCTGATAGGCCCATTCGAAAGGCTGCTGTACGACGGTGGCGGCGACGGTGCCTTCCTTGACGCCGCCCAGCGTGATCGGATCGTCGTCGAAGCCGACGACGGTGATCTGGCCGAGCTTGCCGGCATCGCGCAGCGCTTCATAGATGCGCGGCGTGTTGTAGGAGTAGAAGCCGACCATGCAGGTGACGTCGGGGCTGGCGACCAGCGCGTCCTCGACGTTCTTCTTGGCGCGGGCCTGGTCGATGTCGTCGCCACGCACGTCGACCAATTCGATCTTGGTGCCGGCGAGGCCGTCCTTCATGCCCTGGATGCGTTCCTTGGCATTGTCGGCGCCGAGCAGGCCAACGAAGCCGAGGCACTTGCCGCCGTCGGGCATTGCCTTCTTGGCGATCTCTGCCGCCTGCTTGCCGGCATCGACATTGGAAGAGCCGATATAGGCGACACGCTTGGTCTGCGGTGCGTCGCTGTCAGTGGTGAACAACGCCGTTTCCGAGGCGATCTTGTTCAGCCCGTCGGTCGACGTCTTGGGATCGACGGCCGAGACCATGATCGCCTTAACACCGGCCGTCACCAGATCGTCCATAAGGCGCTGCTGGATGGCGACCGAGGACTGCTCCGGATATTTGAGTTCGAGATTGTAATTGGGCAGTTCGCCTTGAGCCTTCTTGACGCCGGCTTCGGCAGCCTTCCAGAAATCGGAAGCGCCGTTGACGACGAAGGCCAGTGTCGGCTTGTCGTCGGCCCGCGCAATTGCGCTGACGGACAGGCCGAGCAGCAGGGCCGCAGCGGCGACGGACGCATTTCGTATCGCAGATTTCATATTCAACCTCCCATTTGACTCAGTAATTTCGCTGATGATGAACGTGCCGGCGCGGCTTGGACGCCCTCCTCCTCAGGGTTTCGGCAGCGAAGAACGACGCCATTCCAGCCGCGATCGTCGACTTTAGAGACTCATTCGTCGTTCGTAAATAGTCCGATTTGTCTGACATTTCCTCGAAACGGCAGGCGAGCTCCGGCTGACGGGAACCGTCCGACACCAGGTTGGCTCGCGTTCCGAACACGCGCGGTCCGATGTCGTCCGGGCATGATGGATTGACGTTATAGGGATGCCAGATATTAGTAAAGAGTATTAGTTGATCGGGATACTCGCCACAAACGAGAGAGGCCTCCCCAGTCACAACCGTTTTGGATTGGCGACTAAATCGTCTAAGAGGGTCGATTATATCTATTAGTGGCGCTTTGCCTTATAAATGCGAAAATTCGAGGGACTAACGCCATGAACGAACCACTTCGGGATGCGGTCCTTCAGGGTACCAGACGGCGCAAGCCGTCCGGGAAAAACCCCAAGGGCCGCGTCACCATGACCGACATCGCCAGGGCCGCAGGCTGTTCGCAGGCGACGGTCTCGTTCGTCCTCAACAACACGCCAGGCATCAGGCTGTCGCAGCAAACCCGAGAGCGAGTGATTGAGACCGCACGAACGCTGGGCTATTCGCCGCCCGTGTTTTCTGCCTTGCGAGCCCCTGTTGCCGCATTCGGCGGGCTGGATGGCGTGATCGGCTTCGCAGTCGACCAACTTGCGACCAGCCCGGAGGCGGTCGTCGCCATTGAAGGGGCGCGGCAAGCCTCATGGAACGCCGGCAATGTGCTTTTGGTGGCGCAGACCATGGGCGACGAGGTGATGGAGCCTCGCGCCATCGCGGCGCTGACCAAGCGGGGCATTTCGGCGCTGATCTACATGACCATCTTCACCCGCGAGATCGTCGCGCCGGACCATCTCTACGGCCTCGACATTCCGGTCATCCTGCTCAACTGCTACACTGCCGACTATGCCTTCCCCGCCGTGGTGCCGAGCGAGATCGCCGGCGGCCAGAGCTCCACCCGGCACCTGATCAGCCATGGCCACCGGCGTATCGCCACCATTACCGGCGAGCCCTGGATGCAGGCGGCGCAGGACCGGCTGAAGGGCTACCGCCGGGCGCTGGCGACGGCCGACATCCCGTTCGACCCGGCGCTGGTCGTCGAAGGCGATTGGTCGGCGAGCGCCGGCTATGCCGCGACCGTCAAGCTGTTGGCGTTGAAGGACCGGCCGACCGCCATCTTCTGCCAGAACGACCGCACCGCGATCGGCTGCTACGAGGCGCTGAAGGAGGCCGGCCTGCACATCCCCCGGGATATTTCGGTGATCGGTTATGACGACGAGGAGATCGCGCGGCATCTGTTCCCGCCGCTGACGACGTCGATCCTGCCGCATATGGCGATGGGACAATGGGCGATCGAGCAGCTCGAAGTCCCCGCTGCTCCCGGTCGTGGCCGCTATCCCATCACCAAGCTCGAATGCCCGCTGGTGGAGCGGGAGTCGGTTGGCGCTCTGGCGGGCTGAGGCGAGAGCGCCGGCGATCGACAATGGCACAGGCTTGACATCGGGCCCGGCATATACCCGATTGATTTCATGAGATTGCAAAGCTGCTACAATTTTCAGGACTTCCGCCGGCTGGCAAAACAGCGCCTGCCAGGTCCGATCTTCAATTATATCGATGGCGGCGCGGACGACGAGACGACGCTGCGGCGCAACACGGCGGCGTTTGAGGACTGCGATCTCGTCCCCAACGTCCTTGCCGGCGTCGGACAGGTCGACATGTCGGTCACCGTCATGGGCCAGAAGCTGGCGATGCCGGTCTATTGCTCGCCGACGGCTCTCCAGCGACTGTTTCACCATAGCGGCGAGCGCGCCGTCGCCGCGGCGGCGGAGAAGTTCGGCACGATGTTCGGCGTCTCTTCGCTCGGCACGGTCAGCCTGGAGGAAGTCCGCAAGCACAGGACGCCGCAGGTCTATCAGTTCTATTTCCACAGGGATCGCGGCCTGAACCGCGCCATGATGGAGCGCGCCAAGATGTCCGGCGTCGAGGTGATGATGCTGACGGTCGACAGCGTCACCGGCGGAAACCGCGAGCGTGACCTGCGGACCGGCTTTTCCATCCCCTTTCGGCTTACGCCCGGCGGCATGATGCAGTTCGCGATCAAGCCGAGATGGGCTATCGACTATTTGACGCACGAAAAGTTCAGCCTGCCCCAGTTGGACGGCCATATCGATCTCGGTGGCGGAGCGCTTTCCATCAGCCGCTATTTCACCGAGATCCTCGATCCATCGCTGGATTGGAAGGACGTCGAAGACATGGTCCGCTTCTGGAACGGCCAGTTTTGCCTGAAGGGGATCATGAGCGTCGCCGATGCCAGAAAGGCGGTCGACATCGGCTGCACCGGTATCGTTCTGTCAAATCATGGCGGCAGACAGCTGGACGGCTCGCGCAGCCCCTTCGACCAACTGTCGGAGATTGCCGACGCGGTGGGCGACAAGATAGACGTGATCATCGACAGCGGCGTCCAGCGCGGCACGCATGTGCTGAAGGCCCTGTCGTTGGGCGCCAAGGCCGTCGGCGTCGGGCGCTACTATCTCTTCCCGCTGGCAGCCGCCGGACAGGCCGGCGTCGAACGGGCGCTCGGCCTGATGCGAACCGAGATCGAACGCGACATGCGGCTGATGGGATGCAGGTCGGTGGCAGAGCTTTCCAGGGGGAATGTGCGGTTTAGGTAATAGAGCCGGGAAGTGGCGCACGGCATAAGCTTTTCGAAGTGCGAAACTATACCGACCTGCCGCTGCTCCTGCCGTCCGTTTCGAAGACAGCCTCGCCGGAAACAGCATCCGTATATCCGCCCTCAAGCTGCTGCAACGTATGGCGGAACCGATCAAGATTGCCCAGCATTTTGTGCCTGGCATCGACCATGTGCTGAAAAGTGTCCCACTCTCCAATCGAGAAGAAGGCGCCATCTCCCGATTTGATGAGAGCCATTTTTCGCAATCCCTCGAAATTGCGCGGAGCGCTGCTGAACAGTTCGACGAATTCGTCTTCACTACCCGGCTTGACCCGGAAGCGGACGCTGTTGAATGCCGTCATGTACGTTCCCCCGTGAAAGAACTGAAAACCTCGAATATGCGAGGCCCTAACGCACCTCGAACCCTTCGAACAGGTGTACAGGAAAATCGGAAGGTTGGCTTCAGTCACCTCTGGCCGAAAGCCCCGTTTCTGGCGCTATTTTGCCAGGAAGAGGACGACGCTCGATCTCAATCGGTACGCCCTTCCGACCGGCAATGAAACGCGCTGTTAACGCCGTTCGCGGGTGACAGGATGTTGGCCGCAGTTCGAAGGTATAATCTGCGTCTCGCTGTCAGTTGCGGAGGCGAAAATGAATTTGCTTCGGATTGCGCTCTTGTGCACGGCCATGATCGACGTTGGAATGCCGGCCGTTCGCGCTGAGGATCGGCCTGTGCCGCAGAACAATAAAGCCGCAACAACGCAGCCGCCCGTTCATTGTGAAGGCCAAAATTGTCTCCCGCCGGCGAAAGATCCCGTGCAGGAATGCACTGGCCAGGATTGCACGCCAGGCCCGCCGACTGAACCGGGCCCGGAGATTAAGCAGGCCGACTGAGCCCAGCATTAGCTGACGATCCCCTTTTTGGCATGGATGGCGCTCAGCCCTCGCGACTTTCCGGCCACCGGTGGTAGATTCTGTTACTTATGTTCCCGGGGGTAGGCATGAGTTTATTGGCGCGCCCGAAGAGATTCGAACTCCTGACCCCCAGATTCGTAGTCTGGTGCTCTATCCAGCTGAGCTACGGGCGCGCAACAGGCCATGCTTTGCATAGCCCCGCGATCCGATCCTGGCGACCGGCCGCGAATGTGAGCTGTTCCCTAGCGACTGAATTTGCGAAAAGCAAGCCGATCCTGGCCAAAAGTTTTGCCGTCATGTTTTGCCGTCATGCGCCGGCCGGCGAAGGCAAGATCGCGTCACGCGGCGGCCGAGCCGATAGGTCGTCGTCTTGGATCAGTCATTTGCCAATCGGAACGGCCCGTAACGAAAGACGCCGTTGCACGGCGGCCGAGCTGATGGCTCGTAGCCTCGGACCAACCATTTGCGAATTGAAACGGTCCGTAACGAAACGGTTCGTTACGCCGGGCGGCGCAGTCCGTTGCGGGCCTGGTCGAGCCGGACCGGCTGGTCGGGAATGGTGACCGCGAATGTGGTGCGGCCGCCGATGCTTTCGACCAGCTCCACCGTGCCGCCATGGGCGCGGATCAATTCATGGGCGATCGCCAGGCCAAGGCCGGTGCCGCCGCTGCGGGCCGAGCCGCGAAATGCCGCGAACAGGTTTTCTCTCGCCTTTGGCGGCAGGCCGGGGCCGGTGTCGGTGACGACGATGCGGCTGACGCTGCCGATGCGCTCGGCCGATATGGTCAAGCGGCGCACCACGGCGCTCTCGGTGTCGGCCGCCATCGCCTGCACGGCGTTGCGGCTAAGATTGGTGAGCACGCGGAACAGCTGGTCGGAATCGGCGTCGACCTCAAGCACCGGATCGACGGCGTTGACGAATTCGATGCCGCATTCGATGTCGAGCAGGCCCTGGACGTCCTCGACCAGCTGGCGCAGCCGCAGCCTGCGGCGCGACGGCGGCGGCTCCTGGGTGCGGCCATAGGCCAGCACGCCCTCCGAGTAGGACACCGCACGGTCGAGCGCGCGCAGCAGTTTTGGTGCGAAGGCCTGCACGGTCGGGTCCTTGACCTGGCGCAGGCGGTCCGACATCAGTTGCGCCGAGGCGAGGATGTTGCGCATGTCGTGGTTGATCTTCGACACGGCCAGGCCGAGATCGGCCAGGTGCTTCTGCTCGGTCAGCATCTTCTGCAGCCGCTCCTGCATCTGCGACAGCTCGCGTTCGGCGACGCCGATCTCGTCGGCCCGGGCGGCGGGGTGAATGATGCGACCGGGATCGTCGGGCGCCTCGGAAAAGGACAGCATCGAGCGTGTCATCGTCCTGATCGGGCCGATCATGATCAGGTCTATCGCGGCGTAGACCAGCATGGCGGTGAACAGCGAGATCAGCAGCGAGACGAAGGCGACGTTGCGCGAATAGATCAGCATGGCATTGCGCAGGCGGTGGTCGGGCATGATCAGCTCGAATTCTTTGTCGCTGTCGCCGACCGGCCCGAAAACGCGCAGCATCCGCTTGCCGCCGAAAAACAGCGTGTCCAGCGCGCCGGTCATACCCTTGATCATGCCGACATTGGCGATATCGATATGCTCGTCGACCTGCGGCGGCATTTCGGCCACGACCAGAAGCCGCGAGACGCCGCCGTCGCGCACGGCGATCGCCTTGGCGCCGATCGCCATCAGTACGTCGTTCTGGGCGGCACGCGACAGCGAGGCAGGTTCGCCCTGCACCAGGACGATGGAAACCGCGGCGGCGGTGCTCAGCCTCTCCTTCAGCCAACTCAGCCTGTAGCTGGCGATCCAGGGCACGAAGATGAGGATTTCGGCCAAGAGCACGAAGACGATGGTGAGCAGCAGCAACTTGGTCGACAGGCCGCGCGCCAGCGGCACCCTGCGGGTGGCCGCCTTCGCCTGGGCGATGCTTTCGTCGGTTGCTGGGACTTCACTCATGCTCGTCGTCACGGCTGCCTGTCATCACGGCTGCTTGTCTTAGGGACTGCTCGTCTTCACGATCGCTTGATCGGGTGAGATTAGGCGATTGCGGCTTTTTTGCCAAATTCATCCTTGGTCGAAGCCGGACAAAGGGCCGCAAGACTTCGATGCCGGTCCGACAATGCCGGCCCGACACGCTGGATTGACTTCCAAAACCCTTCTTTCTATAAGCCCGCTCACGCTCGGGCCATTCGTCCCGGCGCGGTTTCGATCGCGCCAAAACCGGCCCGGCAAAGCTCCTGTTACAAAGTGACAGAATCAAGAAGGGCCGCACCCCGCGGTATTTAAACAAATGAAGCGTACTTACCAGCCGTCCAAACTCGTTCGCAAACGCAGGCACGGTTTCCGCGCCCGCATGGCCACCAAAGGTGGCCGCGGCGTCGTCGCAGCCCGCCGCAACCGCGGCCGCAAGCGTCTCAGCGCCTGAGCACCAAGCGAGAGACAAGATCGTTGCCCGCAACCGGCAAGCCAACGGGTCCCCATCCCAAGCGGCTTCTGAAGCGCGCGGAATTCCTGGCCGTCCGCCGTGGCGAAAAGCGCCGCGGGCGGCTTTTCCTCGTCGAGGTCCTGGGCCGCGGCGACAGCGAGGCGCCGCGCGTCGGCTATACGGTCACCAGGAAGGTCGGCAACGCCGTCGTTCGCAACCGCATCCGGCGGCGGCTGAGAGAGGCCGTGCGCACGCATGCCGCGGATGACATGGTGCCCGGCAATGATTATGTCATCGTCGGGCGCGAAGACGTGCTTACGACTCCGTTCGGCCAGTTGAAGGCCGAACTCTCCCGCAGATTGCGTGGAACACGATAGGCCAAGGGCTTCGATGGAAAACAACCGCAACTTCTTCATCACCATCGCACTGTCGGTGCTGATCCTGGCGCTTTGGCAATATTTCTATGTGATGCCGCGCAGCGAGATGCAGCGCGAAGCCGCCCGCATCGAAGAGCAGCGCGTGGCGGAGCAGAAGAAGGCCGCCCAAGGCACCAGCCCGGGCGCCACCGAAACACCGGTGCAGCCCGGCGCCATTCCGAGCGCGCCTGGCGGCGACGCTGTGACGCCCGCCGGCCGCGACCAGGCGATTGCCTCGACCAGCCGCGTCAAGATCGACACGCCGAGCCTCGAAGGCTCGATCAACCTCACCGGTGCGCGCCTCGACGACCTCCGGCTCAAGCATTACAGGGAGACGGTCGACAAGACTTCGCCCGAGATCGCGTTGCTCAACCCGGCGTCCCTGCCGAACGGCTATTTCGCCGAGATCGGCTTTTCCGGCACGCCGGATGTGGGCAGGCTGCCCGGCCCCGACACGGTCTGGCAGACCGACGGCAATGCGACGCTGACGCCGGCGACGCCAGTGACGCTCACCTTCACCAACGACAAGGGCCTGACCTTCAAGCGCACCTTCTCTGTCGACAGCCAATATATGTTCACCGTGTCCGACACGGTCCAGAATGGGGGCTCGGCACCCGCGACGTTGTCGAACTATGGCCGCGTTACCCGTTTCGACAAGCCGGCTATCGCCAGCACTTATGTGCTGCACGAAGGCCTGATCGGTGTTACCGGCAGCGAAGGCCTGCAAGAGTACAAATACTCCAAGGTCGAATCGGACAAGGAATACAAGCCAGGCAAGTCGACCGACGGCTGGCTAGGCATCACCGATAAATATTGGGCGGTGACCCTGGTGCCGCCTGCCGGCCGCGAATTTCAGCCCAAATTCTCTTATTTCGAGTTCAAGAGCGGGCCCCACCCGCACAGCTACCAGTCCGATTTCCTGTCCGATCCGGTCACGATCGCTCCCGGGCAATCGACGACCGTGGAATCGGAGATATTCGCCGGCGCCAAGGAAGTTTCGACGATCAACGCCTATGAAAAGGACCGTCATATCCGCCAGTTCGACCTTCTGATCGACTGGGGCTGGTTCTATTTCATCACCAAGCCGATGTTCTGGCTGATCGACACGCTTTACAAATTCTTCGGCAATTTCGGTCTGGCGATCCTCGCCACCACCGTCATCATCAAGGCGCTGTTCTTCCCGCTCGCCAACAAGTCCTATGCGTCGATGGCTAACATGAAGAAGGTGCAGCCCAAGATGCTCGAGATCCGCGAGAAATACGCGGACGACAAGATGAAGCAGCAGCAGGCGATGATGGAGCTCTACAAGACCGAGAAGATCAATCCGCTCGCCGGCTGCTGGCCGGTGGCATTGCAGATCCCGGTGTTCTTCTCGCTCTACAAGGTGCTCTACATCACCATCGAGATGCGGCACGCGCCGTTCTTCGGCTGGATCCAGGATCTGGCGGCGCCGGACCCGACATCGATTTTCAACCTGTTCGGGCTGATCCCCGTTACCTTGCCGCACATGCTGATGATCGGCGTCTGGCCGCTGATCATGGGCGTGACGATGTTCCTGCAGATGCGCATGAACCCGACGCCGCCGGACCCGACGCAGGCGGCGATCTTCACGTGGATGCCCGTGATCTTCACCTTCATGATGGCGGGTTTTCCGGCCGGCCTCGTCATCTACTGGGCCTGGAACAACACGCTGTCGATCCTGCAGCAGGGCGTGATCATGAAGCGGCAAGGCGCCAAGATCGAATTGTGGGACAATCTGGTCGCGCTGTTCCGCAAGAAACCGTCGCCGGCGGAATAGCCGGCGCTCCGATAGTGCGAAACCAGAAAGCCCCGGCTCGTCCGGGGCTTTTTGCACAAGCTGCCCGCCTGGATTAAGCGATTGGTACTGCCGGACGGATCGCGCTATTTTGACCTGGCTGGCAGTTGCCGACGGAGCTCGATATGACCGGACCCAATCCATCGATCAAGCATCCGATCCCGTTGCACACGCGCGTCGGCTTTCTGAAGCCGCTGGTGACGGCGCCGAATATCGAGATCGGCGACTTCACCTATTATGACGACCCTGACGGACCCGACAAATTCGCCGAAAAATGCGTGCTGCATCATTATCCGTTCATCGGCGACAGGCTGATCATCGGCAAGTTCTGCGCCATTGCCGAAGGCGCGCGCTTCATCATGAACGGCGCCAATCACGCCATGTCCGGCTTTTCGACCTATCCGTTCAACATCTTTGGTCACGGCTGGGAGGAAGGCTTCGACCCGGCGACATGGTCGAAGGAGGTGCGTGGCGACACAATCGTCGGCAACGACGTCTGGATCGGCATGGAAGCGGTGATGCTGCCGGGCGTGAAAATCGGCGACGGCGCTATCGTCGCGGCAAAGTCGGTGGTGACGCACGATGTGCCAGCCTATGCGATTGTCGCCGGTAATCCGGCCAAGGTGGTGAAGATGCGCTTCGACGACAGGACCATCCGGCGGCTGCTGGCGCTAGCGTGGTGGCACTGGCCGGTGGAAAAGATCAGCCGCAATCTCGATGCCATTCGTGGCAGCAACATTTTTCTTCTGGAGGCAGCGGTTTGAACGCGTTGAACAAGACCACGATCGGCATCGAATTGTTCACGCGAGCCTGGATCTTCATCCGCGGCGTGCCGGCGATGAAATTCCTGCCGCCGGAGGGTCCACCCGAGATCGCCTTTGCCGGCCGCTCCAATGTCGGCAAATCGTCGCTGATCAACGCGCTGGTCAACCAAAAGGGGCTGGCGCGCACCTCCAACACGCCGGGCCGCACGCAAGAGCTCAACTATTTCGTGCCTGGCGGATTTTCGGGAGAAGGCGCCGATCTGCCGCCGATGGCGCTGGTCGACATGCCAGGCTATGGCTACGCCACGGCACCGAAGGAAAAGGTCGACGAGTGGACGAAGCTCGTGTTCGACTATCTCAAGGGCCGGGTGACGCTGAAGCGCGTCTACGTGCTGATCGATGCCCGCCATGGCATCAAGGCCAAGGACGACGAGGTGCTGTCGCTGCTCGACAAGGCGGCGGTGTCGTATCAGATCGTGCTGACCAAGACCGACAAGATCAAGGCGGCGGGGGTACCGCGGCTGATCGAGGAAACGCTCCAGAAGATCAAGAAACGCCCGGCGGCATTTCCCTTCGTGCTCGCCACGTCGTCGGAAAAGAGCGAGGGCCTCGAGGGATTGCGTGCGGCGATCGTGCTCGCCGCCAATGGCGGATAGGCCACCGACCCTGGCAGCCTGTCAGGCGGGGCTGGAGACCCGTTCCTGCTCTGCAAGCTGTTCGGTGCCGTAGGCCTTCAGGAACACATCGACGCCCGACCTGACGATGTGTTCGATCTCGGCCGCACTTGGCGCCTTGGTGCGATAGGCGAAAATGCACTGGCGGAAAAGACCGGCCAGGCACAGCTCGGTGAACTGATAGGCGGCAAGCTCGACGTCGTCGATCTTCAGCAGGCCGCGTTCGATAGCCATGTTGAGGAAAACGACGACCCTGTCATGGCCACGCTTCGGGCCGCGTTCGTAGAACCGGGCACCAAGCTCCGGGATGCGTTCCGACGCGCCGATCACCGTCCGCTGCGCTAGGATGACCCTCGCCGAAGTGATCTTCATGGACAGCACGATGCCGAACTTCACCAGCGTCTGGCGAAGGTCGCCAATCTGGTCGAGCACTTCGTACATGTTCTTGAAAATCGTGCCGCGCTCTTCCTCGATCAGCGCTTCGAACAGCTCTTCCTTGTTGGCGAAGTAGACATAGATGGTGCCCTTGGACACGCCGGCCTCGCGCGTAATGTCGTTCATCGACGCGGCTTCGAAGCCCTTGTCGATGAAGACACGGCGCGCACCGTCGATGATCTGGCTGCGCTTAACCGGGTCTTGCCCCGCGGCCGGGCGGCCGCGCGGCAGACTGTCCAGCAGATCGCACTGCTCCTTGCCGGCGCTGGACAATGGGCCTGAATCAGGCAAAGGAGCGGCCTTGGGGGCTTCGGCCATAATGTCACACCTCGTAAAATAATTCGAACCATCCGGTTCGATTGCTCTTGATATGGTCCTCTTTAAGCGCTAAGTCAACGTCGAGATCGAACCGAACGGTTCAGTCTGACAAAATTCAGCGCCAGTTAATTTTAGAGAGATATCATGTCCTCGAACGCGCCCACCAGTGCCGAAGTCCGCCCCTTCCCCAGTGCCAAGGTCCAGCCTGCGATCGAAGCGCCGGAAACCCCTCTCAAGCCCGCCGACGTCACCCCGCTGGCTCCCGCCAAGAAGAAGCGCTCGATGCGCTCGATGTTGCTGCCCATCATCGGCCTGGCCCTGCTGGGCGCCGGCGCCTGGTATGGCTATGATTACTGGACCGACGGGCGCTTCATGATCACGACCGACGACGCCTATGTCCAGGCCGACACGGCGTTCATCTCGCCAAAAATCTCGGGTTATGTCGATCAGGTCAAAGTGACCGAGGACCAGCAGGTGAAGGCCGGCGACCCGCTGCTGATCGTCGATGACGGCGACTACAAGATAGCCGTTGCCCAGGCCGAGGCGCAGATCGCCACGTTGAGCAAGACGCTCGACCGCATCGATGCCCAGACCGAGGCGGCGCGCGCCTCGCTCAAGCAGGCGCAGGCGCAGAAGACCGCCGACCAGGCCGCGGCCGATAATGCGAAGCGAGCTCAGGTTCGTGCCGCCCAGTTGCTCAAGACCCGCGTCGGTACCCAGGCCCAGTTGGACGATGCCCAGACGGCGGTCGAGCAAGCCAATGCCGCACTAGCCGGCGCCGACGCGCAGATCGCGGCGGCTCAGGCCAATATCGGCGTGCTTCAGGCGCAGCGGGCGGAATCGGCAAGCACGCTGGCCTCGCTGCAGCTTGCCCACGACAAGGCGGTGCGGGATCTGTCCTTCACCGTGCTGCGCGCACCCTATGACGGCGTGGTCGGCAACCGCTCGGTCGAGCAGGGCGACCTGATCAGCCCCGGACAGAAGCTCGCCGTCATCGTGCCAATGGACAAGCTCTACATCGTCGCCAACTTCAAGGAGACCCAGCTTGCCCGGCTGGTGCCTGGTGAAAAGGTCAGAGTGTCGGTCGACGCGATCGACGGTCAGGACATCGAGGGTACCGTGTCGTCGCTGGCCCCGGCTTCGGGAGCAGTGTTCTCGCTGCTGCCGCCGGAGAACGCCACAGGCAATTTCACCAAGGTGGTGCAGCGCGTTCCGGTTCGCATCGACGTGCCCGCGGATGTGCTGAAGACGGGCAAGCTGCGCGCCGGCCTGAGCGTCGTCGTCGCCGTCGACAGCCGCACGGCGCCTTCGGCATCGAAGTAAAGCGGAACCGGGAGCAAAGGTCATGGCGACCGCAACCCTAACTGCAGGATCGGCGCCGACGCCAGCCATGCCGGTGCCGGTTGACCACATCTCGACACGCCGCGTCATCGCCTTCCTGGCAATGGTGTTCGGCATGTTCATGGCCATCCTGGACATCCAGATCGTCTCGGCCTCGCTGGCCGAGATCCAGGCGGGCCTGAGCGCCAGTTCGGACGAGATTCCTTGGGTGCAGACGGCGTATCTGATTGCCGAGGTGGTGATGATCCCGCTGTCGGGCTTCCTCAGCCGGATGCTGTCGACGCGGGTGCTGTTCACAATCTCGGCGGCAGGTTTCACCGCGGCCAGCGCGCTGGCGGCGACCGCAACCAATATCGACCAGATGATCGTCTACCGCGCCGTGCAGGGCTTCATCGGCGGCGGCATGATCCCGAGCGTCTTTGCAGCCGCCTTCACCATCTTCCCGCCGTCGCGTCGCGCCATCGTCTCGCCGATGATCGGCCTGGTAGCGACGCTGGCGCCAACCATCGGCCCGACCGTCGGCGGCTATATCAGCCATGCCATGTCCTGGCACTGGCTGTTCCTGGTCAACGTCGTGCCCGGCATTCTGGTGACGACGGCCGCCTGGTCGCTGATCGACTTCGACAAACCCAATCTCAAGCTGTTCAGCAAGTTCGACTGGTGGGGGCTTGCCGGCATGGCCGCCTTCCTCGGCTGCATGGAATATGTGCTGGAGGAAGGTCCCAACAACGACTGGCTGCAGGATCAGGCGGTGTTCATCTGCGCCGTCATCATGACCTTCGGCGCGGTGCTGTTCTTCTGGCGCGTGTTCACCGCCGAGGAGCCGATTGTCGATCTGAGGGCTTTCAGCAATATCAATTTTGCCTTCGGCTCGCTGTTCTCCTTCGTCGTCGGCATCGGCCTCTACGGTCTGACCTATCTTTATCCGGTGTTCCTGGGGCGGATCCGCGGCTACGATTCGATGATGATCGGCGAGGCGCTGTTCGTCAGCGGCCTAGCCATGTTCTTCACTGCGCCGATCTCCGGCATCCTGTCGAACAAGATGGACCCGCGCATCATGATGATGATCGGCTTCTTCGGCTTCGCCACGGGGACCTGGTGGATGACGCATCTAACCGCCGACTGGGATTTCTATGAACTGCTGATCCCGCAGATCCTGCGCGGCTGCTCGATGATGCTTTGCATGGTGCCGATCAACAACATTGCGCTCGGAACCTTGCCGCCGGAGCGGCTGAAGAATGCGTCTGGCCTGTTCAACCTGACCCGCAATCTCGGCGGCGCCGTCGGCCTGGCAGTCATCAACACCGTGCTGATCGACCGCAATGCCTTCCACTACGCCAGGCTCTCCGAGCACGTGCAATGGGGAAGTGCCGCTGCGCAGCAGAAGCTGCAGAACATGACGCTCAACTTCGAGCAGACCGCCGGGCTCGACGCCTCCAAGGCGGCCATCTCCAAACTGTCAGGCATGGTCCAGCAGCAGGCGTCGCTGCTGTCGTTCATGGACGTATTCTTCATGCTGACGGTTTTGTTCGCGACGCTTGGGCTCTTCACCCTGGTGATCCGCAAGCCAGCCGCTCAGGGCGGCGGTGGCGGAGGCCATTGAGGCGCGCTGGATCCCCCGCCTGGCGCCCTCGCGCATGACCCCGAAATGCGATTTTCGGGGTCATGCGCAAAATCAACCATTACGAAGTCCTCTCGCGCTCCGACAAAGTCAGGGTCGCAGCCGTCCTCACGCCGTCGCCGGCTTGAAGGTCAAGGCAACGCCATTGATGCAGTGTCGCAACCCGGTCGGCGGCGGACCGTCGTCGAATACGTGGCCGAGATGGCCGCCGCAGCGGCGACAATGGACCTCCGTGCGGGTCATGCCCAAAGACCTGTCCACGGTCTTGCCGACGGAATTCGGGATTTCCTGCCAGAAGCTCGGCCAGCCTGTGCCGGAATCGAACTTGGTCTCTGACGAATAGACCGGCAGGCCGCAGCCGGCGCAAGCGAAGATGCCTTTGCGGTGCTCGTTGAGCAGCGGACTGGTGCCCGGGTATTCCGTGCCCTCCTTGCGCAGCACATTGAAGGCCGCGTCGGACAGGATGGCGCGCCACTCGGCTTCGGTCTTGGTAACCTCGAAAGTCTCAGCCGCGCCTGCATCCTGGGCTCCGCCCATGCGCAGCGCGGTGGCGCCTGCGACAACGCCAATGGCTGCCGCACCACTCAAAAGAAGCTCGCGACGGTTCATGGCCATTCCTCCTGTCATTGCTTGTGCCAAATTCGACCGCCACACGGAAATCAAAAGCCGGTGACGATCGCTGTCCTCAAAGCGGGACTCCGCGCCTATCCACATCTTGCGTGAACGGCGCGGAGTGTGCGCAGGGAGGCCCTTAGCGATATCTTCGCCGGCAGCGTGCGTTTGTTACATCTTCGGCAGGAGAACCTTGTCGACGACGTGGATGACGCCGTTGGACTGCTCGACATCGGCGATCGTCACATTGGCGACGTTGCCGTTCTCGTCGGTCACGGTGACCTTGCCGCCGTCGGCCTTGAGCGACAGTTCGCAACCACCGACCGTCTTGACCTTGTGGGTGCCGCCGTCGTTCTTCACCATCTTGGCCACGTCGGCGGCCATCGCTTTGGCGCCGATGACATGGCAAGTCAGGATCTTGACGAGCTTGTCCTTGTTTTCAGGCCTGAGCAGCGTCTCCACCGTGCCGGCTGGAAGTGCCGCAAAGGCCTCGTTGGTCGGCGCGAACACAGTGAAGGGGCCAGCGCTTTGCAGCGTATCGACCAGGCCGCCTGCCTTGACGGCAGCGACCAGCGTCGTGTGGTCCTTCGAGTTGACAGCATTTTCGACGATGTTTTTCTGGGCATACATGGCGGCGCCGCCGACCATCGGATTTTGAGCATAGGCAATGGTGGCGAGCGCGGAAATGGCGACCGTGCCGGCAAGCAAAATGGTGGCGAATTTACGCATGATTTCAATCTCCTCGGGTTATCGTTCCCCTCATTTGGGAACGCAAGGAGATACGCGATAGAAATGCTGGAGTTTCGCCCTCTCCGCAAAAAATATTTGTCGCTGCAATTTGCCCGGCGCGGATCGACAGCCGCCAACAAGCTTTGCATGCGTTTAAATCGCGGGAGATAGATTTCAGGTCTGCTTCCGGAGATGAGAAGCGGTCAGATGCTCTTCAGATCGCCCGCTGCGACCACCGGTCCAGTCGGCTGGCCGGTCGGTGAACCGCCGGCAGGCTCAACGCTGACCGCAAGCACGGCGCCTTGCGCCAATTTCTCCTGGACGGCGGGCGGGATGGCCAAATGCGCGGTCGCACCGGCCGGGATGACGCCCATCGACACCGGCGCCTTCTTGCCTTCGATCATCCACAGCTCGAAGTCCTTGCCGGCGGCCCGCTCGCCGGAAACGTGGGAAAGACCGACCTCGTGACGGGCGGCATCGTAGACGACGAGATATTTGACGTCGCTGCCTTCGGCCGCCAGCGAGGCGACAAGCCGCGCCTGCGGCGGTTCGGTGGACGGGCGGAAGTAAGGCACGGCGATGTAGATCGCCAGCGCCGCAATGGCGGCGGCAAGACCGCGCCAGAAGCCAAGGCTCGACCACAGGCCGGCGCGCGGCTCTGCAGCGAACAGCCGGCGGTCCAATGCTTCCTTGACCCTGATCGGAGGCTCTGTCTCCGGATAGGCGGCGGCCATCGGCGAAAGATGCGCCTCCCAGGCATCGACAAGGCGCGCGAAGGCGGCGTCCGCATCGATGCGGCGCGACGCGATCTCGCGTTCATCGGCGGCCAGAACGCCAAGAACGTATTCGGCGGCGAACAGGTCGTCGCCCCCACGTTCCGGTCCATTGTCGTCAGCCAGCGTCATCTTTCCAGGCATTCTCTCAGTTTCAACAGGCTGCGCCGCAGCCAGGTCCGCATCGTGTTCAGCGGTACGCCATAGCGCTCCGCCAGTTCGGCATAGCTTTTGCCATCCAGATAGGCGCCCCGGACGGCCGCCGCCCGGTCCTTCTCCAATTCCTTGAGACAATGGTAAATGCGTTCGGACTCACCGCCCGCCACGGCCATGGCCTCCGGCCCCGGCGCCGGATCGGCCACGTCGAGCGCGGCATCGATATAGGCGGCAGGCTCTCGCCGCGCCCTGATCCGATCGATCGCATGATTGCGCGCAATGGCCACCAGCCAGGAGATCGGGCTCAGATCCGAAACGGCGAAACGGTCCGCCTTCGTCCATATCTTGACGAAGACCTCTTGAAGCGCTTCTTCTGCATCTCCCCGATCCTTCAATACACGAAGGCAGACGCCGAAAAGTTTCGCGCTGGTCTGCCGGTAGAGCAGATCGAACGCAGCCCGGTCCTTCATCGAAGTCCGGACAATCAGGTTGCTGATGTCCTGCGGCGTCATCCGCCGCCAAATTAGGCGATTGCAATGTATTTGCAACGACTGAAATGGTCTTGCGCACCGCCAACGCCAGCGTCGATTGCCAATGAAATCGCCGCCCGCTAGCTTGCAATGAGCGGGAGGGCGACCATGTCGATCGAGCGGATTCTGTGGGAGCATGACGCAACCGGCCAGGCCGCACTCGTGCACAAGGGAGAGATCACACCGCAAGATCTCGTCGATGCGGCGATCGCCCGGGCCGAGGCCACCCTGCCGGAGATCAACGCCATCGCCGAACCGCTTTTTGAGGCGGCGCGGGCGCGAGCGAAAACCGTCGACCACAAGCTGCCGTTTGCCGGAGTGCCCTTTGCGCTGAAGGACCTCGGCATCGCCATGAAGGGCGTGCCGACGCATGGCGGCAGCCGCATCCCAGCTTTCACCCCCGATTTCAGCTCGGTGATGACGGAACGCTATCTGGCCGCCGGCCTGATCCCGATCGCCACCAGCACCGCACCCGAACACGGGCTGAGGCTGGTGACCGAATCGGTGGCTTACGGCGTCACCCGCAATCCATGGAACACCGCGCACACGACCGGCGGTTCCTCGGGCGGTGCGGCTGCGCTGGTCGCGGCCGGCGTCGTGCCGATGGCGCATGCGTCGGATGGCGGCGGCTCGATCAGGGTGCCTGCGGCCTGTACCGGGCTGATCGGGCTGAAAACCTCGCGCGGCCGCGTACCCTTGACGCCGCTCGTCACCGAAAGCTGGTACGGCTTCGTCGTCGACCATGCGTTGGCCCGCTCGGTGCGCGATACGGCCCTGCTGCTCGACCTGACCCACGGGCCTGACCCGCTGTCGCCCTACGCGGCACCCTCGCCGAACGGCAGTTTCACTGCGGCGGCTGGGCGCGATCCGGGCAAGCTCAAGCTCGCCTTCTATCGAAAATCGCCGCTCGGTCTGCCGATATCGGAAGAGACGTTGAAAGCTCTGGATGCGGCGATCGGGCTGGCGCGCGAAGGCGGACACAGCGTCGAGGAGATCGACCTGCCCTATATCGATCGCGATTTCATCGCCGATTTCGCCAGAACCGTCGCTGCGGCGGTGGCCGGCACGATGCGTGGCGAGGCCTTGCGCGTCGGCCGCTCCATCTCAGGCGACATCGAACGCGCCACGCGCGTGATGAGCCGGTTCGGTGAAATTCTCTCGGCCGGCGAAATCTATGCCGGCCTGCAGCGGCTGCACGCCACTTCGCGCCGGCTTATCGCCGAAACCGCGCACTATGATGCTGTGCTGATGCCAGTTATCGCGCACCCGCCGCTCGCCTGCGGCACCATGGACCCGAAAGGCGCCGACGAATTCATCGAGAATGTCCTGGACAGACTGCGCCTCGCCGGCCTGCTGAAGTTCAAGCCGCTATTCGGCCAGCTGATGGACAAGAGCCTGTGGTTCACCCACTGGCCGGCGATCCAGAACGTCAGCGGGCAACCGTCGATCACGCTGCCGGTTTACGTCACCGATGCCGGCCTGCCGCTCGGCGTCCAGGCCGCCGGCCGCCCCGGCGACGAGGAAACGCTTTTGTCGTTCGCCGCGCAGATGGAAAGGATCTCGGGCTGGCTGGGCCGACGGGCGCCGCTCCAGCGGCCGGCATAGGCGGTGATTTGATCGATCGTGACAGCAAAGCCGTTTGCTCCCTCGTCCAATTCCCGCTAAGACGCCGCCGTTCATGCCAAGCTGGGAACCACGCCGATGACGGATGTCGCCGCCACCGCCGAAATGCAGGCCGCGCTGCTTTCAAGGGCGCTGCCCTATATGCAGCGCTACGAGAACAAGACGGTCGTGGTGAAATATGGCGGCCACGCGATGGGCGACATCGCGCTCGGCAAGGCTTTCGCCCGCGACATCGCACTTTTGAAACAATCCGGCGTCAACCCGATCGTCGTGCATGGCGGCGGGCCGCAGATCGGCGCCATGCTCAGCAAAATGGGCATCGAATCCAAATTCGAGGGCGGCTTGCGCGTCACCGACCAGAAGACCGTCGAGATTGTCGAGATGGTGCTGGCCGGGTCGATCAACAAGGAGATCGTCGCGCTGATCAATGCCGAGGGCGAGTGGGCGATCGGCCTGTGCGGCAAGGACGGCAACATGGTGTTTGCCGAAAAGGCGCGCAAGACCATGATCGATCCGGATTCCAACATCGAGCGGGTGCTCGACCTGGGCTTCGTTGGTGAGCCTGTCGAGGTCGACCGCACATTGCTCGACCTCCTGGCGCGGTCCGAAATGATCCCGGTGCTGGCGCCGGTGGCGCCCGGCCGCGACGGCCATACCTACAATATCAACGCCGACACGTTTGCCGGCGCCATCGCCGGCGCCTGCCAGGCGACGCGCCTGCTGTTCCTTACCGACGTGCCCGGCGTGCTCGACAAGGACAAGAAGCTGATCGACGAGTTGACCGTGGCCGAGGCCAAGGCCCTGATCAAGGACGGCACTGTCTCGGGCGGCATGATCCCCAAAGTCGAGACCTGCATCGAGGCAATCGAGCGCGGCGTCGCAGGCGTCGTCATCCTCAACGGCAAGACGCCGCATGCGGTGCTGCTCGAGCTGTTCACCGAACACGGCGCCGGCACGCTGATCGTGCCGTGAGGCCGGGTGTCTGAGGGGCTCAAGCGTTTGGCGAAATAGCGGTCACGGACTGACGCGACAGGCGTTCGACAACCATCGATTCCTCTTCCTCGTCTTGCGGCGCGCCCCAGAATTCGGCGAGCGTCGGGCCATTTTTCAGGCGGCGGTCGCGGACCAGAAAGCCCCAGACTTCGCGGAACCAGACGCGGCGGCCCATTTTGGTGTACCAGCGCATCGAATGCCGTTGCTCCGGATCCTTGTGGAACAGGATGCGCGCCAGCGCCTTGGGCCGCGACTGCACGGCCAGTTCGATCAGCTTAACGGCGAAGAACAACATCCACGGCTTGAGGCGGGTCATCTGCAGGACCTGATGCTTGTAGTCCCACAGGCGGGCGTCCAGCTGGATCACCTTGCGGTCCCTGGCAATCCTGAAGAACGGCGTCCAGCGATGCGGCGTCACATAGAGCGCCTGGATCTGGTCGGGGTCATAAGCGATCAGCTGGCGGAAGCCGCGCCAGAGGTCGCGCAAACTTTCGTCCTCGAAACCGGCCACCCAGGTCGCCATCGACAAGATGCCGTTGAGGCGCAGCAGCCGTATCGCCTCGCGGTCGGATGAGGTGCTGCCGCCCTTGCGGATCAACTGGAGCGTCTGCTCGTCGGTGTTTTCCATACCAAGCAGCCAGCGGATGACGCCGGCCTTGCGATAGAGATGCAGGCTGTCGGCGTCGCGGACGATGTCGTCGGCGCGGGTCGAGCCGACGATCAGTACCGGCACATTCTCGGCGATCATCGCATCGAGAAAGGCGCGCCAGGCTTTTTTGGAGGATGTCGGGTTCTCGTCGGCGAGGTTGATCAGCTCGACGCCATGCTCGCGATGCAGCCAGGCGATCTCTTGCGCGAACTTCACGGGGTCGCGATGCCGCCATCGCGTCCAGAAGCCGCGCTGGCCGCAATAATTGCACAGATGTGGGCAGCCTCGCGAGAACTGCATGACCACCGCACGCTTGCCTCCCCAATAGCTGTAGCGACTGAAATCGATCAGTTCCCAGCCGATGCGGTAGACGTCGAGGTTGGCGATCGTTCTTGCCGGCTTGGTGGCAAAGGGCTGGCGCAAATCGTCACGAAAAGCGATCCCCGCCACGTCCGACAGCGGCTTGCGTTTCTCAAGCGCTTCGACCAGCGCGACGATTGTCGCCTCGCCCTCGCCGCGCACGATGAAGTCGAAGGCATGCGTTTCGGCCAGTATGTCGCGCCAGTGATAGGTCGGAAACACGCCGCCATAAATCAGGATTGTCGCTGGCTCGATGTCCTTGACCATGCCGGCGATCAGCAGGGCTGTCGGATGTGCAGAGGTCGAGCCGGAATGGCCGATCAGAATGCAGTCGGGATGGTCGCTCAAGGCGTCCCGGACCAGCGTGGCAAGCGCCATCGGCCCGAATTCGGCGTCCACAAGCCGTAGTTGATGTCCCGCGTCGATCAGCGGACCGCCCAGTGCCAGCAAGCCGAGCGGCGGCAGATGGTCGTCCGGCACACGGCTGCCGATGGCGGTATGCGGCGGGTTGATCAAGACGATTTTCATGGCGGGCCTTATGCAATGGCGGTCCGCATGTCGTAGTCGGCGATCTAGCTCTGGAGATTGGCTCGCTTCAGCAGTTTGTGTGCAGCTTTTCCGCAGAAATGCCTATCGTCTGAGATGTGCAAGCGGGACATGGCCGGGTCCCTTGATGTTCTGCAGCACAAGCTGCGTGTGTACGTCGCGCACGCCTTCGAGCCGCATCAGCCGGTGCATGACGAAGGCATTGAGCTCGTCGACCGACGGCACCATGACATGCAGCAGGAAATCGTAGTCTCCAGTCATCGTCCAGCACGACGACACCTCGTCCATGCGTTGCACGGCGGCGATAAAGGTTTCGGGCGAGCCGTCGCTGTGGGTTACGAGGCGCACCTGGATGAACACTTCGACCATCAGCCCGACGGCGCGGCGGCTGAGCACCGCAGCAAAGCCCTTTATGATGCCCGCTTGCTGAAGGGCCTCGAAGCGCCGCGCGCAAGGTGTCGTCGACAGCCCAATCTCCTGCGCCAATTCGGAGACCGGCTTGCGCCCGTCGCGTTGCAGGATGTCGAGCATCTTGATCTCGAATTCATCAAACTGAGGCATTTTCACTCTCCCAAAGCTCGACCGTGGAGTCTTTTACCTCCAACCCCGCATTTGAGCCACCATCAAAGCTGATTTGCCTCGCGCCATCCCGCTAGAATTTCCGGCAATCCGCTGATCATGATTTCCAGGGAGAGCAAGCCATGACAATGAACGTTGCCGACTATGCCCGCGAATGCGCTGCGCGAGGCCTTCGCGGCGATTATTCGGTCTGCCGTGCCGATTTCACCGTGGCGCAGGGCTACAATTATAGCGACCAAGAACAGGCGGTGTGGCGCACGCTGTGCGACCGCCAGACGAAGCTGACCAGGAAGCTCGCCCACCATTCCTATCTCGATGGCGTTGCGGCGCTCGGCCTTCTCGACAAGATCCCGGATTTCGGTGCGGTCAGCGAGAAGCTGCGCAAGCTCACCGGCTGGGAGATCGTCGCCGTGCCGGGGCTCATCCCCGCCCAGCCGTTCTTCGACCACCTCGCCAACCGCCGCTTCCCGGTCACCAACTGGCTGCGAACCCAAAAGGAGCTCGACTACATCGTCGAGCCCGACATGTTCCACGATTTCTTCGGTCACGTGCCGATCCTGACGCAGCCGGTCTTTGCCGACTTCATGCAGATGTATGGCAAAAAGGCCGACAGCGTGATTGCGCTCGGCGGCGACGAGATGATCACCAGGCTTTACTGGTACACCGTCGAATACGGGCTGATACGCGAGCCGGGCCAGCCGCTGAAGGCTTTCGGTGCCGGGCTGATGTCATCCTTCACCGAGCTTCAGTTCGCGGTCGAAGGCGGCGAGGCGCACCATGTCCCCTTCGACCTGGAAACCGTAATGCGCACCGGCTACGAGATCGATAAGTTCCAGCGCGCCTATTTCGTGCTGCCGTCGTTCGACGCCCTGCGTGATGCTTTCGAGACCGCCGATCTTGCGGCGATCGTGGCGCGCCGCAAAGGCGAGCCAGCGCTCGACCCGGCGAGCCTATAGGCTGTCGGCTGTTTCCAACGCCTCGGCCTTCAGCCGGGCCAGTTGGTCGCGCTGAAGGTCGAGGGACGCCGTGACGAAGCGCAGGATCGTGGCGAGCTCAGTGTCGCTGAATGTGGCGATCACCTTTTCCCCCTCCTGCGCGATCGCGCCATAATAGCGCGTCGATAGTTCTCGCGTGAGTTCCGTCGCCTCTATGACCACCTTGCGCCTGTCCTCAAGGCTGCGCGTTCGTGTCAGCAGGCCGCGCGCCTCCAGCCGGTCGATCAGCGCGGTGACCGCGGCCGGCGTCAATCCTGTTGCGGCCGCGACCTCGCCAGCCGATCGCGGGCCGCCATAGAGCAGCGCCAGGCAATGGCGTTCCGCCATACTCAGCCCAAGCCTATCGCCCACTGCCTCGTCATAAGCCTGCGTCGCGTCCTGCCAGCCCATAATGGCAAGGCTGATGGCGGTCTTCATGTCGGCCCGATTCATGCTTGACGAATTTATTTCGACCATCTAACTATCAATCTGCCTAACATTACGTCCATTATAGTAATATGCTGCATCAGGCGCAAGGCAAGGCCTGTCGCAGCCTGCAAGGAGTGAAACATGAATCAGACCCCGACGCGCGGCCCACTCACACCGGCCGAGGAGTTCAAATATGCCAAGCTGGCGATGGAGTGGTATGGCTGGGGCTCTCCCATTGGCCTTGGCATCGCTCTGGTGGCGGTGGCGGCGGCCGCCCTGCTGTTCCGCATCGCCATCTTCGGATTTTGACAGTCTGGCAGCGGCGCGGTTGAATGCAGCAGAAGGCTTAGGGCCGAGCTCAGGCGGCTTCGGAAATATCGCGGTCGATGATCGACAGATTGCGGCCGCGATGCTTGGCCTCGTAGAGCCGCTGGTCGGCGGCGCGCATTAGCTCCGACACTGCGGCGTCTCTGCCGCAGGTGATGCCGCCAATACTGACTGTCAGCGGAACCGTTCGTTCGTCGACGGGCCGGAAACGGATACGCTCGACTTCACGCCGGATGCGCTCGGCGACGCGCCTGGCCTCGTGTTCGGTGGCACCAATCAGAAGGGCGCAGAATTCCTCGCCGCCGATGCGGCCAAGCACGTCGCCGCTGCGCACGCCACGCTCTATCGCGTTTGCGATCAGGAGCAGCGCATCGTCGCCGATCAGATGGCCGTAGCTGTCGTTGATGGTCTTGAAATGGTCGGCATCGACGATCAGCAATGCCCCGCGATCGGATTTGCGCCGGGAGCCGTCGAGAGCGGCAAAGAAACTTTCGCGGTTGAGCATGCCGGTCATGTCGTCGCGGCTCGCCTTTTCCGCCAAACGCCTGTGCGCGGCGGCGAGTTGGGCATGGGCGCGGGCGAGCTCGCGATGCGCGGTCTGCAACCTTTCGCCCTGCCAGAACGTATAGGCGCCGACGCTCCAGGCAAGCGCGAGCGGGCACACGGTGGATGTCAGCCAGATGGTGCGATTGATCGGAAACCCCATTGCCGGCACGACGATCAGCGTCAGCAAAAGCGAGACCGCGACGGAGGCGAAAGCGATGGCGGCAGACTTTAGAAATATGCGATTCATCGCTTGCTCCCACTGGTCCGTCTTGGTTCCAACAAAGCGCTGAATGTCACCTTTCGGCGATGCTTAAGATTTTAATCATGGCACCATTTTTACCACCCAGGGCGCGCATAGGTTGTGGATAAACCTCCTGTTAGAAAGATCGTTTCGTGCCATAAGGACGTATGACCACACTTCCCGACCCCGCCCGCTTTGCCCATGTCACCGACTGGGTGTTCGATCTCGACAACACGCTTTATCCGCATCATTCGAATCTGTTCTCGCAGATCGATGTGAAGATGACCGCCTACGTCGGAGAATTGCTGACGCTGCCGCGCGAGGAAGCACGCAAGCTGCAAAAGGAGCTCTACCGCGAATATGGCACGACGCTGAACGGATTGATGACGCGCCACGGCATCGACCCCGACGATTTTCTCGAGAAGGTCCACGACATCGATTATTCCTGGCTGGTTCCAGATCCCGTCCTAGGCACCGCCATTCGCCAGCTTCCCGGCCGTAAATTCATCTTCACCAATGGCGATCGCCGGCATGCCGAACGCACCGCGCGGCAGTTGGGCATTCTCGAGCATTTCGATGATATTTTCGATATCGTCGCAGCCGGACTGAACCCCAAGCCGGCGCGGCAATCCTATGAGAAATTTGCCGAACTCCACGCCGTTACCGGGCAAAATGCGGTGATGTTCGAAGATCTTGCCCGCAACCTGTCGGTGCCGAAATCGCTGGGCATGACCACAGTGTTGGTGGTGCCGCGCAATTTCGAGCCGACCTTCTCGGAAATCTGGGAACGCGACCCGGCCAACGAGGACGATGTGGACTTCGTCACCGACGACCTCGCCGGCTTTCTCACGGCGATCGTGGAAGTCCCTGCTTGAGGCAGCCGGCGCGCTTCAAGTCCTTGCTTGCATGTCAAAGTTTATAGAAGCGGCTGACGATCCCCCAGGCCTCGTCGGCAGTGTCGACGAAATCGATGATATCCTGGTCGCCGGGCGTGATCGTGCCTTGCTCGGCGAGGAAATCGAGGTCGATCGCCCTTGCCCAGAAAGCCTTGCCGAACAGGATGACCGGCACGCGTTCCATGCGGCCGGTCTGGATCAGGGTCAGCGTTTCGAAGAACTCGTCCATCGTGCCGAAGCCGCCTGGAAATACCGCAACGGCCTTGGCACGCATGACGAAATGCATCTTGCGGACCGCGAAATAGTGGAAGTTGAAGCAGAGTTCCGGCGTCACGTAGGCGTTTGGCGCCTGCTCGTGCGGCAGCACGATGTTGAGACCGATCGACGGCGCGCCAACATCGTCGGCGCCACGATTGCCGGCCTCCATGACGCCCGGCCCGCCGCCGGTCACCACGACGAATTCGCGAAAGTACGAGGTGGCCGATTGCTGCGAGCAGAGGCGGGCGAATTTGCGCGCCTCCTCGTAATATTTGCTGTTTTGCTCGAGGTTCTTCTTCTGCGTCTCGTTCTTGGCCGCCCAGGCTTCGCCGCCGGGCTCGGGAATGCGGGCGCCGCCGAACAGGATGACGGTCGATTGGATGCCGCGCTCGGCCAGGATCATCTCCGGTTTCAGCAGTTCGAGCTGCAGCCTGACCGCGCGCAACTCGCGCCGCGTCATGAAATCGGGATCGTTCCAGGCCAGCCGGTATGTCTCCGCGCGCGTTTGCGGCGTGTCCGGCACGCTTCTCGACCGCTCCAGATCCTCGTCCGAATGCGGCAGCGGCGTCCATCCCGTCTTTTCCATGGGAGTCATATTTGCTTTACCCGTCCAATCATTCACCTGCGCCGTCCCGTGACGCTGCCGCGATTGACCCTCCCCAAGCCTTCACATAGGGTCCGCGCGACTTTCAAACAGGTTAAGGCGCCGGCCCTTAACAGCTTGGTAATGGAGCGAATTCATGTCGAAGCCCGATCTCGCGAGCCTCGAGGAGATTATCGAGAACGCCTTCGAGGAACGCGACACGATTTCGACCGCAACCCGCGGCGAGACGCGCGAGGCCATCCAATCGGCGCTCGACCTGCTCGACCGGGGCGTCGCCCGCGTCGCCGAGCGGCAGGCCGACGGCAAATGGCACGTCAACCAGTGGCTGAAGAAAGCGGTGCTGCTGTCGTTCCGGCTCACCCCGATGGAGATCATAAAGGGCGGTCCCGGTCAGGCGGTATGGTGGGACAAGGTGCCTTCGAAGTTCGACGGCTGGAGCGCCGTCGATTTTGAGAAGGCGGGCTTCCGCGCCGTGCCGTCGTCGATCGTGCGCCGCTCCGCCTATGTCGCGCCCGGCGCCGTGCTGATGCCGTCCTTCGTCAATATCGGCGCCTATGTCGACAGCGGCACCATGGTCGACACCTGGGCTTCGGTCGGCTCCTGTGCCCAGATCGGCAAGAATGTGCATCTGTCGGGCGGCGTCGGCATCGGCGGTGTGCTGGAGCCGATGCAGGCCGGCCCAACCATCATCGAGGACAATTGCTTCATCGGCGCCCGTTCCGAAGTGGTCGAAGGCTGCATCGTGCGCGAAGGCTCGGTGCTCGGCATGGGCGTCTTCATCGGCCAGTCGACCAAGATCGTCGACCGCGCCACCGGCGAGATCTTCTACGGCGAGGTGCCGCCTAATTCCGTCGTCGTCGCCGGCTCGCTGCCGGGCAAGCCTTTTCCAAACAACGAGCCCGGCCCCAGCCTCTACTGCGCCGTCATCGTCAAGCGGGTCGACGCCAGAACCCGTTCCAAGACATCGATCAACGAATTGCTGCGCGATTGATCTTTCTCAACGAATACGGACGGAATTCGCTTGCCTGACAGATCAGACCTCATCTGGCTTTTCTTCAGAACTTCGGGCCGCGTCAGCCGCGCGGCCTATTTTCTGGGAGGACTGCTGGTGGCCATCATACAGGCCCTCCCACTCTACCGTTTCACGCTGGTTCCGGAAGGCACTACCGAGAGCAACATGTGGTCGTTCATTTTCTTCATCGCCTTCATTGCCTCGCTTTGGTCGAACGTGGTGCTGGCGGTGAAGCGGTTGCACGACCTCGACAAGCCGGGCGTTGCGGCGCTGGTGCTGTTCGTGCCGGTTGTCTCGATTATCGCTTTCCTCGTGCTTTGCCTATTTCCCGGGCAGCCGGGACCCAACCGCTACGGCAAGCGCACCAACGCACCGGCCGAACCCTGAGCGCCGATCGGATATTTCGTCATGCGCTACCGCTCGCTTGATTCGAAACTGATCCTCGAAACCGCCGAACGGCTGGAAGAGCGCGTCGCCGAGCGTTTTCCCGATGCCGGCTTGCGCGGCGTCGCCGCCGAGCTCGTGTCGCTGTCGCGCGATCTGGCAAAGGCAGCCAAGGCGCTGGAGGCGCCGATCTGGTGGCTGCGCGGCCTCATCATCGCCGCCTTCGTCGTCGGAGCGCTGATGTTCCTGTTCGTCGGCACAATCCTGCCGCTCGGCCGCATCTCGGGAAACCACGATGCCTTCCAGTCGATGCAAGGCATCGAAGCCTCCCTCAACATGATCATCCTCGCGGTGCTGGGCTTTCTGGCCCTGATTCGCTCCGAGGAGCGGATCAAGCGCAAGCGGGTGTTTCGCCAGCTCCACGGGCTGCGTTCGCTGATCCACGTCATCGACATGCACCAGCTGACCAAGGATCCGGCAACGCTTTCAGCCAGTTTCAAGCCGACTGCGCATTCGCCAGCCCGCATCACCAACGCCGCCGACCTTGCCCGCTATCTCGACTACTGCTCCGAGATGCTGTCGATCACCGGCAAGATCGCCGCGCTGTTTGCGCAGTCGGTCAATGACGCCGTGGTCATCGACGGCGTCAACGACATCGAGAACCTGGCTTCGAGCCTCTCGCGAAAGATCTGGCAGAAGATCACGCTGATCGAAACCCCTCATGGGCAGCCGGCACGTGCGGCGAAGACCTATCCCGAGCCGGGTCCGCCGCGTCGGCCTGCAGTCCGCAGACAACCGGGGCCGGCAAGCTAAAACCGGCCATCCGGCGGCAGATCCGCTAGAACGGTTCATCGTTTCGCAGAAACGCCGAACCGCTCTATCTTTTTGTTTTGACGCAATTCCGGACGGAAAACCGCTTCACACTTTTCCTGGAATTGCTCCAGAGCGGCGGAACGGGGAGTTCCGAAAGCCCGGTTTTGCGCCGGATGCTCTAAGCGAATGTTAATCACCCTGGCCCAGCATGCCGGCGAAGACTGTGTCGACCGGCACGGAGCGCTCGACTGGCAAGCGACCTATCCCTGACCACCAACGAGCCGCGCAAAACGTGGAGCGCCGCCGCTCGCCTGTTTGCCTGGTTCTCTTCGCCGATGAAATTGGAACCGGAAGCTGTCCGCGCCCGGCTTCTCGACACCACCTTCGAGCGCAAATTCGCGGTCCTGTTCGGCACCATCAGCGTTCTGTTGGTTGCGGTCAGCGCCGCTCTTGCCACCGGGGATTGGTGGCCCTACGCCTGGATTGCCGCCGACCTGATGCTTTTCACCGTCCGCGTTCTGCTGATGCGGGAATGCGAGCAGGCCCGCAGGCGCGGCTCGAAAGGGCCGCTGGCGGGCCTGATGGCAGCCAGCGGCGTCTGGTCGGTCGTTTTCGGCCTCGGCTGCTATGGCTGTGTTGCCAGCGGGAATATGGCGCTTTCCGTACTTGCCGCCTTGAATGTCGCAGGCGTCGTCGGCGTGGTGTCGTCACGCAATGCGGCGACCCCGCGCTTCGCCATATTCGTCATGTTGGCCGTAAGCCTGCCTTACGTGGTCGGTGCATTGTTTTCTGCGGCGCCCGGAATGCCGATCGTCGGAATTCAAACGCCGTTCTATGTGGCCGGCGTCATCATCGTGCTGCTTCAGAACCACGCAATCAATGCCCGCATGATCCGCGCCGAACTGGACAATCGCGACCTGGCCATCAAGGACGCGCTGACCGGCCTGCCAAACCGCATCTTCCTGCAGGAGAAATTGCGCGACATGTGCCGCGACCTTGCGGCGCCGGCCGCCAATGGCGGCAAGCCGTTTGCAGTGCTCAGCATGGATCTCGACGGTTTCAAACAGGTCAACGACCGTTTTGGCCACGCCGTCGGCGACGTGCTGCTGCGCAAGGTGGCCGAACGATTGAAGCGCGGCTTCCGTCCGGGGGACGTGGTCTTCCGTATCGGCGGAGACGAATTCGTCATTCTTTTGCCCGCAACCTCGGAGATCGAGGCCACCTACCTGGCAAAGCGGGCCATCGAAAAGGTCTCGGTCCCCTTCGACCTCGGGGTCGGCTCCGCCATCCATGTCGGCTTGAGCGTCGGCAGCGCATGCGCACCCGCCGACGGAGGCGATCCGGAAATCCTGCTCACCTGTTCCGACCATGCGCTCTACGAGGCCAAGCGCACCGGCAAGGGCCGTTACTGGGCGCCTGTGCGGGCTACGATCTGACGGTCGCGACAACGGCTTCCGGCGTCTGGCAGGGCGATCCGCGCCTCTTCTGCTCGGCCGCGCGCACCAGTGCCGTAACATGCTTCAGCAACGGCGCCGGCGTGCCGGCCTTTTCGGCCAAACGCAGGACCGCGCCTTGCAGTTCGCCGATCTCCGTCGGCCGGCGGCGCTGAAGGTCATCCCACATCGACGAACGCGCGGCAGGGTCGATGGCAAGCATCCGCCGCGCCAAGAACTTGAACAGCCAGTCGGGCAGGCGAAGCACTTTCGGCAGCAGCGCGGGACGCAGGCCGGCGATGCGAGCGGGTTCGATGCCCGTCGCCATCATTGCCGCCAATGCTTCGTCGATCTGGCCGGCCAGGATCAGCCGCCAGCGGCGATCGGCAAGCTCTGCCGCCAGCGGCAGGCCGGAAAGCGCCACCAGCGCGTTGTTGAGGTTGAGCAGCAGCTTGCCCCATAGCACCGCTTCGATGTCACCATGCGTGGCAACGGCAAAGCCCTCAACGTCAAGCAGTTCGTCAAGGCCTGTCGGACCCTGTTCGATCATCACCTTGCCGCCGCTGGCGCGGTGCAGACGAAGCGGCAATTCGCCCTCCGCCGATTGGACCACGTTGAACGGCACCATGCCCGCGAGCACCCGCCGGGCGGCGAGATGGGCTCGCAACTTATCGGCATTGTCGACGCCGTTCTGCAGACTGAGTACCACCGCATCCGGTCGGGCATGGGCCGCAATAAGCCCGGCCATGTCCTGCGTCGCGCCGCTCTTGACCGTTAGCAGGATGACATCGGCACCGGGGAATGCCGCGGCCGGATCGGCGGTGACCGACAATGCCTCCGGCTTGACGGATCGGTCGCGGCCATCACGGTCGGTGATGCGCAATCCACCTTTTTGCAGCGCCTTCTCGATGCGAGGCCGCGCCAGCAGAACCACCTTTCGTCCGGCAAGTATCAGGCAGCCGCCGGCGTAGCATCCGATACTGCCGGCACCGGCGATTACGATCGTCCTGCCATGCGTGATCATGCGATGGCCCTGTCCTGGTCGAGAGGCCTGGCCGCAACTATACGGCATGAAAACCATAATGTCGGCGGCATGGCTGGCCCTTATGTCTGGCCGTGACAGGCCTTGCGCTTTCGACTATCGCTTTTGCCCATGACGCTGCCTACCGATCCGACCAGAAATCTGGCTGCTCTCATCCGCTGCGCTTCCGTGACGCCCGCCGAAGGCGGTGCGCTGAGCGCGCTGGAAGAAATGTTGAAGCCGCTCGGCTTTGCCGTCGAGCGCCCGGTGTTTTCCGAATCCGGCACACCTGACATAGAGAACCTTTACGCGCGGCGTTCCGGCAACGGCCCGCATCTGATGTTTGCCGGCCATACCGATGTCGTGCCGGTGGGCGATGAAACAGCCTGGACGCACCCGCCCTTTGCCGCCGACATCGCCAATGGCGAGATGTTCGGCCGCGGCGCCGTCGACATGAAGGGCGGCATTGCTTGTTTCGTCGCGGCGGTAGGGCGACATATTGCGCAGAAGGGCGGCCCGAAGGGTTCGGTCTCGCTGCTGATAACCGGCGACGAGGAAGGGCCGGCGATCAACGGCACGACGAAACTGCTCGAATGGGCGGCTGTCAAGGGTGAGAAATGGCATGCTGCGATCGTCGGCGAGCCGACCAATCCCGACGCGCTCGGCGATATGATCAAGATCGGCCGGCGCGGCTCGCTCTCCGGCACGGTCGTCGTCAACGGCCGCCAGGGACACGCCGCCTATCCGCAGCTAGCCGACAATCCCGTGCGCGGCCTGGTGACGCTGGTCGACGCCTTGCTTGACCCCGTCTTCGACAACGGAACAAGGGATTTCCAGCCGACCAATCTTGAGGTCACCTCCATCGATGTTGGCAACCCTGCCACCAACGTCATCCCAGCGAAGGCGGCGGCTACCTTCAATATTCGCTTCAACGACACATGGACCGTCGAGACGATCCAAGCCGAGATCCACAACCGCCTCGACCGGGCGGCGAAACGCAAGAAATACCGCGCCGGCAAGAAGACGCCGGTCGACTACGAGATCGTCTGGCGCGACGGGCCGAGCCATGTTTTCCTGACACGCGACGACAGGTTGATCGAGACGCTTGGCGGCTCGATCATGGCGGTGACCGGCAGAGAGCCGGCGCTCTCCACCTCCGGCGGCACCTCCGATGCCCGCTTCATCAAGGATTATTGTCCGGTGGTCGAATTCGGCCTTGTCGGCAAGACCATGCACATGGTCGACGAACGCGTGGCGATTGCCGACCTCGAGACGCTGACGCAGATTTATCTGCGCTTCGTTGAAGACTGGTTTGCGCAGGACATATCCTAGTGATGCTTTCAGCGGATGAAACCTACGCTTCGCTTGCCGGTGCCTGGCGGCTGATGCTCGGCAAGGCCGACGGATTTCGCCTGCTCGACCTTTCGGCGGACGGTTTCTGGAACTCCTTTTTTGCCATCGTCGTCGCGGCGCCGGCACTGATCGTCGGCTGGGTCGGTATTGCCAACGAGATCGGCGATCCCAACGCATTCGTCGGCCGTTTCAGCATGTTGATCCGCCTGGCCACCGTCGATATCGGCGCCTGGGTGCTGCCGCTCATAGGCCTCGCCCTGGTGGCGCCGCGGGTCGGCGTCGGCGGCCGTTTCGTCCATTATGTCGTGGCCAGCAATTGGGCCTCGGCGATCATCGCCTGGATGATGCTGCCATCGGCGTTGATCCGGCTTTTCCTGACGTCGGCCAACGAAGTCTCCGGACTCGTGTCGCTGCTGTTGTTCGCGCTGTCGATGGTCTTGACCTGGCGGATGACCAACGTTGCGATCGGCAGGGGTGCGGCCGCCGGCAGCGCCGTTTTTGCCGGCATGTTCGTGGCGTCGCTGATCGTCCTGTTCGGCCTGCAGGCGCTGCTCGGGATCAGCGTTCCGGATCAGCCAGGCGTCGGATAATCGACGCCGACGAGAAACAGCCCGTCGGGCGGCGCCACCTGACCGCAGGCGGCACGGTCGCGCGCCTCAAGCGCCGCCTTGAGGTCGGCAACAGTCCAGCCGCCTTCGCCGACACGTTTGAGCGAGCCGACCATCGAGCGCACCTGGTTGTGCAGGAATGACCGCGCCGAAGCGCGGACCTCAATGAAATCGCCCGCCCGGCTGACATCCAGCCGGTCGAGCGTGCGGACGGGGCTGGTGGCTTGGCACTGGGTCGAGCGGAAGGTGGTGAAATCATGCCGGCCAAGCAGCACCTTTGCCGCCTCGTGCATGGCACCGGCATCGAGCTGCTTCGGTACCCACCAGATCTTGCCCTTGTCGAGCGCCGCCGGCGCGCGGCGATTGACGATGCGGTAGAGGTAATGGCGGCCGATCGCCGAGAAACGCGCATCGAAGCCATCCGGCACGACGGCGGCCTTCAGGATGGCGATGCGCACCTTGGCCGCTTGCAGATGCGCGTTGACTGCGTCGCGCACCTTGTCGCCGGGCCATGCCTTGATCAGATCGACATGCGCCACCTGAGCGGTCGCATGGACGCCGGCATCGGTGCGGCCGGCGGCGCGCAGCGAAACCTGCTGACCACAGAACTTCTCGATCGCCTGCTCGATCGCCTGCTGCACCGATGGCTGGTTGGCCTGGCGCTGCCAGCCGGCGAAGAGACTGCCGTCATATTCGATGTCGAGGCGAAAACGCGGCATTCCCGGATCGAGGCGAAATCAGGCGGCAAGGGCTGAGCCGAAGGCCGAGGCGTAGACCAGCCTGCCGGTCTCCGGCGCCTCGCCCCAGGCAAGCGCCTGCAGGGCTTCGCCCTGATAGTCGCTGTCGAATTTCGCGGCACGGGCACGGCTGTAGCCGAAACGCCCATAATAGGCCGGATCGCCGAGCACCACGGCGAGCGTCTCGCCGGCAGCTTTCAGGCGGATATGAGCCTCGCGTACCAGGGCACCGCCGATGCCGGTGCCGTGGAACGACGGCTCGACCGCTAGAGGCGCCAGCGCCACCGCCGGGAAACTCTTGCCGCCATTCTGCACGAAGAGCCGTGAAAACAGGATATGGCCGACCACTTGCCCGTCTTCGTCCGCCACCAGTTCGACGACGGCATCACCGCCGGTGACCAGCGCGTCGACCAATCCGGCCTCCGTCTGCTGGCCGAACGCGTGTTCTTCGACAAGGCGGATCGCCTCGCGGTCCCGCGGCGTCGCCGCGCGTATGGACATCATGCTCATGACAATTTCATTCCTTTTTCGAGCTTGGCCCCGCGCAGAAACTCCTGCGCGGCAATGGGCCTTGCGCCCGCACGTTGAACTTCGACCAGCCTGATCGCGCCTGACCCGCAGGCGACCGTCAGACGGTCATCGAGAATTCCTCCCGGTTCGCCGGCGCCTTGCGAGAGCGTCGAGCGAAGCAGTTTCAGCCGTTCCACGCGGCCGCCGATTTCGGCCTCGCACCATGCACCGGGAAAGGGCGACAGGCCGCGAATCTGGTTGTGCACGTCGCCGGCAGGTCGCAGCCAGTCTATGCGAGTCTCCGATTTATCGATTTTCTTGGCGTAGGTCACCCCCACCTCCGCCTGTGTGGTAAATGTCAGCGTATTCCGCTCCAGCCGTTCGAGCGCTTGCACGATCAGCGCAGCACCGAGGACCATCAGCCGGTCGTGCAGATCGCCGGCCGTCATGTCGGGTCCAATGGGACATTTTTCAACCATTGCCACCGGCCCGGTGTCGAGGCCTTCCTCCATCCGCATCACCATAATGCCCGTTTCGGTATCGCCGGCCATGATGGCGCGCTGGATAGGGGCAGCGCCGCGCCAGCGCGGCAACAGCGATGCGTGACCGTTGAGGCAACCGAGCCGCGGCGCCTCGAGAATGGGTTTGGGTAGAAGCAATCCGTAGGCGACGACCACGGCGACGTCGGCGCGCAAGGCGCGGAACGCCTCCTGCTCCGCCTCGCTCTTCAGCGACACCGGCGACCGCACCTCGATGCCAAGCCGCTCCGCCTCGCGCTGCACCGGCGACGGCGTCAGTTCGAGCCCGCGCCGGCCGCCGGCGCGCGGCGGCTGCGTGTAGACGGCCGTCAACCCGTGCCCGGCCCCGGCAATCGCCCGCAGCGTCGGCACGGAGAATTCAGGCGTACCCATGAAGATGACACGCAGGGGCATTTCGTCGACGCCTACCCCACCATCTTGCCCGGCGCCTTGTCCCTGGCGAGCTTCTTGAATTTCTTGACCACCATGTCGCGCTTCAGCTTGGAGATGTGATCGATGAACAGCACGCCGTTGAGGTGGTCGATTTCATGCTGCAGGCAGGTCGCCATCAGCCCCTCGGCCTCGATCTCCTGCAGCTTGCCGTCGCGGTCGAGAAACTTCACCCGCACCGCCGCCGGACGCTCGACCTCGGCATAGTAATCCGGGATCGACAGGCAGCCTTCCTCGTAGACCGAACGCTGGTCGGAGCTTTCGAGGATTTCGGGATTGATGAAGACGTGCGGTGCCGGCGTCTCGTCCTCCTTGGCCAGGTCGATCACCAGCATGCGCAAGGGTTCGCCAACCTGGATCGCCGCGAGGCCGATACCGGGCGCGTCATACATGGTGTCCAGCATGTCGCCGGCCAGTTTGCGCAGATCGCCGTCGACACGCTCGACCGGTTTTGAAACCTGGCGCAGGACGGGATCGGGGAGGATGATAAGCGGCTTGATCGACATGGCGTCTCACCTAAGACCTCGCAGGAAAAGCGTCAACCGGGGCGCCTTCGGGTCGTTCACGTTTTGATCTGTGCCGGCAGACCGAATCATCTATGCTGTCGACATGAACGATCTGGCCACCATCCTGTCCGAACCTGTCGCCCGCCTCGGCGCCACCACGATCACGCTCGGCCAAGCCCTGGGTTTCGGCGCAATGCTGTTCCTCGGCCTGTTCGTGGCGCTCGTCGTTGCGCTCTGGCGATCGGCCAAGGCGCGTGCAGTGGCGGCCGCCGAAGCCGCCGACCACGCCCGCGACGCCGAGGTGCGGATGGCTGGTATCTTGGCAAGCCAGGCGGAAATGCAGGGCCGCATGGGCGCCATCGCCGAAGTGTTCGGGGCGCGCCAGGCGGAACTGACACAGTCGATCGGCCAGCGTCTCGATGCCATGACCGGCCGCCTGGGCCAGACCATGACCGAGCAGACGAGATCGACGCATGAGAGCCTCGCCAAGCTGCAGGAACGGCTGGCGGTCATCGATATCGCGCAAGGCAACATCCAGTCGCTGGCCGGCCAGGTCGTGCAATTGCAGGCGATCCTTTCCAACAAGCAGACGCGCGGCGCCTTCGGCCAGTCGCGCATGGAAGCCATCGTCGCCGACGGATTGCCGCACGGCGCCTATGAATTCCAGGCGACCTTGTCGAATGGCAGCCGGCCCGACTGCCTGGTGAAGATGCCGAACGGCGCACCGTCGCTTGCCATCGACGCAAAGTTTCCGCTCGAGGCGTGGAATGCCATCCGTGCCGCCGAAGGCGCCGACCTGCAGAAGTCCGCTGCACAGGCTTTCCGCCGCGACATCGAGGTGCATGTCCGGGATATTTCCGAAAAATACCTGATCCAGGGCGAGACGCAGGACACCGCCTTCATGTTCGTGCCCTCAGAATCGGTGTTCGCCGAAATCCATGAGAATTTCGAGGCCGTTGTCCAAAAGGCGCATCGATCGCGGATCGTCATCGTCTCGCCATCGCTTTTGATGCTGTCGATCCAGGTCATCCAGGCAATCCTCAAGGATGCCCGCATGCGCGAGCAGGCACACCTGATCCAGGGCGAGGTTATCCGGCTGATGGAAGACGTCTCCCGGCTCGACGAGCGGGTGCGCAAATTGCAGACGCATTTCGGCCAATCGGCCAAGGATATCGACGACATTCTGGTCTCGACATCGAAGGTGACCAGGCGCGGACAAAAGATCGAGGCGCTGGAGTTTGGCGTGCAGCCGGCGGAGGACACCGCTGGTTCGAATGGCAGCGGAGCAAAAGCGGAAAGCAGCCCGCGCGTCGCCGATTCGAAAACCGGGCAGTTGAGGCTAAGGGTCGTCGAAGGCGACGATTGAGAGCTACGCCGGAACCGGAGGCTTCGCCCGGGTCTGGCGCTACTGCTCCTCGATGATGGTTGTGCCTTCGAATTCCGGCAGCCAATGCAGCGCCGAGCGGTGCCAGATCTGCTTTCTCGGCACCAGTTGCTCGCGCTGCCGTGCCGTGCCGACCCTGATACCGTAAACCTTCGGTCCCTCGCCCGCCGACGTGGCGTAGAGATGCGAGCCGCACTCACCGCAAAATGCCTGGGCGCGCTTGGCGCCGCTCGAACCGGTCTTGATGTAGATCTTCGGCGTGCCCTTGGTGATCCTGTAATTGTCCTCGGACGCCGGCACGGTGACGCGAAAGGCCGTTCCGGTTAGCTTCTGACAATCGATGCAGTGACAAATGGTGGTCTTTTCCGGATCGACTTCGGCCTCGTAAGTGATAGCGCCACAATGACACGCGCCGTCGATTTTCATCTTCGTTCCTCCTGGAGCTTTTGCCCGCAATCATAACCGGGACTGCCCGATGGCGCAGCCATTTTCCTCAGGCCGGTTCCCCTCCGGACGCCGCCAAGGCCTTGCTCCGGCGTTCCCAGGTGCCGGTGGTCTGCGGCTTGACGAACAGCCGCGTCACCTCCGGCATCTCCGCTTTCAGCCGCGTCTCGAGGCGCTCGACACAGGTCTCTATCTCCGGCGCCGACAAATGATCCTCGAACTCGATGCTCAAAGCGGCGACGATCTCCTGCGGACCCATATGCAGCGTCAGCACGCCATTTGCCCGTTGCACCGCCGGGTCCTGCTGGACGATGGCCAGCACCTCTGTTTGCACCTCGGGCGAGGCCGGCTCGCCGAGCAGCAGGCTCTTGCTTTCGCGCGCCAGGAAGATCGCGGTCCCGCCCAGGATGAGCGCGATGCCGATCGACGCGGCGCCGTCGAGCTTCGGCATGTCCAGCAGTTCCGCCGCCGATATCCCGGCGAAGGCGACAACGAGGCCGAGAAGTGCCGCGCTGTCCTCGAAGAGTACGGTGTAGACACTCGGATCCTTGCTGAGCTGCACCGCCTCAAGCCAGCCGTGGCTGCCTTTTTGGTGGCGGAATTCCTTCAGCGCCACCAGCCAAGAGGTGCCTTCGAAGAGAAAGGAAAGGCCAAGGACAGCGTAGTTCACCTTGGCGTTGGCGATCGGCTCCGGCGCCATGATGTGCGTCACGCCTTCGTAGAACGATATGCCGGCACCCAGTGCAAAGACGAGGAGCGCGACGATGAAGCTCCAGAAGTACAGCTCGCGGCCATGGCCGAGCGGATGCGTGCGGTCGGCCGGCCGGGAGGCACGGTGCATGCCGTAAAGCAGCAGGCTGCCATTGCCGGTATCGACGAGCGAGTGGACGCCTTCCGAGAGCATTGCCGAGCTGCCCGTGAACAAGGCAGCGGCAAATTTGGTCAGTGCGATCGCAAGATTTCCGGCGAGCGCCGCATAGATCACTTTTTTCGACCCGCCATGCGCCGCCATGGTGTGCTGCCTTGGTTGATGCACCGAGATTGGCGGAGCGCCCGCCCACGCTCCACAGCTCTCACAACGCCCGAAGTGCCCAGTTGTTCACAAGGTCAGTTGTTAAAAAGGGCGGCGCGGGGCTATTCGACGACCTCGTCCGTCCAGACCTTGAAGCCAGCCAGCGCGCCCGGCCCAAAAATGTGGGTCAGCGGCACATCGGCGGCATCGCGTCCGGAGGCAATCAGGATGCGGCCGATGCGCGGCGCGTTATTGCGCGGGTCGAACGCGTGCCAGCGGCCGCCGAGATAGACCTCCATCCAAGCGGCGAAATCCATGTCCGACCACGGCTTTGGCAGGCCGATATCACTGATATAGCCGGTGCAGTAGCGGGTCGGAATGTTCAGGGCGCGGCAGAAGGCAACAGCGAGGTGAGCAAAGTCGCGGCATACACCACTCTGCTCGCGATAGGCCTCGGCGGCGGTGCGCGTCGGCCGTGCATTGAAATAGTTGAAGACGATGTGGTTATGGACGAAGTCGCAGACCGCCTGGACGCGCGGAATGCCGAGCGGGGTGCTGCCGAACAGCCGCCACGCTTCATTCGACAGCACGTCGCTCTCGCAATAACGGCTGGGCAGCAGGAACAGCAGCGTCTCCGATGGCAGATCGCGCACCTCGTGCTGCCACGCCGTCAGCTCGCGCGTCTCGAAGGAGCCGGCGTCGCGGATCACCGCGTCCGTGCCGAACGCAAAGCGCCCGGCCGGCGCAACGAAACGGTTGCACCAATTGCCGAAACTGTCGCGGTAGCTTTCGATCGGCACCGGCGGGTTCGACGTCAGGAAGTCCGGCCGCTCAAGATCGGATGCGCGCGAATAATGGACGTTTAGCATCGCGATCAGCGGTGTTTCCTGCGGGAAGTCGAAGCTCATCTGGCAACCGATGTGGATCCGCATTGTCGTCCTGACCGGCCTGCCTGATCATCAGCCGGCGAAACGCAAGGGCTGATGCTGCAGTGCGAAGAAGACCATGGCACGGACCGCTGCGGTTTACGAGGGAATTAGAAACCGGTTGACAGCCATCGGCCAGGGCGACTGCACGGCAGCGGCCTCTTGCAGTCGAGCGTTTTCTCTTGTTTCACTTCGCCAGACGTCAACTGGAGGAACGAATCATGGCTAAGGGTGCGATGAAGGCAGGCAAGGAAGCCCGCAAGCCGAAGAAGGACGCGAAGAAACCCGCTCCGGCGCCGGCCCTGAAGGCACCGCCGGTGAAGGCGATGAAGCTGAAGGACAAGTAGGGCCGCAGCTACCGTTTCGGCTTATTTCGACCGGCCGCAAACGCGGCCGGTATGATTGTTCACTAAGCTCACGCGCATCCCCTATGGATGCGGCGAAGGCAATTTTTGCGCTTTTCAAGAAATCGCCCGGAAGCCATCGAAACGGAGCGTTCCGATGTCGTGGATTTCCTGTTCCTCGCCGGCCTGTTCGAGATCGGCTGGGCGATCGGCCTCAAATACACCGACGGATTCTCGAAGCCGCTGCCGACCGTCCTGACGGTAGCCTCGATGATCGTCAGCCTGACCTTGCTCGGCCTGGCGCTGAAGGCATTACCGGTCGGCACCGCTTACGCGGTGTGGACCGGCATCGGCACCGTCGGCACGGCGCTGTTGGGATATGGCTGCTCGGCGAGCCAGCGACGGCGATCAGGCTGGCCTGCATCGCGCTAATCGTCTGCGGCATCATGGGACTGAAGCTCGCGGCTTAGCCGATTCTGACGGACGAGCGCGTTCGGGGCCGCTGCAAGGCGGCCCTGATTCTTGAATTCGGCTGATCAGTGCCGGAAGGCGCTATCGCGCGGAGAAGCCGGGCGGCGTCCTGCCGGTGCGCTGCTTGCGCGCCGCATAGCGTGCGTCACGCTTGGCCTTGCGTTCGGCCTCGTCGGCAAGAAAACGGGCGATCCGCTCGTTCTCTTCAGCTTCCCGGATCTTCGCTTCGGCCTGTGCGGCTTCTTCCGCGGCGATGCGTGCCGCTTCGGCAGCTGCCTCGCGCTCGGCCTTTTCGGCCGCTTCGCGCGCCAGCTTTTCCTGCTTCAGCCTGGCCTTTTCGGCCTCGCGTATCGCGCGGGCCTCGAGGATCGCCTTGCGCTCGGCCTGTCGTGCCAGCACCGCTGGATCATCTGGCGCCGGCTTTGCCTTGAAGCGCTCCAGAAGCGCCTTCTTTGCCTCGTTTGCGGCATTGCGCCGCTCGAAAACGTCTTTTTCCCTATAGATAGCCAAGTCCACTTCCCTGAAGTCAATTTGCGAGGCTTACATACGCGCGAAAACCGAGAGTTCAAGCGCCAAAACGGTATGCCAGCCATGAAATTCTGATCTGTTGCAGCCGGGAGACGCCATTTCGATTGAATTCGGCTGAAAGCACCCGCACTGTTCACCATCCAGGCATCTGGCGGGGCGGCGGACTGATCGCTACGTGTAGCGCCAAGACAAAACGCTGAGATGACACACTATGCAACTCGGTCTCTACACCTTCGCCGACGTCAGCCCGGAACCAGGTCCCGGTGCGATCGGTGCGCATGAGCGGTTGCGCAACCTGATCGAGGAGATCGAGCTCGCCGACCAGGTCGGGCTGGACGTCTTTGGTCTCGGCGAGCACCACCGTCCCGACTATGCTGCCTCGGCTCCGGTGGTGGCGCTGGCGGCGGCGGCCGAACGGACCAAGCGCATAAGGCTGACCAGCGCTGTCACCGTGCTGTCCTCCGACGATCCGGTGCGCGTCTTCCAGCAGTTTGCCACCCTCGATCTTCTGTCCGGCGGCCGTGCCGAGATCATGGCCGGGCGCGGCTCGTTCATCGAGTCCTTTCCGCTGTTCGGCTACAATCTCGAAGATTATGACGAGCTCTTCGCCGAGAAGCTCGACCTGCTGCTCGCCATCCGCGATCATGTCAAGGTGACCTGGTCGGGCAGTCTGCGCGCGCCGATCAACGACCGCGGCGTCTATCCGCGGCCCTTGCAGGACAAATTGCCGATCTGGATCGCCGTCGGTGGAACACCGCAATCCGTCGCCCGCGCGGGTGTGCTCGGGTTGCCGCTGGCACTGGCGATCATTGGTGGCGAGCCGGCGCGGTTCGCACCGCTGTTCGACATCTACAGGGATGCAGCCAGGCGCGCCGGCAACGATCCGGCAAGCCTTGCCACCAGTCTCAACGTGCACGGCTTCATTGCCGACACCACGGACCAGGCAGCCGACGATTTTTACGGGCCGCAGGCCGAGGTGATGAACCGCATCGGCCGCGAGCGCGGCTGGGGGCCGACATCGCGGGCGCATTTCAACCAATCGCGCGGCCCAAACGGCGCGCTGTTCGTCGGCAATCCAGAACAGGTGGCCGAGAAGATCATTGCCCAGCACAGGATATTCGGCAACGACCGCTTCCTGCTGCAAATGGCGATCGGCACCATGCCGCACGCCAAGGTGATGAAGGCCATCGAACTCTACGGCACCAAAGTGGCGCCGATCGTGCGCCGGGAAACTGCGAAGGCCGTTCCCGCCGTGGCGGCGCCGGTTGCCTGATTCCCAGTCACCTGATTCATTGCCAAGGCCGCGAGGCGGCCTTGCCGGTGACGCCGGCTAACGGAACCTTGAAGCGACAGAGGCGTTTTCGCCAACGGTCTGCACCAATCGCGGTGTGCCGCCGAGGGTCAGAATGAAAGCCGAACCCGACGCTTCGGGCGCAAGCGCTGCCGAAAGCCCGGATCCGCGCGTCGAGGCGCGGGCGGATGCGCATCTGATGCGTTCGCTGCTCGTCGGCATCTTCATTCTCATGGCGATCTACGCGCTTTACTTCGCCCGCGCCTTCTTCATGCCGGTCATTCTGGCTTTCCTGCTGGCGCTGACGCTGACGCCGATCGTTCGCTTCCTGCGCAAGCATGGCATGCCCGATGTCATTTCAGCGACACTGTTGGTGCTGCTTTCGTTCTGCCTCGTCGCCGTCGCGGGATATCTGCTCAGCGGCCCGGTCATCGACCTCATCAACAACACCTCGACGATCGGCCAGCAGCTTACCGAACGTCTGGCACAACTGCGCCGTCCGTTCGAACGGATCGTGGAGATTTCGCGCCAGATCGAGGGCCTGACACAGACATCCCAGGAGCCGGGCGTTCAGAGGGTGGCGACGGCGCCATCCGGTATTCTCTCGCAGGCCGCCGGCAATGTGCTGTCGGCCGGCGCCAGCGTTACCATCGTCTTCGTCCTGTCGCTGTTCCTGCTCGCCTCGGGCACGATGTTCTATGAAAAGATCGTCCAGTCCTTCCCCAGTCTCAGCGAAAAGAAGCGGGCGCTGCGCGTCGTCTACGACGTAGAACGTGAAATCTCGCATTATCTGCTTACTGTCACGGTCATCAATACATGTCTCGGCGTGGTCATCGGGCTCGGCCTGTGGGCGCTCGGCGTGCCCAACGCGCAGGTCTGGGGCGCGGCAGCGGCTCTGCTCAATTTCCTGCCCTATATCGGGGCGCTGACCACCATCACGCTGGTTACGATCATCGCGCTGATAAGCTTCGACACGATTTCCTATGCGCTGCTGGCGCCGGCCTTCGTCCTTATGTGCGATGTCGTCGAAGGCCAGTTCGTGACGCCGACGGTGGTCGGCCGCCGTCTCGAAATCAACGCAGTGGCGATCCTCATCGCCATCGCCTTCTGGTCGTGGCTGTGGGGTTTTGTCGGCGCGCTGCTGGCGGTGCCGCTGCTGGTCGTCATCAAGGTGTTCTGCGATCATTTCGACGGTCTCAGCCATGTCGGCAATTTCCTGGCGGCGCAACACACGGCAGCGATCGAGGACGAAGAGATTCCCGAGGTGAAAAAGTAGCGGCTTAAAGGGTCAAAAGCGTCCCCCCGATGGGGCAGATCACGACCTTGCATCGGTCGCACGTCCGTTTCCCCCAGCGCTCCATCAACATTTTGAATTTGCCGCCTCGGCAACGGCTTCCTACATCCCTTCGGCCCACAGGAAACCCGCGCCGATGACCGTTCTTTCCGTTCTCGACCTGTCGCCGATCGTCGAAGGCAGCAACGCTTCACAGTCACTCGCCAATTCGCTCTATCTCGCCCGTCATGCCGAGCGGCTGGGTTACCGGCGCTATTGGCTGGCAGAGCACCACAATATGCCGGGCATCGCCAGCGCCGCCACCTCGGTGGTCATTGCTCATGTGGCCGGCGGCACCAATACGATACGCGTCGGCGCCGGCGGCATCATGCTGCCCAATCATTCGCCGCTGGTCATCGCTGAGCAGTTCGGTACGCTTAATGCTCTGCATCCTGGCCGCATCGATCTCGGCCTCGGCCGGGCGCCCGGCACCGACATGGCCACGGCACGGGCGCTGCGCCGTAACCTCGACGCTGGCGCCGACAATTTCCCGCAGGACGTCGTCGAGCTGATGGGTTACTTGCAGCCGGCCGAAGACGGCCAACGCATCCGCGCGGTGCCCGGCGAAGGCGAAAAGGTGCCGATCTGGATTCTCGGTTCCAGCCTCTACGGCGCGCAGCTTGCCGCCATGCTCGGCCTGCCCTACGCCTTCGCTTCGCATTTTGCGCCGGCCGAGCTCGACCATGCTCTGGAGATCTACCGCTCGCGTTTCCAGCCTTCGGAGCAGCTCGACAAGCCTTATGTGATGCTCGGCCTCAACGTCTTCGCCGCTCCTTCCGATGCCGAGGCGCGGCTGTTGTTCACCTCGCTGCAGCAGGCCTTCGTCAATCTGCGCACCGGCCGGCCCGGCCGATTGCCGCCGCCGGTCGAAGGATATGAGCGCGACCTCGATCCAATGGCCAAGACCATGCTCGGCCAAGCGCTTTCCTGCGCCGTCGTCGGCTCCCCGGAAACGGTCAGTCAAGGCATCGAGGCGTTTGTGCGCCGCACAGGGGCCGACGAGCTGATGGTCACAGCGCAGATTTTCGACCATGCGGCGCGGGTGCGCTCGTTCGAGATCCTGGCCGACGCTCACAAATCGCTGTCGGAAGCTGCCTGAGAGTTGGTTCGCCACTTGCCACTGTTGCGGGCAAGGCCGGCCTTAGGCAGGGAACATCGCGAACAGGTGTGCGAAGACATAGCGAACATTTCGCGCGTTTTACGCGGAGGTTTTCGATCCGTCATGCTCGTCCGTTAGCGGGAAACGCGGCGTCCACTAAATGACGATCACCTTGGTGCCGATTGTGGCGCGGTCATAGAGATCGATGATGTCCTGGTTCATGAGGCGAATGCAGCCCGCAGACACGGCTTTGCCGATGGACCACCATTCGGGGCTACCGTGCAGGCGATATCCAGTGTCACCCTTCTCGTTGAAAAGATAAAGCGCCCGCGCACCGAGCGGGTTCACGAGTCCGCCCTCCATATGGGCCGGTATGATGCGGCCTCGCTTCTGCTCGCGCACGATCATCGCGGACGGCGCGCTCCAATCCGGCCATTCGCGCTTCCTCGCAACGTGAGCAGTGCCATGCCACTCGAAGCCCGCCTTGCCGACGCCGATGCCGTAGCGCAGTGCCTGACCGTCTCCCAGCACGTAGTAGAGAAACTTCGCTCCTGTATCGACAATGATGGTGCCAGGCTCCTCGTCAGTTGCATAAGGCACTGTCTGCCGACGGAACTTTGGGTCGACCTTGTAGATCGGAACCGGCGGAATGCGGAAACCGGCGTCGGTGAGGCCGCCATAGGCCTGGGGAAAGGTCTGTAATGCTCCGCCGGTGGTGCAGCCGGAGAATGCGACCATCCCAGCAAGTCCCAGCCCAATTAGGATCGATTTCACGCGCATGACTCAAGCCGGCGCCCGTGTGAACGATCAGCCGCATCTCGTCATATTCCTAATCCGACATGCTTCGATTGCCAAGATTTTCCTGACTGTCGGCTGGCTGATTGTTGGCCACTTGGCTCGATCGGCGCCGCGTCCTTCAATTGCTCGGTTTTCGAACGACGAACGCCCGTAGTGGCTGCGAAGGCCCGGGGTCGGCAGGACAGAGGGAGCGCTGTCCGTCCGGCATTGCAAAGTTTCTGAACAGAGCCCAAGCGCTACGCGCTGACGCTCTGCGCAGTCGCACCTAGCGGACGGCATGAATTGCGGATCATCAGGCGTCCCTTGAGCGTCAGCTTGCGCGGCGGCGCATCCCTGTTTCCGGCGAGCCGGTCGAGCAGCAGATTGGCCGCCTGTTCGCCAATCGCCTGCACCGGCTGTGCGACCGTGGTCAATTGCGGCCGGAACACATCCGACCACGGAAAGTCGTCGAAGCAGGCGACCGAAATATCCTCCGGACAGGACAGGCCGATATCGCGAATGGCCTTCATGGTGCCGATCACCATCGGGTTGTTGGCCGAAAAGATGGCGCTCGGCCGGTCGTGCAGCGAAAGCAGCTGCATGGTGGCATTGTAGCCGTCGACTTCATGGAAGTTGCCGAAGCGGACGAGTTCGGCCTCGGCCGGCAGGCCGGCGGCCTGGAGGGCCTCGCGGTATCCCGCCATGCGGTCATGCATCGGCGAGATATCGAACGAGCCGGAGATGTAGCCGATGCGCCGATGGCCGAGATCGATCAGGTAAGTGATGGCGTCGAACACCGCGCGCTGATTGTCGAGAACGACGGCATCGGTGTCGACACCCTGGCAAACACGGTCGAGCAGCACGACCGGCACATTGGCGTCGTCGACAATCCGTTTGAGGATCGCGCCGTCACCGACACGCGCGACGATCAGTCCGTCGACCATGCGGTCGAGCAGCAGCCTGATCTGGTCGTCCTGCGTGTTCAGGTGCTCGTCGGTGCAGCACAGCATGACGGCGTAGCCGGCCCTGTCGAAAGCCTGCTGGATGACCGAAACCACGTCGGTAAAGAACGGATTGGTGATGTGTGGGACGGTGAGCCCGATGGTGCGTGTGGTGCCCATCTTCAGGCTGCGGGCAATGGCGTTGCGCTTGTAGCCGATGTCGCGGATCGCCTGTTCGATGCGCTGGCTGAGCTCGGGGCTGACGGTCGCGGTGCCGTTGATCAGCGCCGATACGGTGGCCACGGAAACACGCGCGGCCTCAGCCACATGAAGCATAGTCGGAGCAGTGAATTTGCGCTGCTTTTTTCGTCCTGACACTGTCATTTTCGAAACGTTTCACCACTCCACGGTAGCAATACGTACGGAATCTTATGATTTTGCGCAAGAATTGAAATGGAACAATCTCAGGCTCCAGATATTGCCTTGACATGATCGAAACGTTTAGATTAGCGTTTGAGGTGTTCGGTGACGACGGAGGGAGGCCGTCCTTGTCATGCAGCACGGCAATTCCATCCCTGCGCAAGGCGTTATGGCGGACGGCTCGGCTGTCGTACTGAGCGCCGAGCACATCTCCAAGTCCTTCGGCGGTATCGCCGCGCTTATCGATGTCGGCTTCGAACTGCGGCGCGGCGAGGTCCATGCGCTGATGGGCGAGAACGGCGCCGGCAAGTCGACGCTGATGAAGATCCTGTCCGGCGTCTATACGGACTATAACGGAACGGTCAGTATCGATGGCTATCCGGTGCGCTTTGCCGGCGTCCGCGAAGCCGAGCGCGCCGGCATCGCCATCATCCACCAGGAGCTGAACCTCGTTCCCGAACTTAGCGTCGCCGACAATATCTTTCTCGGCCGCGAGAAGCTGATCGCCGGGCTGATCGTCGACCGCAAGGCGAGCAGCCGCGCTGCCGGCGCGCTCTTGCAAAGGCTCGGCATCGAGCTCGACCCGGATGCGCGCGTCGGTGCCTTGCGCGTCGGCGAACAGCAGCTGGTCGAGATCGCCAAGGCGCTGTCGATGTCGGCGCGCATTCTGATCATGGACGAGCCGACCTCGGCGCTTTCGCCGGCCGAATGCCAGCGGCTGTTCCGCATCATCCGCCAGCTCGCCGACAGCGGCGTGGCGATCGTCTACATTTCGCACCGCATCGACGAGGTCATGCATCTGGCCAGCCGCGTCACCGTGTTTCGCGATGGACGCCACGTCCTGACGCGGGCGATGGACAAGCTCGACGAAGACGCCATAATTTCGGCGATGGTCGGGCGAAACCTGCTTGCTTCCTCCCAGGAGCACCGCATCCCCGGTGGCAACACGGTCCTGTCCGTAAGCGAGCTGTCGCTGTCGAAGCCCAATCGCCATGGTTGGCGCACCGTGCTCGATGGCGTCAGCTTCGATCTTGCCGCAGGAGAAATCCTCGGTATCGGCGGGCTGCTGGGCTCGGGCCGTACTGAAATCCTGGAAACCATCTTCGGGTCCAGCGGCGGACGTGCCGGCGGTGAGATCAGGCTCGATGGCGAGGCAGTAGAAATCCGTTCGCCGCGCGATGCGCGCCGGCTCGGCATCGCTCTGGTCACGGAAGACCGCAAGACGCAAGGCCTGCATCTCGAGGCCTCGATCACCGACAATGTCGCGCTGCCGCTGGTCGGCGCGCTGGCGCGGTTCGGCGTGCGCTCGCTGGCCGGTGAGCAAGGGCTGGCACGGGACGCCGTCAAGGCGCTCGGCATTCGCTGCGAGACCGTCGAGCAGCCGGCGGGCACGCTGTCCGGCGGCAACCAGCAGAAGGTCGTCATCGGCAAATGGCTAGCGACGAGGCCGCGGGTGCTGCTGCTCGACGAGCCGACACGCGGCATCGATGTCGGTGCCAAGCGGGAAATCTACGATCTCATCTTCAAGCTGGCGCGAGACGGGCTGGCGATCGCCGTGATCAGCTCGGAATTGCCGGAGCTGCTGCATCTTTCCGACCGTATCCTGGTCATGGCCGACGGCCGCCAGACGGGAATCCTGTCCCGCGCGCAAGCCAGCGAGGAGGCCATCATGCGGCTTGCGGCGCCGCGACGGACGATGACGAGGCCTGCCGCATGAGCATTTTGCATATCCTGTCCCGGACGAAGCTCTATTGGGGCCTGATCGCCATCTTCCTGATCGGCGTGCTCGGCTCGCCGATCAGCTCCAAGGGCAACAACATCTTCCTGTCCTACGGCAACCTGCTCGATGTGCTGCGCCAGGTGTCGACCACCGGGCTGATTGCCACCGGCATGACTGCGGTGATCATCACCGGCGGTATCGACCTTTCCGTCGGCTCGCTGATGGCTATCTGCACGGTCGTCTGTGCCATGCTGCTGACGGTCCCCGGCGTGACGCCGGCGGTGGTGCTGGGGGTGCCGACAGTTGCCCTGGCAGCCCTTTGCCTCGGCATTCTCGTCACTCGTTTCATCCTGCTGAACATCGAAAAATCCCGCGCCGGCGCGCAGGCCACGCACGACATCAGGTTGGACAGCGTTCGCGGGCTGGTGACGCCCGGCATTGTCGGGGTGATCCTGTGCAGTCTGGTGCTGTGGTTCCTGCTGCCGCAGGTGGGCTCAAAATTCGGCGTGCTCGGCGTGCTGCTGGTGGCGCCTTGCGTCGGCCTGCTGTTCGGCGCGCTCAACGGCTTCATCATCGTCGCCGGGCGGCTGCAGCCCTTCATCGTGACGCTGGCGATGATGGTCACTGCGCTCGGCATCGCCCGGCTGACAGCCGGCCAGAACAATGCGGTGCTGCCGGTCTACACCGGCTCGAATGCCACCGCCGATTTCGAAATGCTGCGCACTCTGGTATTCGGCGTGATCCCGATGCCGGGCCTGTTCTTCCTCGGCGCCATCCTGATCTACGGCGCCGTGCTGCGCTTCACCCCGTTCGGCCGCTATGTCTATGCGATCGGCGGCAATGAGGAGGCGGCGCGGCTGTCGGGCATCGCCGCCGGCCGCGTGAAGATCGCCACCTATGCCGTGTCAGGGCTGCTGGCCGGCATCGCGGCGGTGCTCTATGTCGCGCAGTACCGGCAAGGCAAGCCGGACGCCGGCGCCGGGCTGGAGCTCGACGCGATTGCCGCCGTGGTCATCGGTGGCACCAGCCTGATGGGCGGACGCGGCAGCCTGACCGGGACGTTCTGCGGCGTGCTGATCTTCGGGCTGCTCTCGAACATCCTGCAGCTGCACAACATCAATTCGAACCTTCAGCTGGTGCTGAAGGGGATGATCATCATCGGTACCGTGCTCGTACAGGAGCGCAGTGCCGGTGATCTTCTCTTCTATCTGCGACTGCCCGGTGGGCAAGCGCACAAGGAAACGGCCGCGGCAAAGCGGCCGTCGCAAGAGACCGCGTCTCTGAATATTGGAGGAAACAAGAAATGAAACGACGTGAATTGTTGAAGCTCGCCGGGCTGACAGCGGCACTCCTGACCACGACCGCCATGCTTGCCGGCGGCGCCCATGCGCAGGACAAGAAGTGGAAGATCGGCTTCTCGCAGGTGACGACCATCGAACCCTGGCGGGCTCAGTTCAACAAGGACATCCTGGCCGAAGCGGCCAAGCATCCGGAAGTCGAGCTGATCATCACCGACGGCGAGGACAAGACCGAGAAGCAGGTCGCCGATGTCGAAAACCTTATCCGTCAGGAGGTCGATGCGCTCTTGGTATCACCGAAAGAATCCGCCGGCCTGACCGGTGTCGTGCAGCAGGCGATCGATGCCAAGATCCCCGTCTTCGTGCTCGACCGCAACGTCGAAACCAACGACTACACGCAGTTCGTCGGCGGCGACAACAAGCTGATCGGCCGGGCTGCCGGTGAATATGCCGTCGAGCTGCTTGGCGGCAAGGGCAAGGCCGCCGGCAACGTCGTCGAGATCTGGGGCGGCATGGGCACCCAGCCGGCACACGACCGCCATGACGGCTTCCATGAATTCACCGACAAGGAGCCGGGCATAAAATACCTGCTCGACCAGCAGTCGGGCGATTGGAAGCAGGACCAGGCCTACAACATCATGGCGACGGCGTTGCGCAACAACGAGAAAATCGATCTCGTCTACGGCCACAATGATCCGATGGCCTATGGCGCCTATCTTGCCGCCAAGGACGTCGGACGTGAGAAGGACATCAAGTTCATCGGCATCGACGGCCTGCCCAATGAAGGCGTGCAGCTGGTCGCCAATGGCGAGCTGACGGCGACGTTCACTTATGTGACGCCGGGCGCCGAAGGGCTGCGGCAGGCGATCAAGTTCCTGAACGGGGAGAAGGTGGAAAAGACCATCACCCTGCCGACGCAGAAGATCACCAAGGAAAATGCCGCCCAGATCCTGAAGGACAACGGCCTCTGAGACGAGGCTTTCCTGCCGGGCGTTCAGCGCCCGGCAGGAACAACAACCAAATGCCGGCAGGCAGCAGCTCAAGCCAGCTTGGCCAGTAGCTTCATGAAAATGGCCGCTTCCTTGGCGGAAAGCGGCGCCAGCGTTTCCTGCGTAATCTCACGGGCAAGCGGAATCAGCCGCTCGATCGCGTCGCGCCCCTCGGCGGTCAGATTGACCAGCAGGCGCCGTTTGTCGACTTCGTGTTTGCTAAGTTCGACAAAGCCACGCGCTTTCAGCCGGTCGATGACGCCCTTCACGGTCGCCGCATCCATGGCGATCAGGCTGCCAAGCTGGTTCTGCGAGGTCTCGCCGACGTCGCGCAATTTGGCCAAAGCGGCAAATTGCGGCGGCGTCAGATCGGCGATGTGTGCGGCGAAGATCGAGACATGGCGCTGATGCGCCTTGCGCAGGATGAAGCCGACCTGCTCCTGCAAGCGATAGTCGTTTTCGTCAGGCTCCTCGGCCTCGACCAGCTTGAGCAGATTGTCCTCGGCGCTCACCGCAGCCCATCCCATGCCTTAATGTCCTTGGCCGCCAGCCCACCCATGCGGTCGTGCACGCGCGGGCCGCAGGTCATGGCGAGGCAAAACAGGATCTCGTCGGGACGGGGGCCATCGCTGATGCCGATTTCCATGGCATCGAAATGGCTGCGCACATAGGCGGCGTTGATGTGGCCGAGCGGCACATCGAGCCGCGCGCCGAAGCCGCCGACCTTCTTCGCCGAGGGCACGATCGCCTTGGCGTCGCCGAGCCGTTCGCGCATGGCATAGCCGCCCGGCACATGCCACAGCGCGCCATGCTCCAGCTCGCCCGCCATGCCGACGATGGCGCCCTTGCCGTAACCGTCGATCTGTTTGACGTCGCCGCCCAATGCGGCAACAAGCCTGTCGGAGAGCAGCAGCCCGAGCGGCTTCAAATCCTCCATGGCGCTCTGCAGTTCCTCGACGTAACGGCCGGCGAACGGGTTCTTGACCACGGCCATGGCCGCCGCGCGGCGTCGCGGCACCTTCGCCACCGGCCCGCCTTCGTGAAAAATCTCTTCGGTCAGCACGGCGATCTTGCGGATCGGAAACTCAGGCATGAGCAATTTCCCTCTCTAAAACCTTATTGGCGAGTGCCATCGGACCTGCGATGCGTGCCTGACCGCCGAGGAAAAGCGCCGCGGCGGCAATCAGGCCGCGCCGCCGAAACTCCTCGGCACCGGCAAATCCACCTTCCAGTGCAATATCGATTTCAAGGGCGGAAAGCGGCCCCACGCCCTGCGTCACCAAACGGTCGCCGAGATCGCTGTCAGGTGCGAGATCGCGCGCCCGAACGCGCCTAACGGCCGGATGACCGGGCAGGTCGACGGCGTTGGCGATCAAGGTCGCGGCGGCATCGGCTTCAGCACCCGTTCGCGCCAGCACCGTGACCGCGTCGGCGATGCCCAGCGAAAAGGAGCGGCCGCGCCAGCCGCTTGTCGCGACACCGCGGATCCCGTCTTCGGGGCGGATCGTGAGACGATCTGCCAACCCATGACCTGTCCCGGCAATGGCAAGCGTCATCGACTGCCCGTGGCCGAGATAGATCGCGCTGTCGCCGCCATTGTTGACATAGGCGCGCTCGAGCCGGCGGCCGGCAAGCAGCGCGCCAAGCACTTCGTCGGCTACCGAGCCGGCGACGGCCGCCATCGGTGTGATGAATTGTTTCGCTAGCGGAACGACTGCCGCTTCCATGCGGCGCGCCGTCGGGCCAGCGAAAGCACGTGGCCGCGAGGCGGCCGGGCGCCGCAGTTCCGGCAACTCTTCGACCAGTTCGGGCAGGATTGTCTGGAAGCGCGCCACTGCCTGGCGATATGCGGCGCTGCATTCACTCGCCTCGCCGAATGCCTCGACGATCAGGTCGATCGGCCCATGATTGAGGTGAAGCCTCCGGCCGTCCTCGAGCCAATGCGCCTGCGGGCCGTTCATCGCCCGGCCCCGTTTGCGGCCGCGCGACGCAACTGCGCCAGCGGCGGCCAGGGATTGTCACGGGGTGCGGCCGTGCCGCGGCGCGGATTGAGATATTCGCCGCCCTTGGCCAGGATATCGTCGACGCTGCGGATTTCGCCTTCGTAGCCGCCAAGCCTGACATAATCGTCGCGGCGCATGGTGAACTCGATCGGCGCCACCAGCGCCGGGGTCGGCACATAGCCGAAGGCGCCTTCCGGGACGCGGGTGACGTCGACCATCAGCGTGATGCCGCCGCCCGGCCAGACATAGACCGGCGCGCCGCCGACCGTCACATAGGTCGTCAAGCCCTGCACCGAGCGGGTCAGATTGACCGGGTTCTCGGTGACGCCGGCGCGCAGCGAGCCGCCGGCGCCGCCGACGAAAAGCACGGTGCAGAGCGCCGGCTCGCAATTGTCCTCGATCAGTTCGACCGACTTCCGCAGCCGCTCCGGGAACGGTTTCTGGACCGGCTTCAGTTCGTCGTCGAGCTCGTAATAGGCGAATTGCTCGCCGGTGGTCGAGACCATCAGCAGCGACATGCCGGGGCGCGCACCCTTTTTGGCGTTCCATTCACCAAGGATCGACAGCGGGTCGGAAATGCTGGTGCCGCCCCAGCCGAGGCCGGGCTCCGACACCTTGAAATAACGGCCCGGCGTCGAACGGCGGCCGATGATCTTGATGCCGGTATCCTGCCAGCCAAGCACCTTGCCGGCCTGATGCTCGGAGACGACGCCGGTGATGTGGTCATCGACCACCACCACCTCGTCGACAAGGCCGCGCCATTGGGTCGCGAACATGCCTATGGTAGCCGAACCGCAGCCGACGCGCATGCGCTGCTCGAGCTTGCCGTCGATGACCGGCGGCTTGCCGGCTTCGACGATGACGGTGGCGCCGCCGTCGATGACGAGTTCAACCGGTTTGCGGTTGCACAGGGCGAGCATGGCGTCGCAGGTGGCGCGCCCTTCAGCCTTCGAGCCGCCGGTCAAATGATGTACGCCGCCCAGCGACAGCATCTGCGAGCCGTATTCGCCGGTCGTGACATGGCCGATCGCCTCGCCTTGGGCACGGACCGTCGCCGTTTCGGGGCCGATATGACGGTCGGTGTCGATCTTCACCTTGACGCCGCAATAGGAGAAGATGCCCTCGGTGACGACGGTGACCAGATCGACGCCCTCGACCTCCTGGCTGACGATGAAGGGCGCCGGCTTGTAATCGGGATAGGTGGTGCCGGCGCCGATGGCGGTGACGAAGCGGCGGCCGGTGTTGACCAGTTCGCCGTCCCATGTCTCGCCTTCTTCGGCAAAGGGTACGATTGCGGCGCCGGTCTCGGCCGCGTGGTCGAGGATGGTCAGTGGATCCATCCGCACGATCCTGCCGCCAACATTGCCGTAGCGGTCGCAGGCGCCGGTGCGGCTTTCGGCGATGTAGCACATGACCGGACAGGCATCGCAGCGGATCTTCTCGGCCACCAGCTTCTCGCCGGGATCGTGTGTCTCGAAGCGTTCGGCAAGCTCGCTCATCGGCGCGCCTCCTTGTCGAGGATGGCGGCGCGAATGCGGGTCGGCGTCGCCGGAATTTTGGTGACCAGCACACCGGTGGCGTGGCGGATGGCGTTGAGGATCGCCGGCGCCGTCGGGATCAGCACATGCTCGCCCAAACCCTTGGCGCCGAAGGGTCCTTCCGGATCCGGAACTTCTATCAGGATGGTCTCGATCGGTGGCACGTCGCCGATCGTCGGGATCAGATAGTCGTGCAGGTTTTCGGTGCGGCCGGGGATATATTCTTCCATCAGCGCCATGCCGATGCCCTGGGCGATGCCACCCTCGATCTGGCCCTCTGCCAGTAAAGGGTTGATGGCCTTGCCGATATCGTGCGCGGCGGTGATTTTTATAAGCTTCACGGTGCCGAGCCTGAGGTCGACCTCCAGTTCGGCGATCTGGGCGCCATAGCCATAGACGGCATAAGGCTTGCCTTGGCCCTTGGCATCGAGCGGCAGCGTCGGCGGGTCATAGCTTTCCTCGGCACGGAAGACAAAGCCTTCGGCGTCTGCCTTCAGCGAGGAAAGATCGATGCGGCGCGTCGCTTCGCCTTCCCCGATGCTCAGACTTGTGCCGTCCAGCGCAATCGCCGCCTTTTCCGAGACATTGGCGAAACGCAAGATCTCATCGCGCAAGGCGCGGCCGGCCTTTTCGGCGGCCTTGCCGGTGACGAAGGTCTGGCGCGAGGCCGACGTCTTGCCGGCGTCGGGGGTGATCGCCGTGTCGGCGCCTTTCAGCCGCAGCTTTTCAAGCGGAAGACCCAACGCGTCGGCGCAGATCTGCGCGATGACAGTGTTCGAACCTTGCCCGATATCGACCGCCCCCTGATGCAGGACGACTTCGCCCGATGCCGAGATGCCGACCTTGATGGTCGACGGATTGGGCAGCGAGGTGTTGCCGCAACCGTACCAGCAAGAGGCGACGCCGACGCCGCGTTTTTTTTCGCCGCTGCTACGGGCGTTGAACGCGTCGGCGTCAGTTAGGGCACGCCGCCAATGTGAGCGCAGGGCCTCGAGGCAGTCGGCGATGCCGACGCCCGACTCGAGCCGCTGGCCGGTGACTGTTTCGGATCCGTTCCGAAGGCAGTTCTTCAGGCGAAAGTCGAGCCGATCCATGCCGAGCTTGTCGGCCAGGTCGTCATAGAGGGTCTCCTGCATGATCGTCGCCTGCGGCACGCCGAAACCGCGAAAGGCGCCGGCAATCGGGCCATTGGTGTGGATGGCGCGGCCTTCGGCCCGATAGTTCGGCGTCGCATAGGGGCCGGAGGCGTGCACCGGCACGCGGTTGGCGACCGTCGGCCCCCAACTGGCATAGGCGCCGGTGTTGAAATCGCCGGCGAAGACCATGCCGGTGATGCGGCCGTCGGCATCGGCGCCGATGCTCGCTCTCATCTGAGCGGGATGGCGCTTGGTGGTCGAGATCATCGATTCGGTGCGGCTGTAGGCGAGCGCCGCCGGCCGGCCGGTTTTCATGGCGACGAGGCCGATGAGCGGTTGCAGCGAGACGTCGAGCTTGGAGCCGAAGCCGCCGCCGGTGGCGGTCGGCACGATGCGCACCTGTTCCGGGGCAAGGCCGAGCACTTTTGCCGTGTCGTCACGGTCCATATAGGGCGCCTGCGTGCAGGCGACGACGACCAGCGTGTCGCCGTCCATGAAGGCATAGCCGGCTTCCGGTTCGATATAGGCGTGCTCGACATAGGAAGTGTGGATGGCGCCGGAAACGGCGAAAGCCGCACCGGCGAGCGCGGCTTCGGGGTCGCCACGCTCCACGAAGCCGGAGGTGAGCAGGTTCGAGGGCCGGTTTTCATGGACTAGTTGCGCACCGCCGGCCTGCGCTTCGCCAGTTTCCAGAAAATGCGGCAACTCGGTCCAACTGACAGGGAAATCGGCTAGGTCGAGATCGAGGATAGCCTCGCGTTCGCCGGCGACCAGCGCCACCGCCTCACCGCGAAAGCGCGAAACCCCTTCGGCCAGCGCCGGCTGGTCGGCGAAGGGCGCGATGACGCCGAAACAATTCTTTCCCGGAATGTCGGCGGCGGTGAAGACGCCGGCAATGCCAGGACGGGATTTCACCCAGCTGCCGAGATCGCCAAAAGTGAAAGCGGCATGATAATGCGGCGAGCGGACCACCAACACCGACAATGCGTCGGCCGGGAATGAATCACCGCCGAATTTTTCGCCGCCAGTGACTTTCGGAAGGCCATCGAGGCGGATCGGGGAGGAGCCGACGGCATGGCCAGAGGATGGCATGCGCTGATCGAGACCGTCGGCGTGGCGCCAAGCATCCATCACCGCGGCGACGATCTTGCGGTAGCCGGTACAGCGGCAGAGCACGCCGCCCAGTGCATCCTGCGTTTCGGCCTCGCTCGGGCAAGGCGTCCTGTCCAGGAGTGCCGTTGCCGCGACCAGCAGGCCGGGCGTGCAGGCGCCGCATTGCGCTGCGCCATGGCTGAGGAACGAAGCCTGCAGCGCCGACAACCGGCCATTGGCGAGGCCTTCGACGGTCGTCACCACGGTGCCGGAGGCGGAAGCCGCGGGCATCAGGCAGGCGCAGACCGGCTCGCCGTCGACCAGCACCGTGCAGGCGCCGCAATCGCCGGCATCGCAGCCGATCTTGGTGCCGGTCAGCCGCAGTTCGTCGCGCAACACCGCGGACAGCCGCCGCACCGGCGGCACGCAAACGCTGACGGCGGCGCCGTTGACTTCGAAGGCGATGTCGGCGCGCTCCATGTCCATCAGGCCGCCGCCCTTTCGTCGGGAACAGCGCCCATCGCACCAAGCACGGCGCGGGCGACGATCTCGCGCGCAGCGTCCAGCCGATATTCGGCGCTGCCGCGCACGTCGCCGATCGGCGACAGCTCGTCCATCGGTGCGGATTGGATCGCAGTGGCCAGCGCGTGGCCGACGGGCCGGCCGCGTAGCGCCGCCTCGACACCCGCCAGGCGCCTGGCGACAACCGAGCAGGAACCGACGGCGACGGCCGCGTTCCTGACCCTACCATCTTCGACGGCCAGGCGTGCGGCGGCCATGGCGATGGAGATGACGAGATAACGCCGCGCGCCGAGTTTCACGAAGGCGGAGCTGCCGGCGGTCGCGGGTTTGGGAATGCGGATTGCCATGACCATTTCGCCGGGCTGCAGTGCGGTGCGACGGTTGCCGAGGATGAATTCTGCAAGGGGCAGATGCCGGGTCGCCACAGCAGAACGCAGTTCGACTTCGGCATCGAGCACCAGCAGCGGCGGCACGCCGTCGGCGGCCGGCGAGGCGTTGCAGAGATTGCCGGCAATCGAGGCAACGTTCTGGATCTGCACCGAGCCGACTTCCCGCGCCGCCTGCTTCAGCGCGTCGAAAGCCGCCGGCAGAGGATGGCGGACGAGATCGGTCCAGGTGGTGCGCGCGCCGACGAGCCAATGGTTTTCGGCTTCGGCAATGCCGCGCAATGCCACCAGGCCATTGATATCGAGGACATTGTCGCGGAAAGGCTTGCTGCCCTGTGCCGGATAGAAGTCGGTGCCGCCGGCGAGGATGCGCCATTGCCCTTCGCCCAGCAAAGCGAGGGCGTCGTCGACCGTGGTGGGTTTTGCGTAACGGATCACGCTTTGCCTTCCCAGAATGGGCTTCCCGAGAGGGGATCCTGCCGAAAGATTTTCCCGAGCATTCAAGGCAGGAAATTCATTCGTATGCAAATGATATCAAGCCGGCAGGAATTGTCAAAGCCAGAGTTTGCACGGCTGTTGGCACCGGTGCACCCGGAACGCATTTGTTATGCCATGAGAGGTTGACGCAGCCGGCCATCTGGTCAAGTTTCTGCGTCCGGTCGCGTTTTCATTGGAGCCTAAGCTCAAGACCAAGAAAATAAGGAGGCTCCATGGCCGACGAAGCGCTTGTCGTTATCGACCTGCAGAACGATTTCTGCCCGGGTGGCGCCCTTGAAGTGGCCGGTGGCGACGAAATCGTGCCGTTGGTCAATGACCTGATCCGGCGGACCGAGCACGTCCTGCTGACGCAGGACTGGCACCCTGCCGGCCATTCGAGCTTTGCCTCCAGCCACCCCGGCAAGCACCCGTTCGAAACGATCGACGTGCCTTATGGCCACCAGACGCTGTGGCCGGATCACTGCATCCAGGGCAGCCTGGGATCGGATTTCCATTCGGGCCTCGCCTGGAGCAAGGCCGAGCTGGTGATCCGCAAGGGGTTCCGTCCTGCGATCGACAGCTATTCCGCATTCTTCGAGAACGACCGGACGACGCCGACCGGCCTTGCCGGCTATCTCCGGGATCGGAACATCGAGACGCTGACCCTGGTCGGCCTGGCGACGGATTTCTGCGTCGCCTTTTCGGCGCTCGACGCAGTCAAGCTCGGTTTTGAGACGTCCGTGCGGCTCGACGCCTGCCGCGGCATCGATCTCAACGGCTCCGTGGAGAGGATGCTGGGCCGGATGCGCGATGCCGGCGTGACACTGATTTGAACGTCATCCACCCGAACCTGACAGACTTTTGAGGGGCTTCATGCGGTTTGCGGCGTTGACGGCAAGTGCTGCACTTATTGCAGCAATCTTTTCTCCGAGAGCGGTTCTCGCGGCCGAAGCGCACGAATTGCCGGGCGCCGCCATGTCGCTTTGGTGGGTGCTGCCGTTTGCCGGGCTATTGCTTTGCATCGCGACCGGCCCGCTGCTGTTCCATCATGCTTGGGAGCACCATTACGGCAAGATCGCTGCCTTCTGGGCAGCGTTGGTGATCGGGCCGCTGGCCATCGCCTTCGGCATCCCGTCCGCCACGCAGGCGGTGCTGCATGCGCTGCTCACCGAATACATGTCGTTCATCATCCTGCTGTTTGCGCTGTTCACCATTTCGGGCGGTATCTTCGTTGCCGGCAACATACACGGCACGCCGCTGGTCAATGCCGGGCTGTTGCTGGGAGGGGCGCTGCTTGCCTCGATCATTGGCACAACCGGCGCCTCGATGATCCTGATCCGGCCGCTCATCCGCGCCAACGACAACCGGCGCTTCAACGCCCATGTCGTCATCTTTTTCATCTTCCTGGTTTCCAACATCGGCGGGTCGCTAACGCCGCTGGGCGATCCGCCGCTGTTCGTCGGCTTTCTGCGCGGCGTCGATTTCTTCTGGACGACAGTTCACCTGCTGCCCGAGACGCTGTTCGTCGCCGGCGTGGTGCTGGCTGTTTTCCTGGCGATCGACATCATCATGCATCGCCGGGAGGAAGGCGCGCCGAAGATCAAGGATCCGACGCCCGACAGCAAGGTGCGCATTCGCGGCCTGGCCAACATCCCGCTGCTGGCCGGCGTAATCGCCGCGATCCTGATTTCCGCTGCCTGGAAGCCGGGAGTGAGTTTCTCTTTTCAGGGCGTCAGCCTCGAGCTGCAGAATCTGGTGCGCGACGCCGCCATCCTGATACTGGCCTTCACTTCGCTTGTCGTCTCGCCGAAGGAGTTTCGCGGCGCAAACGCCTTCAACTGGGGGCCGATTGCCGAGGTGGCGAAGCTGTTCGCCAGCATCTTCATCTGCATCGTGCCGGTCGTCGCCATATTGCGGGCCGGGCTCGACGGCGCGCTGGCGCCGTTGGTGCTGCTGGTCAGTTCGCCGACCGGCGCGCCGGACAACCTTGCCTATTTCTGGCTGACCGGAGCGCTGTCGTCCTTCCTCGACAATGCGCCGACCTATCTGGTGTTCTTCGAGCTGGCTGGCGGCGATGCGCAGCATCTGATGACCGAGTTCGCCTCGACGCTGGCGGCGATCTCGGCAGGCGCGGTGTTCATGGGCGCCAACACCTATGTCGGCAATGCGCCGAATTTCATGGTCTATGCCATTGCCAGGCATCGCGGCATCAAGATGCCGAGCTTCTTTGGCTATATGGCATGGTCGGGCGCGGTGCTGATCCCGACATTCCTGCTTGCCGGCTTGCTGTTCTTTGCCTGATCATCCGACGCCGACATAGCGACGGACCGCCGAGGGATCGGCACGCAGCTCCTCAACGTCGACCGTCTCGCGGTTGCGGCCGTTTTCGATGAAACAAACGCGGTCTGCGACCGAGAGCACGGCATCGACGCGCTGCTCGACAAGAATTGTCGACACGCCAAGCGCACGCAGCTTCGACACCGTTTCGCGGATCTTGGCGATCATCGACGGCATCAGCCCTTCGGTCGGCTCGTCGAGCAGAAGCACCTGTGGTTCCAGGCACAGGGCGCGGGCCATGGCCAGCATCTGCTGCTCACCGCCGGACAGCGTGCCGGAACGCTGCCTGAGGCGCTGGCGCAGCAGCGGAAAAAGATCGAGCACGTTTTCGCGCGTCGCCTTGCCCTTGTTGCGGGCCATCAGGCCGATCTCGATGTTTTCAGCCACCGTCATCTCGGCGAACAGCCGCCGGCCCTGCGGCACGTAGGCGAGGCCGGCCTTGGGCACCTCGTGCGCCGGCAAGCCGGTCAATTCCCGCCCTTCGAGCCGGATCGAGCCTGAGCTTACCGGCACCAGGCCCATGATTGCCTTCAGCGTCGTCGTCTTGCCGGCGCCGTTGCGGCCGAACAGGCAGAGCACTTCGCCCTCGTTCAAGACAAGATCGAGGCCATAGAGCACCTGGACCTCGCCATAGAAGCAGTCGACCCCGGAGATCGTCAGTGCCTTGGACTGGGCCTCAGCCATGGGTCGTCCCCAGATAGGCGTCCTGCACCGCGGCATTGGCGCGGATCTGCTCGGGCGTGCCTTCAGCCAAAATCCTGCCGGCGTTGAAGACGGTGATGCGGTCGGCGAGCCGCATGACCACCGGCATGTTGTGCTCGATCAAAAGCACGGTGGCGCTATCGGCGATCTCGCGCACCAGCTCGATGAAATTATCGATCTCGCTGTCGGCCAGCCCTTGCGTCGGTTCGTCGAGGATCAGCAGCCGCGGCTTCAGTGCCAGTCCCATCGCCACTTCCAGCAACCGCTGGTGACCGTAGGACAGCTGCCCGGCCGGCATGTCGGCGCGGTCGGCAAGGCCGGTACGCTCGAGCGCGGCCATGACGCCGGTGTGAACCGCGCCCTTCGAGCGGCCGTCGGTCAGCGTGCGCTGCACCGGCAGGGCAACATTGTCGTAGGCGCTGAGATTGGCAAAGACGCTGGTGATCTGGAAAGTGTAGGCGACGCCAAGGCGAACCCTGGCGTAGGCCGGCAGATTGGTGATGTCCGCGCCGTCGAAGACGATCATGCCCGACGAGGGCTGGATACGGCCGCTGACCAGGCTGACGAAGGTGGTCTTGCCGGCACCGTTGGGGCCGATGACAGCGCGGATCTCGCCCGGCATCAGCGCGAAGTCGACGCCGTCGACGGCGCGCAAGCCGCCGAAACTGCGCGACAGGCCTTTGGTGGTGAGCAGCGGCATCATGGCAACCACCCGAGCCAGCGCTGGCGGATGCTGCCGAGAATGCCTCTCGGGAAGAACAGCACCAGCAGGATGAGCGCTATGCCGACGATCAGCAGATAGGCCGAGGTGTAGCCGCTGGCGACATCGATGACATAATACATGAACAGCGTGCCGATCAGCGGACCGAGCGTGGTAGCGGCACCGCCCAGCAGCACCCAGAGCAGCGGCAGGATGGAATATTGCACCGAAGCGAAGCTCGAGCCGACATAGCCGAACAGCAGCGCATAGGCCGCGCCGGAAGCCGCGCAGATGCTGCCTGAGATGACGACGGCGGCGAGCTTGTTGGAAAATGTATCATAGCCAAGCATTTTGGTCCGCTCTTCGTTCTCGCGGATGGCGACCAGCACGCGACCGTAGCCGGAGCGGACTATCGCCAGGCTTATGAGCAGCACGATCGAGAACAGTGCCAGCGCGCTCATATAGCGCACGGTCGGGTTGGTGAGGTCGAGCGACGTGCTGCCCAGGACAAGGACACGCATCGGCTGCGGCACGACCATGCCCTGGTCGCCACCGGTCCAGGCAGCGAAATAGAGGATGACGAGATAGAATACCTGCGCGAACATCATAGTGACGATCATGAAGGCGACGCCGGAGGTGCGCAGCGCCAGCAGCCCGATCACCAGCGCGAGAAGCGCGCCGCAGGCAAGCCCGGCTGCGAAGGCGGCCGGCACGCTCCAGCCGAGATGGATGACGGCAAGGCCGGCGCCATAGAGCCCGGCTGAAAAGAACATGGCATGGCCGAGGCTAAGCAGCCCGACATAGCCGAACAGCAGATTGTAGCCCATGGCGAAGACCGCCAGCACCATGATGCGGGCGAGCAGGCCGTGATGGTATTCCGGCAGGACGAAGCTAAGCCCGAAAAGCAGGGCGATGACGCCGAGGTGCAGCGCATATGGCTTTGCCGGCGAAGCATCCTTCATCGCGATGTCGTCCCGAACAGGCCCTGCGGCCGGAACACCAGCACCATGGCGACGAGCAAGGTGGCGATGATCTTGGCCAGCGTCGGTGAGAAGAACACCGAGATGATGCCGTCGGAAAGGCCGATCAGCACCGCGGCGACGACCGTGCCTCGCAGCGAGCCGAGGCCGCCGATGATGACGACGATGAACGACAGCAACAGCGGGTCCTGTCCCATCAGATAGTGGGCCTGGCTGATCGGCACGATCAGCACCGCGGCGACAGCAGCCAGCATGGCGCCGAGCGCGAAAACACCGGCATAGACTCTCGTCACCGGGATGCCGAAGGCCTGCGCCGTCTCGCTGTCATATTGCGTGGCGCGCATGACGAGGCCGATTTTCGTGCGCGTCAGCACCAGCCAGGTCGCGACCAGCAGCAGCGCCGACGCGGCGATGATCGACAGCTTGTAGCCGGAATAGCCGAACCACGGCAGGAGGATGCGGTAGCTGAACGGCGGCTCCACCGGCCGCGCCTCCGGGCCGTAGAAGGTCAGCGCCAATTGCTGGATGATGTAGAGCATGCCGATGGTGGCGACGATGGTGGCTTCCGGATTGTAGTTGAGCCGGCGCAGCACCAGCCGTTCGGCGACCAGCGCGATCAGGCCGACGATCAGCGGCGCCAGCACCAGGGCGGCCAGGAAGCCGAGCGCCGGATGGCCGGATATCGCCGTAGAGATCGCCCAGGCAAGCACCGCGCCGAGCATGAAAAACTCGCCATGCGCGACATTGACGACGCGCATGACGCCGAACACCAGCGACAGGCCAAGCGCCGTCAGCGCCAGCACGGCGGAGGTGACGAGGCCTTCGAGGGCGGCGAGGAGCAGGTGGGGTCCGAAGTGCATCGGTTACACACCCATCGCAGGTGCGAGGCGCACCCCCCTCTGTCCTGCCGGACATCTCCCCCTCAAGGGGGGAGATTGGCAGTTCCCGCGAAGGCGGCCACCTACCGGCCTTTGCGATTGGCGAAAGCGCTGGTGACAGCCAATCTCCCCCCTTGAGGGGGAGATGTCCGGCAGGACAGAGGGGGGTGGGCCGAAGCGCACTGTGCTTAATGAAACCAAGCTCACAGCGTCTGCGTCGTGTAATCCCCCTCAGGCTCATAGAGGCCGTCCTCGATCTTGGTCTTGTGGACGACATTCAGCCGGCCGCCTTCGACCTTGGAGATGTTCTGGATACCAAAGCACTGGTGGATCTTGCCGTTGAAGGTTTTCGGTCCCTGCGGATGCTCGGGCCCCTCGGCGAACTCGGTCAACGCCTCGGTCGCCTCGACCAGCTTGGCGCGGTCTTCCGGGCCCTTGTAGCCGGCATCCTCCATCGCCTTCTTGACGACGTAGAGCGTTTCCCAGCAGCCGAACATGTGCGCGGCGGTGGAGACGTCCTTGGGGTCGCCGACGGCGGCACCATTGTCATCGATGCCGACGGCGGCGCGGTAGGCCTTCTGTGCGGGGGAATCATCGGGCTGCGCGTAGCGCGGCGAGCCTTCCCAGAAATGGCTACCGTCGAGGAATTCGAGGCCGGGGCTGTTGATGTCGGTGGCTTCGAGCGAATCGATGAAGCCGAACAATTGCGGCCGATTGGAGCCGTAGAACTCGCCGAGCTCCTTGACGAAGGTGAGCACCGCCGGGCCGACCATGACGTGGTAGATCACCTCGGTCTCCGCGGGGATCTGCGGGAAATATTTGGTGAAGGAGGATTCCGTCGGCGGAATCGCGATCTGCGCAATGACCTCGGCGCCTTGCGCCTTCAGCGCCGGCGGCAGGTAGTCGCGATGGTCATAGCCGAAAGCGAAATCGGGGAAGATCTGCGTCACCTTCTTGCCGGCATTGGCGGCAATCCACGGTGCCATCGACTGGATCTGGCTCTTCACATCGGTGATGCCGGGCTGGAAGATGTAGCGGTTCAATTTGGTCGAGGCGACGTGGTGGCCTTCGCTGACAACGAAATAGGGCATCTTGGCCTCGCCGGCGGCCGGCGCCGAGCCGATGACGACATGCGAAAACAGCGTGCCGTAGACGATGTCGGTCTTGTGCTGGGAGGCGAACTTGCCGACGACTTCGGCGCCCCGGCCGGGATCGGTGCCGTCATCCTCGATGATCACGTCGACCGGCCGGCCGTTGATGCCGCCGGAATCGTTGATCGCCTTGACGGCAGCCGCTGTGGTCTTCTCGTACCAGCGGCCATAGGCGGCGCCGATGCCGGTGCGGTGCGACTGGAAGCCGATCTTGATCGGCGCCGAGCTCTGCGCCTGGCTGTAACGCACGAAACCCGGCGCGACGGCAAGACCGGCGCCGGCGGCAAGGCCCTTCAGCGCCGTGCGGCGGGTGAGAGCGGATCTGGAGAGATCGAAAAACCCATTCTTGTCAGTCACGGCAGTTCCCCTTGTTTTTGAGCTTTGACCAATGGCTGTAGCAGGCAGGCCACTCTTGTTAAGAGGGGCGAAAATTGCATGTGTACAAACTAAATCACCAAAGCTCTGACGTGGCAAGCGAGCTTTCCCCAAGGTTCGATTGACGGGCATCGCACACCTCGTTCATCCGGCGCTCGGCGTCGCAAGCAGCCATAGGCCGAGGACGGTGTAGGCGATCATCAGCACGGTGAGCGGGAACTGGCTGAGCGCGGCGCGAGCCGGAATGGCGTGCAGCCGCCAGGCCAAGCCATGGGCGACAAGCACAGCAAGCATGTGGCCGGCTATGATGACGCCGGCCTGGAGGTTCCACAGCCACCACGCCGAACCGGCACCGGCGACGACGCCGGCTTCAATTGACATGTCGGCGGTACCGAACAGGTTCCAGCCCAGCGCAAACGGGTCGGAGAGAGCGGCAATCGCATATTGGCCGTCGACCAGCAGCGCCGTCAGATAATGCGCGAAGTGGTAGGCGAGCGCGATCGGTACGATCGACCAGACCAAAAGCCCGGCGGCGTGACCGAGCGAATGCTTGCTGCCGGCAAGGTTCTGGCCAAGAAAGACGGCGAGCTCGAACACGGCCGCAAGCACGGCAAAGGTCATCACAAGGCCGAAGCTGCCGATGCCGATCAAAGCGGTGCGTCCCGGAAATTCCACCGGATTGATGCCGAACCAGCCTAGCCAGAAGAAGGTTTTCGACAGGCCGTCGAAGGACACCGACGACAGCGCAAGCAGCAGGAAAGCGACGCCGCTGAGCGGTAGCGGCGCGGCAGCGAGCAGCTTGGCGCCCGGCCAGCAGAGTTTTAGCCGGCCGTCTGCAATACGTTCGACGATGGCGAAGCGCGCCACCATGGAAAAGAACACGGTCAGGAACTCACCGCGCAGGGTCCAGTCGCGGTAGCCGAAGACCTGCATGGCGGCGAAGCTCAGCAGCCAGTAGAGGCCGGCGGCCCAGGCCAGCCGCGCCGGATCGTCGGGCGCAGGGTCGATCAGCTCGAACCAGGCGAAGGCGAAGAACAGCAGGAAAGCCGGCCAATAGCCGAGCCGTTGGGGGAGCAGATACGGCTGCGTTCTGCCGGACAGGCGCGAGGCGACGCGGCATGGCCCGTACCAGGGATTGAGCCACGACCAGAGATCGCCGGCGAGCCCCTGCAACAGAGCCAGGCCAACCCAGAGAAGCGTCCATACGGTCAGCGGCATCGGATTGGAAAGCGGATCGCGGCTGCCGAACAGGCCGGCGGCAATCAGAATTGCAAAGCCGGCAAAGGATACCAGGCTGACGGCAGTCCGCGCGGTGTCACCGAAGGTGAACAGCGGCAGGCGTTTGCGCCAGAAGCGGTCGAGGGAGTCCGGCGGCAGTAGCGCCAGGACAAGGAAACTGGCGGCAACCGCGAGCGCGCCGCCGGCAAGGTAGTAGCGGGTGGGAAGGAGCAGGACGTGGCCGCGGTCGGAGGCGTGGGCGAAGGCGGGCGTGGGCAAGAATGCAAAGGCAACAATGACGAGAGCTAAACTGTAACGACGGCGCTCTACGGCGCCCCCCTCTGTCCTGCCGGACATCTCCCCCACTTGGGGGGAGATCGGCGGTTCCGCCGTCGGCTCTCCTTCTGCAACTTTAGCGATTGGCGAAAGCAGCAATGAGGGCGCAATCTCCCCCCTCGTGGGGGAGATGTCCGGCAGGACAGAGGGGGGCGCGAAGGAACTCATACTACGCAAGAGTTCCCCTACCTCACACCTTCACCAACTGCTCCACGCGGTCCTTCTGGCCGAAGATGCGCAAATAGCGCTCGATCTCTTTCTCGTCGCCTGTCGACTTGGCCGGATTGTCGGAAAGTTTGACCGCCGGCCTGCCGTTGGCTTCGGTGACCTTGCAGACCAGCGAGATGGCGTCTAGCCGGTTGGTCTCGGTCGGCGCGCAGCCCTCGAAATCGTTGGTCAGGTTGGTGCCCCAGCCGAAGGACATGCGCACCTTGCCGCGGAAGTGGCGGTAGGTTTCCTCGATGGTCTCGACCTCCAGCCCATCCGAGAAGATGAGCAGCTTCTGCTTGGGGTCCTTGCCCTTTTCGCGCCACCAGGAAATGATTTTCTCACCGCCTTCGATCGGCGGCGCGCTATCGGGGCGGAAGCCGGTCCAGTCGGCGACCCAGTCCGGTGCATCGCGCAGGAACGCCGCGGTGCCGAAGGTGTCCGGCAGTACGATCAGCAGGTTGCCGCCGTAGTAGCGCTGCCAGTCCTGCAGCACGTTGTAGGGCGACTGTTTCAATTCCTTTTCCGAATTGGTGAGCGCGGCGAACACCATCGGCAGTTCATGCGCATTGGTGCCGAGCGCCTCGAGATCGTTGTCCATGGCGAGCAGCACGTTGGAGGTGCCAGTGAAGGCCTCGCCGATGCCCTCCTTCAACGCTTCGACGCACCAGCGCTGCCACAGGAAAGAATGACGGCGGCGGGTGCCGAAATCCGAGATGCGGATGCCGGGCAGCGCCTTCAGCCGCTCGGTCTTGGCCCACATCTTGGCCTTGGCGCGGGCATAGAGCACGTCGAGCGCGAACGGCCCGAACGCCCGCATGGCCGCGCGAGATCGAAGTTCATTGATAATTGCCAGCGCCGGGATCTCCCACAGCGTCGTGTACATCCACGGGCCGCTGAAGACGAGTTCGTATTGGCCGTCGCGCTTGGAAAGCTCGTATTCGGGCAGCCGGAAATTTTCCAGCCAGGCGAGGAATTCCGGTTCGAATATCTGCTTGCGGCCATAGAAGGTGTTGCCGCCGAGCCAGATCATCTCTTTCTTAGAGAAGCGCAAGGTGCGGGCATGGTCGAGCTGCTCGCGCAGCTCCGTCTCATCGATCTCCTCGGCAAGGCGGACCGAGGTGGTGCGGTTGATCAGCGAGAAGGTGGCGTCGACCTTGGGATACATGCCCCAGATCATCTGCAGCATCAGAAGCTTGTAGAAATCGGTGTCGAGCAAGCTGCGGACGATCGGGTCGAGCTTCCAGGTGTGATTGTAGACGCGCCGCGCTATATCGGTCTTTGCCATCGCTCAATGCGCCTTCGCTGCTCGCTCTAGCTTTTGTCTAGCGCAATTCCGGACGGAAAACCGCTGCGCACTTTTCCTGGAATTGCTCCAAATGCCTCTTAGCATCGAATTTTTGAACGCGCCTCCCGCTTTGCGGGCTGGCCCGACAAAAAGAAGCCGCTGCGGCAAGCGGCGCCTACGGCAGTTTCGGCCTCAGGATGCGGTCTTGGCGCCGACCACCTTGAGCGCTGGACGCTTGCGGCGAATGCCGATGCGGCCTGCCACCGGCGCGTCGGCGCGGCGGTCGGCCTGCTCTTTCTCGGCAAACAGCCAGTCGATGAACAATTGCACGATCGGCGCCGACCGCATCTCGTTGCGGCAGACGACGTAGAAATCGTCGACGGCCGGCACGGAAAGACTGAACGGGGCGACAAGCAGGCCCCTGGCGAGCAGTCCGCTTGCCGTCACCGTATCGCCGAGCGCCACGCCATGGCCGTGGACAGCCGCCTCGGTCGCCATGCGCGCATCGCCGAGATGATGGCGGCGGCCGCGCTCCAGGTCCAGCGCGTCGGCGGCGGCCAGCCAGGTATGCCATTCGCGGCCGTCGTCGCCATGCAGGAAGACGTGATCGGCGAGGTCGCGGACGGTGCGGATCGGGCGGTTGTTGATCAGCGTCGGGCTGACCACCGGGAACAGTTCGAGGCCCGACCATTTGCGCATCCAGCAGTCGGTCCAGCTGCCGTCACCATAGTGCACGCAGACATCGATATGCGGTGCGCGGACGTCCTTGGCATCATTGGATGGGATCAGCGTCAGCCTGATATCCGGATATTGCGAGGTGAAGCTGCCCAGCCGCGGGATCATCCACAGCAACAGTAGCGCCGGCACGCAGGATACAGAGAGAACGCCGGTGCTGGCCGGCCTCGTCATGCGCTGCGTGGCGGCGGCAATGCCGTCGAAGGCGGTCGACACCGCCGGAAGCAACTCGGCGCCGTGTGGCGTCAGCTTCACCCGCTGACCGGCACGCTCGAACAGCTTGACACCCAACGATTGCTCGAGCGCCTTGATCTGATGGCTGATGGCGCCGTGGGTGACGTTGAGCTCAGCCGCCGCCTTGCTCAGCGAGGCGTGGCGCGCCGTCGCCTCGAAGGCGCGCAGCGGGTTGAGCGGTGGCAAACGCTTGGCCATTTGGACCCTAGGCTCTGTGAGATTTTCTCACAGATAACACACTAACAATATCAATTGATTTTTCAATGCAGCTACGGGACACTTTGCCTAGGCATTGCATCACGACGTGAAATCTGCAGGCAGCCGACGGCTGCGGCTATCGGGGCCGCTGTCCGCGCGCCGCACCAGCCATGGAGGACCGACATGGGTTACGACCGCGGCAAGCTCGAAGCGTTGCGCCGCAAATACGGCGAGAGCCATGGCGGCGAAATGTTCGACCCGAAATTCCAGCGTGTCGCCGACAAGATCTTCTCCAAGACCGGCACGCGACTGGCGCCCTATTCCGGCATCCCGACCTTCCTCGCGGCGCCCTATCGTGAAATCGCCGCCGACAATCCGGATTTCGGCGATCTGCAGGTGGCGATGATCGGTGTGCCGATGGATCTGGGCGTCACCAACCGGCCGGGCGCCCGTTTCGGGCCAAGGGCGCTGCGCGCCATCGAGCGCATCGGCCCCTACAACCATGTGCTGGAATGCGCGCCGACGCATGAGCTGAAGGTCGCCGACATCGGCGACGTGCCGTTCCAGAGCCGCTACCGGCTGGAGACCAGCCATGACGACATCGAACGCCGCACCAACCAGATCGTCGACGCCGGCGTCCTGCCCTTGTCTGTCGGCGGCGACCATTCGATCAGCCACCCGATCCTGAAGGCTGTCGGCAAGAGGGCGCCGGTGGGCATGATCCATATCGACGCGCACTGCGATACCAGCGGCCTGTTCGACATGACCAAGTTCCACCATGGCGGGCCGTTCCGCAACGCGGTGCTGGACGGCGTGCTCGACCCGAGCCGCACTATCCAGATCGGCATTCGCGGCTCGGCCGAGTATCTGTGGGAGTTCACTTATGAGTCCGGCATGACCGTCGTGCATGCCGAAGAGGTGACCGGCCTCGGCATTCCCGCCATTATCGAGAAGGCGCGCAGGATAGTCGGCGACGGCCCGACCTATGTCTCCTTCGACATCGACAGCATCGATCCGGCCTTCGCACCGGGCACCGGCACGCCGGAGGTCGGCGGGCTGACGACGCGCGAAGTGCTCGAGCTGCTGCGCGGCCTGAAGGGACTCAACATCGTCGGCGGCGACGTGGTCGAGGTGGCACCGCAGTACGACGCGACCACCAACACGGCGCACGCCGGCGCGCAGGTGCTGTTCGAGATCCTCAGCCTGATGGTCTTCAGCCCGGCAATCACCGGCAAGGCGGGCTGACACGCTCGACCATGATCCCGAAAGTGGGAACCGGTTTTCGGAGAAGATCATGGTCCACTAGAGAATCCAAAGGCGACCGCCGCGCTGGAGCCGGCGGTTGCACTCAAACAAACAAGCTTCCAGCAGGGGAATGACAATGACACTTCACATGAAACTCAAATCGTCCATCGCCGCCGTGCTGATGCTCGGCGCGACCGGTTTTGCTTTCACGACGCAGGCCGTCAATGCCGACGCGATCGACGACATAGCCAAGGCCGGCGCCATCAATGTCGGCATCTTTTCCGACTTCCCGCCCTTCTCCTCGGCCAGCGCCGACATGAGCATCAAGGGCTACGACATCGACGTGGCGCAATCCATCGCCGACCAGCTCAAGGTCAAGCTCAATCTGGTCAGCGTGACCGGCCAGAACCGCATCCCGTACCTTACCGACAAGCGCGTCGACCTGCTGATGAGCGTCGGCTATTCCAAGGAGCGTGAGCAGGTGATCGATTTCGCCGCCGCCTACGCGCCCTATTACATCGCCGTCATCGGCCCGGCAGCTCTTGCGGTCAAAGGCAAGGAAGACCTCGCCGACAAGTCGATCGCCGTCAATCGCGGCACGCTGGAGGATACCTCGCTGACCGAGGCGGCACCGGCCTCGGCCGACATCCGCCGTTTCGACAACTACAATTCCGTCATCCAGGCCTTCATTTCGGGTCAGACCCAACTGATGGTGGTCGGCAACGATGTCGGCGCCCAGGTGCTCGCCCGGCAGGAGGAACTGAAGCCGGAGCAGAAATTCCAGCTTCTCACCTCGCCCTCGCATATCGGCCTCAACAAGAAGGAAGACCGCCTCAAACAAGCGGTCAACGATGCGGTTGCCAAGATGCTGGCCGACGGCAGACTGGACGAAAGCTCGAAAGCCTGGCTGAAGACGCCGCTCGATCCCGCCAATCTCAAGGATTGATGGCCGGTGAGCTATAGCCTCGACTTCGGCTGGCTTGCCGGGGCGACAGGGGCGATCGCGCGCGGCGCGGCCACGACGATCCTGTTGATCGCTGTCACCACGCTGGCGGGAACGTTGCTCAGCATCCTCGGCGCCGCAGGGCGGCGGAACGGTCCGCTCCTGCTCAAGCGGGCGATCGGCGTCTATGTCGAGGTGATCCGCAACACGCCGTTCCTGGTGCAGCTATTCTTCATCTTCTTCGGGCTGCCCAGCATCGGCGTCAAGCTCGATCCGGTGCTGGCAGCCATGCTGGCGATGACGCTCAACATGGCCGCCTATACGATCGAGATCGTTGGCGCCGGGCTCGACGCGGTGCCGCCCGGGCAGACGGAAGCGGCACTGGCGCTTGGGCTCAGGCCGCGCCAGGTCTTCATCAAGATCGTGCTGCCGCAGGCGCTCAAGGTAATCTATCCGGCGCTGACCAGCCAGATCGTCATCATGATGCTGGAATCCGCCGTGGTATCGCAGATCGCCGTTCGCGAGCTGACCTATGAAGCCGACATGCTGCAGGCGCGCACGTTCCGGGCTTTCGAGACCTATTTCATCGTGACGATGGTCTATCTCATCCTGTCGATTGGGCTGCGCCGGCTGCTGGTCGGCGGCGGGCGCCGGCTTCTCGGAGCCGGCGTGTCATGATCGAATTCACCTTCTGGGACATTCTGCGCAACCTGCTGCTGGCGGCGCGCTGGACGGTGCTCTTGTCGCTGGCCGCCTTTGTCGGCGGGGCCGTGGTCGGCATGATCGTGCTGTTCTTCCGGATCGCCAAGAATAAATGGGCGCGCCGGTTTGCCTCCGGCTATATCGCGCTTTTCCAGGGCACGCCGCTGCTGATGCAGCTCTTCCTGATGTTCTTCGGCTTGCCGATGCTGGGCCTGCGCATCGAGCCGTGGACCGCGGCGGTGCTTGGCCTGACCTTCTTTGCCAGCGCCTATCTCGCCGAGATCTGGCGCGGCGGCGTCGATGCACTGCCGCGCGGCCAGTGGGACGCCGGCGCCAGCCTCGGCCTGCACTATCTGCAGGAACTCCGGCTGATCATCTTGCCTCAGGCGTTTTCGATCACCCGCGCACCGACCGTCGGCTTTCTGGTGCAGCTGATCAAGTCGACCGCGCTGACGTCGATCATCGGTTTCGAGGAGCTGGTGAGGACATCCAACGCGATCAACAATGCGACCTTCGAACCGTTCAAAGTCTATGGGCTGGTAGCGCTGATCTTCTTCGTCATGTGCTTTCCGCTGACGCAATACGCACGTTCGCTCGAGCAGCGGGCGGCGGCCCGCTGAGCGGGCGACCAGCAATTCAACGCCCGAATACCAGCGGCGGCGCGATCCTGTCACGCCGCAGCCAGCGCCCTAGCAAGAGCGCCGCAACCACCGCCAGTCCCGACGACAGGCCGATCCAGATGCCGACGCCGTTGAAGCCGAAACGGAAGGCCAGCAGCACGCCGAGCGGCAGCCCGACGCCCCAATATCCGATCGCGGCATAGATCATCGGCACCTTGGTGTCGTGCAGGCCGCGCAGCATGCCGCTGGCGACCGCCTGCGCACCGTCAAAAACCTGGAACAGCGCGGCAAAGGCGAGGAACGACACGGCAAGCGCCACCACCTCGGCATTAGCCGGATTGCCCAGATCGATGAAGGCGCCGATCAAGAGATGCGGCCACAGGATCATCACTAGCCCCATCAGCGCCATGAAGGAGACACCGACGACATAGGCGGTCCAGCCAGCCCGGCAGACACCTTCCGGATTGCCGGCGCCGTGGGCAAGTCCGACGCGCACCGTCACCGCCTGGTTGAGGCCGAGCGGCACCATGAAGGTGATCGAGGCGATCTGGATGGCGATCGCATGGGCGGCAAGCGAAGCCGCATCGATCAGGCCCATGAGAAAGGCCGCCGCGTTGAAGATCGTCACCTCGAACGCCAGCAGGCCGGCGATCGGCAGGCCGAGCCGCAGCAGGCCCTTGAAGCGCGGCCAATCGGCGCGCCAGAAGCGTCCGAACAGACGATAGCGCCGGAATTTCTTCTCAAGCATCACCACCGCCGCCATGCCGGCGAACATCAACGTGCTGGACAGAGTGGTGGCGAGGCCGGAGCCGGCGATGCCCATCGATTGGATGCCGAGATTGCCGAACATGAACAGCCAGTTGAAGAAGGCGTTGCAGGCGACGGCAACGAAGACGATGATCAGCGCCCAGCCCGGCCGCTCCAGCGCCGAAATGAACGAGCGCAGGACGATGTAGCCGAAAAAGGGCAGCACCGCCCATTCGAGCCAGCGCAGATAGATGCCGGCCTGGTGCGCCAGCGCCGGTTCCTGACCCAAGGCCAGCAACACGCTCTCGCCGTGCCAGAGAAGGGCCCATATCGGAATGCAAATGAGGATCGCCAGCCACAGACCCTGGCGCACGGTGCGGCGCAGGTCGCGCACCGAGTGCCGGCGACGGCCGAGCTCGGTCGCCATCATCGGCGAGGTCGCCAGCATCAGGCCGAGCCCGAAGATGAGCGGCATGAAGTAGAGATTGGCACCAAGCGCACCGCTGGCCAGCGTGTCCGGCCCCAGCCGCCCCATCATCATGACGTCGGTAGCGGTCATCGCGGTCTGGCCGAGATTGGTCAGCACCATCGGCCAGGCGAGCGCCAGCATCGCCCTGATTTCCCGACGCCAAAGGTTTTCCGGCGCGCGAGCGTCGGCTTCGATCGCAGACATTCTAGTTTTCCGCCTATCCGATTGCGGCACGTCGGCAAGAGCCGGAAGCCGCGTCTCAGCGCGGAAAATGGCCAAGATCGGCCGGATTCCGCATTACGACGGGTTTGTCTATCAAATGGGCACCGGTGGCAAGAGGCTGACTTGCGGAAGGGTTAAGCCAGTCGGTTCAATGCAGGCTATTGGAGAGGCTATGGAAGCCGCTATGGTCGCGGCAGAATCCATTTGAAAGGCAGCCTGATGAGCGCGTTTCCCGAAATCTATCTGGTTCGGCATGGCGAGACGGAATGGAGTGCGTCCGGAAAACATACCGGCCGAACCGACATACCGCTGACGCCGGCCGGCGAGGAAGCGGCAAGGCGGATCGCTGAGCGGCTCAAGGGCCTGTCCTTCTCGGCGGTGTGGTCGAGCCCGTCGCAGCGCGCCTTCAACACCTGTGCGCTGGCCGGCTTCGGCTCGTCAGGCGTGAAGAAGGACGATCTGGCGGAGTGGGATTATGGTGCCTATGAGGGATTGACCACCAAGCAAATCCTCGCCGAGCGCCCCGGCTGGCGTCTCTTTCGCGACGGCTGCCCGAGCGGCGAGTCCGCCACGGATGTCGGCTCGAGGGCGGACCGGATCGTCAGCCAGTTGCGCGAGGTCGGCAGCAATGTCCTGGTCTTCTCAAGCTCGCATTTCCTTAGGGTGCTGGCCGCACGCTGGCTCGGCCTGCCGCCGCAAGCCGGCGCGTTTTTCGTGCTGGATACCGCCAGCATAAGCGTGCTCGGTTATGAGCACGACCTTGACGAGCCGGTCATCCGGCGCTGGAACCAGAGATAGCAACCGATCCCGATTTATCGGATCGCGTCCAGCGCCTGCCTTTGCCTGTGCATTTCGAGAAACACGCGGTAGTCGCGATCGAACCGGCCGGCGGCAGCCGGATTGGGCTCTCGCGTCCTGCCGCCCTGTTGCATGGCGACGCAGGCAGCGTTCAAATCGGGAAAAAGCCTGGCCGCGGTGGCGGCAATCATGCCGGTGCCGAGCAGCACCGCCTCGTCCGCCAGCGGCTCGACCACCGTGCAGCCGGTGGCATCGGCATAGAGCTCCATCAACAGCGGGTTCTTGGTGTGGCCGCCGGTGACGTGCAGCGTGTCGATCAGATAGCCGTTCTCGTTCAGCGCTTCCAGCACATGACGGACGCCAAGCGCGATGCTGACGGCGGTGCGCCAGTAGAGCTTGCACAGACTGTCGAAGGAGGCATCCAGCGTCAGCCCGCTGATGACGCCGACGGCATGCGGGTCGGCGAGCGGCGAGCGGTTGCCGTGAAAATCGGGCAGTACGTGCAGCCTTGCGGCGAGGTTTTCGCCCTCGGCGGCACGCAACTCGGCGACGCGGTGGGCAATCCTGGCATGCATGGCGGCATCCGGCTCGCCGCCGGCGCCATGCCAGCGGATGATGTGGTCGAGCAGCGCGCCGGTGGCCGACTGGCCACCTTCCGACAGCCACAGGCCGGGAAGGGCTGCGCCATAATATGGGCCCCAGACACCGGCGAAAGGCTGCGGATCGGGCGACATCGCCATGACGCAACTCGACGTACCGGCAATCAGGGCCAGATGGCGGCCGATGTTCGTCGCGTCACCGGCGAAACCGCCGAGCACGCCAAGCGCGCCGGCATAGGCATCGATGACGCCGGCGCCGACCCGGCATTTTTCGGTGAGGCCAAGCTCCGTCGCGGCTTGCGCGCCGAGCGGGCCGATATCGGCACCGACCGGGCTTGCCTTTTCCGGCAGGTTGCCGTGCTCAAAGATATCGCCGAGCCCGACGGCTTCGAAGAAGTCGCGCCGCCAGCCGGTCGCTTCATGGGCTAGATAGGTCCATTTGGCGGTCAGCGTGCATTGTGAACGGGAGAGCGAGCCGCTTGCCTTCCAGGTGAGGAAGTCGGTGAGGTCGAATAGATAGCCGGCTTCGTTCCATGTTCCGGGCAGGTTGCGCTTCAGCCACATCAGCTTCGGCGTCTCCATTTCCGGCGACATGACGCCGCCGATATAGTCGAGCACAGCGTGGCCGCTTTCAGTGCATTCGTCGGCCTCGGCAATTGCGCGATGGTCGAGCCAGACAATGGTGTCCCAGCGCCTTTCACCAGTGACGGACACGCTGAGCTGGCCGCCATGCCGGTCTCGCACCACCAGCGAGCAGGTGGCATCAAAGGAGATGCCGACGATATCCTCGGCCCGCACGCCCGCCTTTTCGCGGGCAGCGCGGACGGCCATGCACACCGCCGACCATATATCCTGCGAATCGTGCTCGGCATGGTCGGCCTTCGGCTGTTGCATGGCGATCGGGTGCTCGGCGCGGCCGAGCAAGGCGCCACCGGTGTCGAGAATGCCGGCACGAGCGCTTCCGGTGCCGACATCGACCGCGCAAACGAAACTGTTGGTCAAGGTGTTCTTGCTCTCGCTCCCAGGCCTGCAATCAGATCGGGCAATTGCAGCATGTCAGCGAATATAAAGTCCGGCTCACTCGACGCAAGCCGCGCTTTCAATGCCGGGTTGCCGGTGTGCGAGCCGCCGGTGAAGGCAAGGACGCGCATGCCGGCCGCCCGCGCCGCTTCGATGCCGGCCGGGCTGTCCTCGACGACGAGGCAGTTTCGCGGGGCCGCTCTCATTTTATCTGCTGCATGGAGAAAGAGATCGGGCGCCGGTTTGCCCCGCGCCACCATGGCGGCGCTGAACAAATGCGGCTCCAGCAGCCCAAGCAACCCGGTGACGTCGAGCGCATAGCGGATGCGTTCCAGGGTGCCGGAGGAGGCGACGCAGCACGGTACGCCGAGCCTCGGCAGGACCTGTGCGATACCTGGCATCGGTTTCAGCTCCTCGCGGAATCTGCGCATCAGTTCGGAGCGCATCTCGGTCAGATGCTGGTCGGTGAGATCGAGCCCGAAGTCGCTTGCGAGGATTTCGCGGACGCTCTTCATGCTCTTGCCGAGGAAGTGCTCGTAGGCAATGTCCTCGCTGACGTTGCCGCCGGCAAGCGCGATCATCTCCAGCAATGCCGAGACGGACAGCATCTCACTGTCCACCAGCACGCCGTCACAGTCGAAAATGACCAGTTCAGGCGTCATCGCGCTGGATCGGCTTCAGAGGTCGCCGGCGAGATAGCGCGTCAGTGTCGCGCGCGCGCCGTCCGCCCACAGCAGTCTCAGCGCTTGGCCGAAGGCTTCAGCGAACGGCGGCGAGCGGCCGATATCGCCATAGATGTCCTCCATGGCAAGCCAGGCGGCAGGCATGTCCCTGGCCGCCTTGGCCGTCGCCTGCAACCGGCCCCAGTTCGGGTCGTTGGGCTCGGTGACGGCACCGGAATCCGTCGTGCCGAAGCAGTAGCGACACCAGAGCGCCGATTCCAGCGCAAGGCCGGTGACACTTTTGCCAGCCTTCAGCCGGTCGGCGATGGTCGGGATGATGAATTTCGGCTGGCGGTTGGAGCCGTCGAGGCAAAGCCGGCGTATGGTGTCGCCTATCTTCGGATTGGAGAAGCGGTGCTCGATGAGCTGGTAGTAATCTTCGAGGTCGGTGTCCGGAACCGGCGGCACGGTCGGGATGATTTCGTCATGCTCGAGCTTGTCGAGGAAGCCGCGTACCAGCGGCTCCTGCATCGCCTCATGGACGAAATGGATGTCCATCAGCCCGGCCGGATAGGCGATGGTCGCATGGCCGCCATTGAGGATGCGGATCTTCATCAGCTCATAGGGCGCGACGTCGCTGACGAACTGCACGCCGACCTTTTCCAGCGGCGGGCGGCCGTTGGTGAAACGGTCCTCCAGCACCCATTGCTTGAACGGTTCGCAAAACACCGGCCAATTGTCGTCGAGGCCGAACTCGCTGGAGAGAATGCCGCGCTCGCGGTCGGTGGTGGCCGGCGTGATGCGGTCGACCATGCCATTGGGAAAGGCAACGTTCTCGCTCACCCAGTTTGCCAAACCTTCGTCGATCAGCCGCGCAAGGCCGATGACGCCATCTGAGGTGACGTGGCCGTTATGGGGGATGTTGTCGCAGGACATAATTGTGAAGGGCACGATACCGTCGGCGCGGCGGCGCAGCAGCCCGGCGAGGACGAGGCCGAAGACGGTCTTCGGGGTCGCCCCCGGCTCAGCGTCGGCAACGATGTCGGGATGTGTCGGATTGAAGACGCCGGATGCCGGATCGATGAAATATCCGCCCTCGGTAATGGTCAGGGAGACGATCTTGATCGCCGGATCGGCAAGCCGCTCGACGATTGCGGCCGCATCGCCCGGCACCAGGAAGTCGATCATGACGCCGGTGACGCGCGCGCTCATATGGCCGCTGTCCTGCTCGACCACGGTGGTCAGCCAGTCCTGCTCCTGCAACTTGCCGCGGCCGACCTTCTCGCCCTCGAAGACGCCGGCGCCAACAATGGCCCAGTCGTGGCCGACACCCGAATTGAACAGGTCGTCGAGATAGACGGCCTGGTGCGAGCGATGGAAATTGCCGACGCCGAAATGCACGATGCCGGCCTTGAGCGCGGCGCGATCATATTCCGGGCCGGCGACCTTGGGCGGCAGCTTGGCGAGGATGGAAGAAGAGAGTTTCACGGTCATCTGCTTTTACCCTTTAGCGGGACGGCTCTTCCCCCCGTGGAGGAGACGGGGGGAAGAGCGCCTTCGCCCCCTCAACTCATCCACTGGCCGCCATCGACATTGTAGGTCTGGGCGACGATGTACTCGGCCTCATCGCTGGCCAGGAACACCGCCATGCCGGTGAGGTCTTGCGCCGTGCCCATGCGGCCATAAGGCACGGCTTCGCCGACCAGCCTCTTCTTCTCGCCCCTCGGCCGGTTCTCGAACTTGGCGAACAAGGCATCGACATGGTCCCAATGCTCGCCGTCGACGACACCCGGGGCGATGGCATTGACGTTGATGCGGTGTTTGATCAGGTCGAGCCCTGCCGACCGGGTGAGCGAGATGACCGCCGCCTTGGTGGCGCAGTAGACAGCGACCAGTGCCTCGCCGCGGCGCCCGGCCTGGCTTGCCATGTTGATGATCTTGCCGCCCTTGCCCCGGGCAATCATCGAACGGGCGGCGGCCTGCAACGTAAACAGCGTGCCGGCGACGTTGACCGAAAACAATTTGTCGTAGCTTGTCTTGGTGATCTCGACGATCGGCGCCAGGTCGAACAAAGCAGCGTTGTTGATCAAGATATCCAGGCCGCCGGCCCTGGCTTCGACCGCCTTGACGGCCTCATCGATAGACGCGAGATCGGTGACGTCGAGCTTTACCGCGTAGGCGTTGCGGCCGATTTCCGAAGCCGTCTTCTCGGCGGCTTCGAGATTGATGTCGCCAATCGCTACCGTCGCCCCTTCGCGCATGTAGGCTTCGGCAAACGCCCTGCCGATGCCGCGCGCCGATCCGGTAATCAGCGCCGATTTACCCCGGAGCCTCATTGCAGCATCGCCTTCCCGTCGGCGCCGAAACGATGCAGCTTGGCCTTTTCCGGCGTCAGGTAGATCGTGTCGCCGTGATGGGCGGCCAACTCGCCGTCGGCACGCACCGTCAGCTGCCCGACACCATCCGCCTGGACGTGCAAAAACGTGTCGGAGCCGAGATGCTCGGCAACCCCGACCGTCGCCTTCCAGTCGCCTGACGTCTTCGAAATGTTCATATGCTCCGGGCGGATGCCGACTGTCTTGGCGCCATATTTGGCGGCCGGCGCGCCTTCGATCAGGTTCATCTTCGGCGAACCTATGAAGCCGGCGACGAACAGGTTCTTCGGCGTCTTATAGAGCTCCATCGGCGAGCCGACCTGCTCGATATTGCCGGCATTGAGCACGACGATCTTGTCGGCCATGGTCATCGCCTCGATCTGGTCGTGGGTGACGTAGACCATGGTTGTCTTGAGCTGGTGATGCAGCTCGCTGATCTCCAGCCGCATGGTGCCGCGCAGCGCCGCGTCGAGATTGGACAAAGGCTCGTCGAACAGGAAGGCCGACGGCTGGCGCACGATGGCGCGGCCGATGGCGACGCGCTGCCGCTGGCCGCCGGAGAGCTGGCCGGGGCGGCGGTCGAGGTAGTTGGTGAGGTTCAGGATCCGCGCGGCGTCCTTCACCTTCTTGTCGATGGTCGCCTGGTCCTCGCCCGCCATCTTCAGCGGGAAGGCGATGTTCTTCGCCACCGTCATGTGCGGGTAAAGCGCATAGGACTGAAACACCATGGCCAGCTTGCGCTTGGCCGGCGCCTCGCCGGTGACGTCGCGACCATCGATGATGATGGTGCCGCCGCTGGTATCCTCGAGACCGGCGATCAGACGCAACAGGGTGGATTTGCCGCAGCCCGACGGGCCGACGAAGACGACGAACTCTCCGTCCTCGATGACCAGATCGAGGCCGGGGATGATGGACGTCGCCCCGAAGGATTTGGAGACGTTCTTGAGCGTGATGTTTCCCATGGTTTCCTCCCCCGAAGGGCTATCTTTTCGTTTTGCGTCAGGCGATGCCCGCTACTTTACCGCACCGAATGTCAGGCCTCGGACCAGCTGCTTCTGGCTGAACCAGCCCATGATCAGGATCGGCGCGATCGCCAGCGTCGAGGCGGCCGAAAGCTTGGCCCAGAACAGCCCCTGCGGGCTGGAGAAGGAGCTGATGAAAGCGGTGAGCGGCGCGGCCTCGGTGGTGGTCAGCCGGATCGTCCAGAACGCCTCGTTCCAGGCGAGAATGATGTTGAGCAGCATGGTCGAGGCGATGCCGGGGACCGCCATCGGCGTCAGCACGTAGATTATCTCGTTCCAGAGCGATGCGCCGTCCATGCGCGCCGCTTCCAGGATCTCGCCCGGGATCTCGCGAAAATAGGTGTAAAGCATCCAGACCACGATCGGCAGGTTGATCAGCATCAGCATGACCATCAGGCCGATGCGGCTGTCGAGCAGACCGGTATCGCGGAAGATCAGATAGATCGGAAACAGCACGGCGACGGCCGGCATCATCTTGGTGGAAAGCATCCACATCAGGATGTCCTTGGTGCGTTTGCCCGGCGAAAACGCCATCGACCATGCCGCCGGTATGGCGACGAGCAGAGCCAGGATGGTCGAGCCGACCGACAGGAACACCGAGTTCAGGAAGAATTTGAAATAGCCGTTCTGCGCCTGGACCTCGGAATAGCTCTCCGTGGTTCCCGACGGGAACAGGTTGAAGCCCTGGATAGCCTCCTGCTCCGATTTGAACGAGGTGATGATCGTATAGAGGATCGGGAAGAAGATCAGCAGCGCGACGATCCAGGCGGCCGCGGTAGCAATCGTCTTGTGCTGGGTGGTGACTGCACGTGCCATGGTCAGGTCCTCCCTATCGGCGATGTTGGCGGCAGGGTCGACCCCCACTCCGGTTTGCTGCGCAAACCACCTCTCCCCCGATCGACGGGGTAGAGGAAGGGCGCGGCTTCGATGCAGGCGTTTTCCTCTCTCCCGGGCAGGGGGAGAGGTGTCCCGCGCAGCGGGACGGAGTGGGGGTGGTTCAGCGCACGTGCCATCTTATCCTCCCTTATTTATCCAGGTTCTTGCCGACAGCGCGCATGGCGAAGAAGGCAACGATGTTGGCGAGAATGACGGCAATGATACCGCCGGCGGACGCCTGGCCGATTTTGAACTCCAGCAATGCCTTCTGATAGACGAGGAAGGGCAGGTTGGTGGAGGCGTAACCCGGGCCGCCATTGGTGGTGACGAGGATCTCGGCATAGACCGACAGCAGGAAGATCGTCTGGATCAGGATGACGACGGTTATGGCGCGCGACATATGAGGCAGCGTCAAATAGATGAAGCGGCTGATGAAGCCGGCGCCGTCCATTTCGGCGGCTTCCTTCTGCTCGACGTCGAGCGACTGAAGCGCGGTCAACAGGATCAGCGTAGCAAACGGCAGCCATTGCCAGGCAACGATGATGATGATCGCCAGGAGCGGGTGCTGCCCGAACCAATCGATCGGCTGCCCGCCGAAGAAGCGCGCAATATCGGCGAAAACCCCGTACTGCGGATGCATGATCATGTTCTTCCAGACCAGTGCTGCCACCGGTGGCATGACGAAGAACGGCGAGATGACAAGGATGCGGACGATGCCCTGTCCCCACATCGGCTGATCGAGCAGAAGGGCGAGCAGAATACCGCCGATCACCGTGATCAAAAGCACGCTGACGACGATGGTGAGCGTGTTGAGGATCGACTGCAGGAATGCCGGGTTGGAATAGAACAGCGCGTAGTTCGAAAACCCGACGAAGCCGTCGCGCATCGGATTGAGCGGGTTGTATTGCTGGAAGGAAAACCACAGCGTGAATGCCAGCGGCACAATCATCCAGACCAGCAGCAGCACCACGGATGGCGCCATCATGAAACGGGCAAGCGAACGGGTCTGCTGAGTAGCCATGACGGTCACCCTTCGAGGTCGGCCAAGTTTTTCAGCGGTGTGAAAGCTGGCCGCCCGAACTGGGATTCGGGCGGCCGTTGCCGGTCGCCATTGGCAACCGGCACCCGGAGGAGCTTACTTGATGTAACCGCCCTCGGTCATCGTCGCGGTGGCGGCGTCCTGCGCCTGCTTCAAGGCATCGTCGACGCTCGACTGGCCGGCAAGTGCCGCCGAGAAGAGCTGGCCGACGGTGGTGCCGAGACCCTGGAACTCAGGAATGGCGACGAACTGGACGCCGACATAAGGCACCGGCTTGACGGTCGGGTGCGTCGGATCGGCGGAGTTGATCGAGTCCAGCGTCATCTTGGCGAAAAGTGCTGCCTTCTGGTATTCGGGATTGGCATAGAGCGACGAGCGCGTTCCCGGCGGAACGTTGGCCCAGCCTTCCTTCGAGGCGACGAGCTCGGCATAGTGCTTGCTGGTTGCCCAGGATACGAACTTTTGAGCGGCGTCGGCCTTCTGCGTGCCGGCGGGGATGGCTAGCGACCATGCCCACAGCCAATTGCCGCGCTTGCCGAGGCCATTGTCCGGCGCCAGCGCATAGCCGACCTTGTCGGCGACGGTGGAGTTCTTCGGGTCGGAAACGAAGGAGGCAGCGACGGTAGCGTCGATCCACATGCCGCATTTGCCCTGCTGGAACAGCGCCAGGTTTTCGTTGAAGCCGTTGGACGACGCGCCCTCGGGGCCGTCGGCCTTCATCAGGTCGACATAGAACTGCAGCGTGTTCTTCCATTCGGGCTGGTCGAATTGCGGCTTCCAGTTCTCGTCGAACCAGCGCGCGCCGAACGAGTTCGACATGGCGGTCAGGAAGGCCATGTTCTCGCCCCAGCCGGCCTTGCCGCGCAGGCAGACGCCGTTCACGCCGTTGGCGCGGTCGGTCATCTTGTCGGCGGCCTGCTTGATGAAGTCCCAGGTCGGTGCATCGGGCATCTTGAGCCCGGCCTTTTCCATCAGGTCCTTGCGGTACATGACGAAGGAGCTTTCGCCGTAGAACGGGGCTGCGTAGAGCTTGCCGTCGACCGACAGGCCGCCGGCTATGGCCGGGATGATGTCCTTGACGTCGTAATCGTCGCCGAGTTTGTCGAGCGGCAAAAGCCAGTTCTGCTTGGCCCAGATCGGCACTTCATAGGTGCCGATAGTCATCACGTCGTACTGGCCACCCTTGGTGGCGATGTCGGTGGTGACGCGCTCGCGCAGGACGTTTTCCTCGAGCGTGACCCACTGCAGCTGAATGTCGGGATTTTTGGCGGTGAAGTCGTCGGTCAGCTTCTGCATGCGGACCATGTCGCCATTGTTGACCGTGGCGATGGTGATGGATTCGGCATGCGCGGCGAAAGCGAGGGCGCTGGCCGAGAATAGGCCTAGGGTGAACGTGCGAAGTTTCATCAAAATTCCTCCCATAAACCAAGATGAGCATTTGCCTTGGCTGTGAGCAATTACTCACTTGCGATGAATTATGTCAAGACGGATTCGTTGCTGCAGCGCAGCACGCCGGGTCTCGTGCAGCGGCAAGCCTGGGACGTTTGCGGCATGTCTGACGAAGGATTCGGCCGGGCTGATTGGGCCCGGCGCTTTGCTCGGGCTTGCTGGGATTCAGCCTACTGGCAAGCGATCTCGCTCAGGATCCAATCGCGGAAGGCGCGGATCTTCGGCACGTTGCGTCGTGCCGTCGGATAGACCAGCCAATAGGCGTGGCCGTCGTCACCGACCAGATCAAAGGGCTGGATCAGGCGGCCGTCGGCAAGTTCGGTCTTGAACAGCGCCTTGGTAACGATCGCCACGCCGTGGCCGGCAATCGCGGCATTGGCCTCGTAGGCCTGCGCGCCCATGCTGGTGCCGGGACGCTTGGCCAGCTCCTCGACCGGCAGGCCGGCGGCGGCAAACCAGTCCCGCCACCAGATGTCACCCGGGTCGAGGATCGGCAGTCGCAGCAGGTCGGCCGGCTCCTTGACGCCGCCGATGCTTGCCGCGAGCTTTGGACTAAGGACCGGCGTGAAATCGGCCCTGAAAAGCATATGGGTCTCGACGCCCGGCCAGTTGCCGCCGCCGGAGCGGATGGCGATGTCGATATCCTCTCTGGCAAAGTCGACAACCCTGTTCGAAGTATCGACGCGCACCGCCAGCGACGGATGCGCGACCTGGAACGAACCGAGATGCTGCGCCAGCCAGTTGGAGGCAAATGTCAGCAGCGTCGAAACGCAAAGCAAGCCGTCGGCGCCGGTGCGCGCGGCGGCATAGGCGCCGCTCAACAGCGCGAACGCCTCGCTGACCGCGGGCGCCAGGCGCTGGCCGGGTTCGGTCAGCACGATCTGTTTTGGCTGGCGCAAGAACAGGGGCGCGCCGATGCGCTCCTCCAGAAGCTTGATCTGATAGCTTGCCGCCGCCTGCGTCATGCCAAGCTCCTGGGCGGCCTTGGTGAACGAGAGATGCCGCGCCACCGCCTCGAACACCCGGATCGCCTGAAGCGGAGGAAGCTGCGAAACCAGCTGTCGTGAATTGAGCTCCGGCATAAGCCCTCCTTATGGGCAGTGATCGACGTTTGATTGGCGGCACCGGCCGGTCCTACCGATATTCCGTGTTGAAGATCAATTACGCCTAGAGATAGCGAAGGCTGACGATCATGACCACAATACAGGAAAAGCTGCTTCTTGCTCCAGCCCATGGCTGGTTTTCACGGTTGGCGCGGGGATTGGCAAGGCACGCGGCGCGGAAACGGGCCTATCTCGACGTCCGGGAGCTGCCGCCGCATCTGCAGCGCGACATGGGCTTTCTCGACGGCAACGATCCTTGCGGCCGGCACCAGTAGTGACGCTCGTTCTATCGGGGATTCAGATGCGTTTCGATTTCACATGATCGTTTCCGACCGCCAGCGGCTCGGAGATCATGCGCCCGCCAGCAAGGCGGCGGCGGTCCGCTCATCGGTGATGAGGCCGTTGACCAGCCGCCGGTTGACGGCGGCGAAGATGCCCGGCAGCTTGCGGTCGCCCATGGCAAGCGCGATCACCAGCGACTTTTCGCGCGACGGCAGCGGTGCCGACGACACCCGATCATTGGTGATGCCCTCGATCATGCGGCCGTCACGATCGAATACCCAGCCGACGATCTCGGCGACGCCGCCGGCCTTCTGCAGCGCCTTTAATTCACCCTCCGAAATGAAGCCGTCCTCATAAAGCGGCGCCTTCGGGCCGAGATCGCCGATGCCGACAAAGGTGACGTCGGCCTCGGCCGCAAGCGCCAGCGTCGGCTGGATCATCGGCTGGCTGAGCAGCATCTCGCGCTCCTCGGGCGAGGAAGCGATGACCGGCAAAGGCATCGGAAACGAACGCGCCTTGACCCTGTCGGCCATGGTGAAGATGACGTTGTAGAAGGCCGCCGAGCCGTCCGGCGAGATGTTGCCGGTCAGCGATACCACCTTGTGCTGCGGGCATTCCATCGGCGGCAGTTGCTCGATCGCGGCCTTCAGCGTGCGGCCGGTGCCGCTAGCCATGACGATCGGCACCGGCGACCGCAGCCGCCGTTCGATCTCGGCCGCCGCCGCCTCGGCGACGCCGATGACGGTGGAGGAAGAAGAAGGGTCGCTCGGCACCACCTCGACCAGATCAAGCGCAAAGCGCGATTTCAACCGTGCCGCAAGGTCGAGGCAATTGGCGATCGGATGGTCGACGCGCACCTTGATCAGCCCTTCGGAGACTGCGAGCGACACCAGCCGCTGCGCCGTCTGCCGCGAGATGCCAAGTGTGGCGGCGATCTGGTCCTGGGTGTTGCCTGCGACATAATAGAGCCAGCCGGCACGCGCCGCGTCGTCCAGCCTGTTGCCACCGCTGTCCTGCCGCGAATTCAAGTTCCTGCCTCCCAACCCGCCGAGCATAAGAGGCGGAGCGCAGTAGTTTCGCAGGGAATGAACTTGCGCGCAATTGCCTATTGTAAGAGCAATTGCTTAGTGATGAAACTTGGTGTTTGGAGCGAAGTGACAGGTCGACCCAGTCTCGTTGCAACAGCAAGGCTGTCGAGGTCGCACCAATCCCGGTTCTAAAGCGCGTTGCGTTCGATCGGCCTCATGCGACGCGTTTTAGGTTCCTTTTTTATGCATGTCGTCATCGCAAAACCGCTGCACACTTTGCGCGACATGCATTAGCGGGGACGCGGCGGTTTATCTCGCGCGCTAAACGCTTTAAGGAATTTTTTGAGAATGGAGCCTTGCATGACGCCGAAAGCGGTTTTCTGGGATATGGACGGCACGCTGGTCGACAGCGAGCCGCTGCACGAGGCGGCGCTGATTGCGGCGCTGCACAGCGTCGGCATCGCGCCGCCGGCCGACCTGCATGAGCGCGTGCTCGGCATAGCCGCATGGCCGGTCTACGAAATGCTGCGCGACGAGTTCGGCCTCGACCTGCCTTTCGACGACTGGATCGTGCGCAAATACGATCACTATCTGCCGATGGCCGAAACGCTGATGCCACGCACCGGCGCGATCGAGATTTTCAATGAGCTGCGCGCGCTTGGCGTGCCGCAAGCGGTGGTGTCCAACTCGGACAGGCTGATCGTCGATGCCAATCTGCGCGCCGTAGGCCTCGTATATCCCGGCATGAAGACGGTCAGCCGCAACGACGTGCGTGAAGGCAAGCCGCATGCCGAACCTTTCCTGCGCGCCGCCTGGTTGGCCGACGTCGATCCCGCCGAGGCCGTGGCGGTCGACGACAGCGTGACCGGCGCCACGGCGGGGCTGGCAGCTGGAATGAAGACGATTTTCTGGCCAGAGGTGCCCATGGAGGGGCCGCCGGGGGCGATTGTCATCAACAGCGCCGGCGAATTGCGGGCCGAACTCGGGCTTTAAGCCAGGCCCGGCGGGACCGCGCTCAACTCCGGTAGGCAGGCTCCTGCTCGTCGAGGATCGCCTTCAGTTCGGAAAGGTGGCGCTCGGCCTGGCCGGGATAGTCTTCCTGTTCCCTTGCCGCTTTCTCCGCGATCTCATCCGACAGTACCCGCAGCGGCCGGCCGGTCCACAGCGCCTTGATATAGGTTTCGGCGGCGCGCTCGAAATAGAACATGCGGTTGAAGGTGTCGGCGACGCTGTCGCCGATGACCAGCACGCCATGGTTGCCCATCACCATCACCTTGACCTTCGGGTCGACAAGAAGCTGGGAGCAGCGCTCGCCCTCTTCCTCGAAGGCCAGCCCGCCATAATGAGCGTCGACGACATGGCGGTTGAAGAAGATCGCCGAGTTCTGGTCGATCGGCGGCAACGTCGAGTCGGCGAGCGAGGCAAGCACGGTGGCGTGGATCGAGTGGACATGCATGACGCAGCGTGCATGACGCGCGTTGCGATGGATGGCGCCATGCAGGCCCCACGCCGTTGGATCGGGCGCATTCGGGCCGGCCAGCGTGTCAGGATCGTTGGCGTCGATCAACAGCAGGTCGCTCGCCTTGATGCGCGAGAAATGCACCTGGTTGGGGTTCATCAGGAACTGCGAGCCATCGTCGTTGACCGCCAGCGAGAAATGATTGGCCACCGCCTCGTGCATGTTGAGCCGCGCCGTCCAGCGGAAGGCGCAAGCGAGATCGACGCGCTCCTCATAGAACGGCAGGTTGGTCAGCACTTCCTTTTGCAGGCGGGCGATGCTCATCGTAACCTCCGTGAAAGAGGCGAGAATGCCGCGCGACTGGAACGCGCGCAACCGGTTTCGTTTGGTGCAGGCGAGCGCCGTTATGCCGCCGTGCTGGTGGCCGCGCCGACCCTCAGCCCGCCATGCTCGACGATGAAATCTATCACCTCCTGAAGTCCCTTGCCGCGCGACAGGTCGGTGAAGCCGAACGGCCGTTTGCCGCGCATGCGGGCAGCGTCGCGTTCCATGATGTCGAGATTGACGTTCACATAGGGCGCAAGATCGCTCTTGTTGATGACCAGGAAATCCGACCGCGTGATTGCCGGCCCGCCCTTGCGCGGAATCTCCTCGCCCTGGCAAACCGAGATGACATAGAGCGTCAGGTCGGCAAGGTCCGGCGAGAAAGTGGCGGCGAGGTTGTCGCCGCCCGATTCGATGAAGACGATGTCGAGATCCGGGAATTTTTTGGTCATCTCGGCGATCGCCTGCAGATTGATCGAGGCGTCCTCGCGAATGGCGGTGTGCGGGCAGCCGCCGGTCTCGACGCCGATGATGCGATCCTCGGGCAGCGCCTGGAGGCGCGCCAGCATCATGGCGTCTTCCTTGGTGTAGATGTCGTTGGTGACGACGGCGATCGAGAACTCGTCGCGCAGCGCCTTGCAGAGCTTTTCGGTGAGCGTCGTCTTGCCGGAGCCGACGGGACCGCCAATGCCGATGCGAAGAGGACCATTCGGGGTTATCATGCGGGGAACTCCGTGAAGGCAAGGATGGCGAAGCCGAGGCCGATCAGCAGGCACAGCGGCGAATAATAACGCAGATCGAGCCGCACGAAAGGCTGCTCGGGCGTCAGCTGGCGCCACCAAGGCGTGAAGCCGGCAATGCCGCGCGCCAGGAAGACCAGTGCGATGAGCAGCGCTGTGGCGGCAAGCCCTGCCTTGGGAAAGGGCGTGGCAAACACACCTTCGAGCGCCATGGGCCACAGTGTCGCCAGGCCGAGGCAGGCGGCGACGGCGAAGCTGGCGAAGGGCGCCGGCATTTCGTCGACGCCACGGAAGCCGACCACCGCGCGGGCGCAGGAGGCAGCGTCCCTGCCCGGCCAGATGCCGCCAATGCCCCAATAAACATGCAGCGTGGTGATCAGCAGCAGGACCAGCGAGAGCGCGAAAGCGAGGACGATCATGAGCGGAACAGCCGCGAATACTGGGCCTCGTGCTTCATCGCCGTGACGTCGGAGATGAAAGCGCAGCCGCCGAGATCATCGAGGGTCGAGCCGGCAGCGCGGTCGGCCGTGGCCAGGGCAAGCGGTTCGAAGGCGGCCAGTAGCGTCATCGCGGCACTCTGGCCAACGATGCCAAGCCGGATCGCAGCCTGGACGAGATTGGAGAAGAAGGCCTGCAGAAAGGCCGCCAGGGCGTCCCGCAGCGCAATGCCGTGATCGCCGGCAACGGCGCCGACGGCAACGCAATAGGCGCATTCGGCCGGCAGGCGATCCAGCACTTGGCACGGCCAGGCGAAGGCCGCCTTCAGGAAAGCAGCGCCCTGCAGCATGGTCTCGGCATGGCGCTCGCGCGAGCCTGCCAGAGCTTCGGCAAGGGCGACGACTTCATCGAGATCGCCGGTTTCGCGCGCCCTGCGCCAGCTTTCGGCAAACAGCACCGCATCATTCCAGCCCGAACCCATCTCGACCAGCGTTTCCAGCCACGCGGCGAGCTCTTTGCTGTCGGCAACCAGCCCGGCATGCACGGCTTGCTCGAGACCATGGCTGTAGGAAAAGCCGCCGACCGGGAAGGAAGGCGACAGCCACGCCATCAGCCGCAACAAAGCAATATTGGAAGGCTGGGCAACGTTGGAAGGCTGGTCAGTCATGGTCATGGTCGTGCGAATGGCTGTGGGAATGCGATTCGCTATGGCCATGGGAATGCGATTCGCTATGGCCATCGGAATGCGCTTCGGCGTGGCTGTGCGCATGCGCCTCGGCATGAGCGTGGCCGTGGCCGCCATGCCCGGAATAGGCGCCGCGCACCGGCTTGAACGGCTCGGAGACGTCGCTAACGGTGGCGCCCAATCCCTCCAGCATCGCCTTGATGACATGGTCGCGCAGAATGAGGATGCGCCCAGCTTCGATGGCGGCTGCGAGATGGCGGTTGCCGATGTGCCAGGCAAGCTCTGCCAGATGGACAGGGTCGCTGGCCCGGACGTCGTAGAGCGCCTCCTCGGCCGCGATGATCTCGATGTGGCGGCCATCCTCCAGCACCAGCCGGTCACTATGGTTCAAGGTCACCGGTTCGGGCAGGTCGACCAGCACCTTGTCGCTACGGGCCGTTTCGATGGCGCGACGGCGCAGATGCCGCTCGTCATGGGCAAGCACCGCACTGTCGTATGGCGTGGTGGTTCCGGCTTCGCCCGCGGCCAGGACGGAGACGGCGCGCGGGAATTTGGTGAAGTCGGTGCGAATATCGAGCTTCATGTAAAAACTGCCTCTCCCAAAAAGCCTAGCCTATCGCGTCCGCCGCCCCAATGGGGCTCAGACGATCGTGTCGAAGAGCCGCAGGATGAACGATATCTGATAGACGAGCGCGCCGGCGACAAAGGCGATGTGAAAGCGGCGGTCGCGCAGCAGGATCGCAATGACGCAAAGCGCGACGAAAACCGGCGTGCGGATCAGATATTCGACGCCAAAATGGGCGAAATGCTCCGGCCCTTTCAGCAGCGTATCGATCACGTCGAGCAGATAGGTCGCCGCCAGCAGGCCGAAGAACCAGGCCCGGCGCGAATAAAAGAAATCCTCATAGCTGGTGTAGTCCAGCATCGAATCCGGAAACAGCAGTGCGCAGAGCAGGAACAGCGTGACGGCGTAGAAGATGATGAACAGGTATTTGCCGAAGGTCCAATTCTCGATCTGGAACAGGCCGAACTCCCACCACCAGAAATGCACCAGCATTAAAAGCACCGACGCAACCCAGGCGAGGTGCACGGGATAGAGCCGGTATTGGCCGGGATGCTGGACGATGCGGGCGACCCCCGACAGCAGGCGGGTGACGCCGAGGCCGATCACCATGCCCAGGACGATGCGGATATGCGGGAAAATGTCGTGGGCGTAGGGGAGTTGCGGGTCCATAAGCCTGGCGCGGCATGTTCTACATCGGTCGTTCTAACGCCTATGGTTCAGAACAGGAAGTAGCGTTGCGCCATCGGCAGCACGGTAGCCGGCTCGCAGGTCAGGAGTTCGCCGTCGGCGCGGACCTCATAGGTTTCGGGGTCGACCTCGACATGCGGCGTGGCGTCATTGAGCACCATCGAATGCTTGCCGATGCCGCCGCGGGTGTTTTCGACCGCGACCATCTGCTTGTCGACGCCGAGCCTGCCGCGCAGGCCTGCGTCGAGCGCGGCCTTCGAAACGAAGGTCACCGACGAATTGGTCATCGCCTTGCCGTAGGCCCCGAACATCGGCCGGTAATGCATCGGCTGCGGCGTCGGGATCGAGGCGTTGGGATCGCCCATCGGGGCGGCGGCGATCATGCCGCCGATCAGCACCATGTCCGGCTTGACGCCGAAAAAGGCCGGATTCCACAGCACGAGGTCGGCGCGTTTTCCCACCGCCACCGAGCCGATGTCCTTCGACAGGCCATGCGCGATGGCCGGATTGATGGTGTATTTGGCGATGTAGCGGCGGACGCGGAAATTGTCGTTGTCGCCGGTCTCCTGCGGCAGCGAACCGCGCTGGCGCTTCATCTTGTCGGCGGTCTGCCAGCAGCGGATCGCCACTTCGCCGACACGGCCCATGGCCTGGCTGTCCGACGAGATGATCGAGAAGGCGCCGATGTCGTGCAGAATGTCTTCGGCGGCGATGGTTTCCTTGCGGATGCGGCTTTCGGCAAAGGCGATATCTTCGGGGATCGACGGCGACAGATGGTGACAGACCATCAGCATGTCGAGGTGTTCGGCCAGCGTGTTGATCGTGTAGGGGCGTGTCGGGTTGGTCGAGGACGGAATGACGTTAGGCAGGCCGCAGACCTTGATGATATCAGGCGCGTGGCCGCCGCCGGCGCCTTCGGTGTGGAAGGCATGGATGGTGCGGCCCTTGATCGCCGCGACCGTGTTTTCGACGAAGCCGGACTCGTTCAGCGTGTCGGTGTGGATCATCACCTGCACGTCGTAATCGTCGGCGACCGACAGGCAGCAGTCGATTGCAGCCGGCGTCGTGCCCCAGTCCTCGTGCAGCTTCAGCGAGCAGGCGCCGGCGAGCACCATCTCCTCGAGCGCGGCAGGCAGCGACGCGTTGCCCTTGCCCGACAGGCCGATATTCATCGGGAAGGCGTCGAAAGACTGGATCAGGCGCGCCAGATGCCACGGCCCAGGCGTGCAGGTGGTGGCCAGCGTGCCGTGCGCCGGGCCGGTGCCGCCGCCGAGCATGGTGGTGATGCCCGACATCAGCGCTTCCTCGATCTGCTGCGGGCAGATGAAATGGATATGCGCGTCGAAGCCGCCGGCGGTCAGGATCTTCCCCTCGCCGGCGATGATCTCGGTGCCGGGACCGATGATGATGGTGACGCCGCCTTGGGTATCCGGATTGCCGGCCTTGCCGATCGCGGCGATACGGCCGTCCCTGAGGCCGATATCTGCCTTGACGATACCGGCGGTGGCATCGACGACCAACGCATTGGTGATGACGGTGTCGACCGCGCCTTGCGCGCGCGACACCTGGCTCTGGCCCATGCCGTCGCGGATGACCTTGCCGCCGCCGAACTTCACCTCCTCGCCGTGAAGAGTGAGATCCCTTTCGACCTCGATGAACAGCTCGGTGTCGGCGAGCCGGACCTTGTCGCCGACGGTCGGGCCGTACATCTGCGCGTAGGCGGCGCGGGTGATTTTAGCCATCAGCAATTGCTCCCGAAATACAGCCCGGAAATACCGCTTGTCGAAGCCGGGCCCCACATTGCCGCCATCCTATGGTCACGCAATGACCCGCTGAGCGACACTTTCCGATCCCATTTAGCGTTTGAGGTGGCCGGGCCACCCCAAAACGACCATTTGCCAATCGATGGAAAGGAACATCCATGCGCAAAACGACCCTTCTGGCAGCCGCCGCCACGCTGGTGCTCGCAACCGCCGCCAGCGCCCAGCAACAGCCTGCGCAGCAGCCCAGTCCGGCGCCGGCTGCGCCTGCTCCTGCCGCGCCCGGGGCGCAGCCGCAGGCGCCCACCATCCAGGCGATCAACGTCGTCGATATCAAGGATCTGCCCGCGGACACTCAAGCCAAGGTCAACGAGGTGATCGCCAAGCGCAGCGATGCCGACCTGCAGAAACTGCGCGGCTCGATCGACGCGACACCGCAGGTCAAATCCGCGCTCGAAGCCAAGGGGCTCACCTCGGCGCAGGTGATCGCCGCCAGCATGAGCACCAATGGCGCGCTGACGCTGATCACCAAGAAAGCGAGCTGACGAGGCGAGGCGGCGGGCCGGCGCCCGGCCAGCCCGCCGCATCGCAAAGGGAACCTTCACGGGGGACGTTACGTTTCGGTCCTGTCGCCCTGACACGAGCCTCGAAAAGGACCCTGAGAACGAGCGATGGCGATCACCACCTTCTCCGACACCAGATGGCTGCATGGGATTGCCGCGACCGCGTTTCTGGCAGCCAGCATTCCGCACGCCGCGCTGAACGCGCAGAGCCTCGACAGCGCCGAGACCGTCAACCGGATCGTCGGCTCGGAGGTCGGCCAGGAAGAGACCCAGACAAATGCGGAAGCCGGCAAGGTCAGTTCGGCGATCGACCGCACGCGTGAAAACATCGCCGCCGTGCGCAAGACATCCAAGCTCGACAAGGTCGATATCGTGTTTCTTACCGATGCCGCGCGCACCGAAGGCGGCCCGCCGCCGGCGATCGAAAACAAGGTCAGGCAGCATCGGGACGACATCGCCGAGCTGCGCAAGGAGATCGAGGCGAACGCATTGCTGTTCAACGCCATCGATTCGCGGCGAGTGCAAACCGAGGACGTTCTGGCGGTGGAATTCGACGATCCGGGAAAGGTCGTCATCTATGCGGCGGCCAAGCCGCCCGGCTGAGCCGAAACTGCTCGACGCCTTCGATCTCACAGCGCGCCCATGATCTTCTGCTGAAATCCGTAGACCTCGCGCTTGCCGCCGAACGGCACCAGGGTAACGTCGCGCTCTTGGCCGGGCTCGAAGCGCATGGCGGTGCCGGCAGCGATGTCGAGGCGCATGCCGCGGGCCTTGTCGCGATCGAATCTCAGTCCCTCATTGGTCTCGAAGAAATGATAATGGCTGCCTACCTGGATCGGCCGGTCGCCGCTGTTGGCTACCTTCAAGGTGACCGTCGCCAGACCCTTGTTCAGTTCGATCTCGCCGCTTGCCGTGATGATTTCGCCGGGGATCATCGCGGCCTCACACGACGCCGAAAGCGAGGCCGGCGCCAATCGCGGCACAAGCGGCGCCAGCGGCGCGGGCAAGCCCGCGGAAGCGCCAGCCGAGGCCGAGACCGGCCGCGATGCCGACGGCGTGGAGCAATGCCGTGGCAACGGCAAAGCCCGCCATATAGCCGAGTCCGCCGACATTCTCAGGCACCTCGGCGCCATGGGCATAGCCGTGGAACAGCGCGAACAGGCCGATGACGGCGACGCCGGCCGAGACAGGAAGATCGACGGCGAGCGCAACCAGCAGCCCGAGTGCCACGACGGACGCCAGTATCGCCGGCTCGACGAAAGGCATCGGCACATGCAGCATGCCGAGCACGCCGCCGGCCAGCATGACGCTTACGAAGGCCAGCGGCCATGCCCAGGTCGCTTTGTCGCCCTTGAGCGCGGCCCATAGCCCGACGGCAATCATCGCCGTCATGTGATCGAGGCCGGAGAGCGGGTGGGAGAAGCCGGCGGTGAAGGACCAAACCGTGCCGGCGCCGACATGGGCATAGGCTGGCATTGCTGCCGCCAGCAGCAGGACCGCCGACAGCGTTGAGCGTTTCATCGTAGCGGGGATCATCGGCGTAGCTTCCATCTTCGACTACCTCTCACGCCGCCTTGCGGGCCGGAGCGCAGCTCTCTGCCTTGAGGACGCGCTTGGTGGAGGCCGGATATTTCTTCAGCAGCGCTGCCGGACGGATCGGGCGGGCCGAGAAGTTGCCGCCGCAATTCGGACAGGCGCCGCCGAGCACGTTTTGTGCGCAGTCGGCGCAAAAGGTGCATTCGAAGGTGCAGATCACCGCATCCGTCGCATCGGGCGGCAGATCCTTGTCGCAGCACTCGCAGTTGGGACGCAGCTCAAGCATTTTCCTCTCCTTGGCGGTGTTATCTGATCGGCTCGTGCACGGTCACCAGCTTGGTGCCGTCTGGAAACGTCGCCTCGACCTGCACATCGTGGATCATTTCTGCAATGCCTTCCATCACCTGGGCCCGGGTGACGACATGGGCGCCGGCCTCCATCAGCTCGGCGACCGCGCGGCCGTCGCGGGCACCCTCGACGACGAAATCGGTGATCAGCGCGATCGCTTCCGGATGATTGAGCTTGACGCCGCGTTCGAGCCGCTTGCGGGCCACGATCGCCGCCATGGCGATCAGCAGCTTGTCTTTCTCCCTCGGCGTCAGATTCATGCTTTTTCCTGCGGTGGCACAATCGAAATCAGAGTGACCATAATTTGGGCAGGCCCGCCCGTCCGTTGAGCAATTCGACAAGCGGCACCAGCCGCTTGCGGAGCTGGTAGCCGTCCTCAGCGAACAGCCTCGCAAGAAGCTTGCCAGATTTCCGCACGCTCCAGAAACTGACGCCGCCCTGGCCGCCGACTATGCCCCGGGCCGGCTCGAGCAAAGCCTCTGCCCGTGGCGACACCATCAGCAGCGTCGCCACGGCGACGGCACCGCCGGCCGCTGCGGGACGGTTCAAGGTGGCCGCAATGTCCGGCCCGATGCGGAACTCCTCTGCATGGACCAGCGCCCCGTCCTGGCGGACGCGCCAGCGGTCGTGGAAATGGCCTTGCGAAGCCCGTTCACCCATGGCCAGGCGGCCGAAGACGGTAGCCTCCAGGATCAGCGCCTCGGCTCCGGTGGCAAGCTCCACGTCAAGGCTGCGGGCAAAGGCCGAGCGGTCGAAGACGATGGTTTCCTGTGGCAGCCAGGCAATGTGGCCGTCTTCTCCGACAGTCAGCTGCACCCGCACTTCGGCGCGGTCGGATGCGGCGCGATAGATTTTCTCGCAGGCCTGCGTTGTTATGGTTGCGGAGGCGCCGGCACCGACATCGACCTCCCAGGCGAGACGGTCGCCACCGGTCAGCCCACCGGCGGTGTTGATCAGGACGGCTTCGAGCGGATCGGCCGAGACCGCCGGCATGCGGATCTTGGCCGAACCGTCCTGGTACAGACGCCGAAGACGCGTGCGGCCTCCGTTCCAGTCGCAGCCAAGCCGCGCGACGCCGGCAACACGCTGGGCCGGCGGCACTGAAGTCAAGCTATATGCGATCGTATCCACGACACCAACGTTAAGCACTGCGGCGGCTTTGTCGATATATAGCTTGTTGCTTGACAGCGTTTCGGTTTCTATAGAGGGAGCCACCTTGGTACGGTCACCGGCGCCTGGCGGGGGTAAAAGGCGACGATGACGACGTAATCGAGGACAAAAGGGGCGCTGATCAGTTGGCGTCGGGAAACGACAGAGTTGGGGAAGAAACCGAATGGCTGACCAGCTGGCAAACGATATCATCGCCAAGATCAAGGCTCATGCCGAGCCGGGCGGCGAGGAAATCACCACCAGTACCGAACTGACCGCCCTCGGCATCCATTCGCTGGAACTGACGGAGATCATCTTCGATCTCGAGGAAGAGTATGGCATCGAAATCGAGATGAACACTGTCGATGCCTGGAGCAATCTGAAGAATGTCGGCGACATGGTCGAGGCGGTTCGCGCGCTGATCGCGAAAAAAGCCTGACTGAATGCACAAGCGCGTCGTCATCACGGGCATCGGCGGATTATGCGGGCTCGGCACCAATGCACCGGCAATCTGGAATGAAATGCGCGCCGGCCGTTCGGCAATCGGCGCGATCGACAATCCGCTGCTGCATGATCTGAAGGTCAAGGTCGGCTGCGAAATCAAGGCGCTTCCCGAGCACGGCATCGACCGCAAGCAGGTCGTGTCGATGGACCGCTTCAGCCTTCTGGCGACGATCGCCGCGCGGGAGGCGGCACAGCAGGCGGGATTGAACCCGCACGCGGCCAACACCTACCGGATGGGCACCATCGTCGGCGTCGGCGTCTGCGGCTGGGAGGCAATCGAAGAGAACTATCGCGCCATCCTGCTCGAAGGCAAGAACCGCGCCGGCATCTTCACCGTCCCGAAAGTAATGCCGGGCGCTGCAGCCGGCCATGTCAGCATGAATCTTGGTCTGCGCGGGCCGGTGTTCGGCATCACCTCTGCCTGCTCGTCATCCAACCACGCCATTGCCTCGGCGGTCGATCAGATCAGGCTCGGCCGGGCCGACGTCATGGTCGCCGGCGGCACCGATGCGCCGCTGGTCTGGGGCATCCTCAAGGGCTGGGAGGCCCTGCGGGTACTGTCGCCGGACACCTGCCGGCCGTTTTCGGCCGACCGCCAGGGGCTCGTGCTCGGCGAAGGCGCCGGCATGGTGGTGCTGGAAACATATGAGCATGCCATGGCGCGCGGCGCCGCCATCCTTGCCGAAATCGCCGGCGTCGGCCTTTCCGCCGACGCCTCCGATATCGTCGCGCCAACCATCGAAGGGCCTGAGGCGGCGATGCGCTTCTGCCTCGTCGATGCCGGGCTCAATCCCGAGGACGTCGACTATCTCAACGCGCATGGCACCGGCACCAAGGCCAACGATCAGATCGAGACGGCGGCGATCAAACGCGTGTTCGGCGACCATGCCTACAAGCTTTCGGTGTCCTCGACCAAATCGATGCACGCCCACTGCCTCGGCGCCTCCGGCGCGCTGGAAATGATCGCCTGCGTGATGGCGATCCGCGAAGGCATCGTGCCGCCGACCGCCAATTATCGGGAAGCCGACGCCGACTGCGATCTCGACATCACGCCGAACGTGGCGCGCGAACGCACCGTGCGCACCGCGATCAGCAACAGCTTCGCCTTCGGCGGCACCAATGCGGTGCTGGCGGTCAGGGCCGCGTGACCGCACCCCTTGCGGGTCCTTCACCGGGGCCGGCGAAACTTTCCATGCGCATATTGATCGCGCCAGGCGTCGCTCCTAACTCTCTGCGACCCGCCATGACCGTGCCGCTCGGCGCGGTCCCCCACCAGGAGTTTCGATGACCGATCTGTCCGCGTTTCCGATTGCTAGGCGCTGGCCGGCGAGCCACCCCGACCGCATCCAGCTTTATTCGTTTCCGACGCCGAACGGGGTAAAGATATCGATCGCGCTGGAGGAACTTGGCCTCCCTTACGAGCCGCATGCCGTCGATATCGGCAAGAACGAGAGCTGGACCCCGGAATTCCTGTCTTTGAACCCGAACGGCAAGATACCGGCGATGATCGATCCGGACGGCCCGGGCGGCAAGCCGATCGGCTTGTTCGAATCCGGCGCCATCCTGCTTTACCTCAGCGACAAGACCGGCAAGCTGGTCCCGGCAGACGCGACGCTGCGTTATGAGACGATCCAGTGGGTGTTCTTCCAGATGGCTTCGATCGGGCCGATGTTCGGCCAAGTCGGATTCTTCCACAAATTCGCTGGGCGCGAAATCGCCGACAAGCGCCCGCTGGAACGTTATCGCGACGAGTCGCGACGGCTGATCGGCGTCCTCGAAACGAGGCTCAAGGGCCGCAGCTGGATCATGGGCGACGATTACACCATCGCCGATATTTCGATGCTTGGGTGGGTGCGCAATCTGATCGGCTTCTACGAGGCGCGGGAACTCGTCGGTTTCGACGATTTCCCCAGCGTGGGCGCCTGGCTGGAGCGTGGCCTCGCCCGGCCGGCGGTGCAGAGGGGCCTCACCATTCCGGCCAGAAGCTGATCTTACGTCGATTCCGCTCGGCTATTTTGCCTTGGTCCGGGGTTTTGAGCCGCCCTTGCCGACTACGGAAGCAGCAAGCGACGCCGCACCTTTGGCGGTGGCAAGCACGGCACCGGCGGCGACATTGGCCGTTGCTTTAACAGTGCGCATTGCGCTGCCTGCGATCGATCCTCTGCTGCTTGCCGATCTTTTGGGCTTGGGTGCAGCGGCTTTGGCCGCGGCAGGCATCACCTTTTTCGGCGCCGCCTTGCCAAAGCTGGGCTTTGCCGCATCCTTGGAGCGGGCCGCCGCTGCCGGGCCGGCGCTGGTTTTCACTCGAGTGGCCTTTGATCGTGTTGCCCTGCCCTTGGCGGGCGCAGGCTTTCTTGCCATGGTTTCCATCGAACGGTTCCCTCATGGGCACAATTGCCGTGTCCGGGATAACGGCCTGAAACTGTCAAGGTTCCGGCCGGGCGGTTCCTTGCAAGTCAGGCCAGGTCGCCGACCACCAGGTCGGCGGGCCGCCGACGGGCAAGCACGCGGTCGATGTTCGGCATATCGTTAGAGGCGATCCAGGCGCGCGCGTCCTCGTCGGAGCGGCCGTGCTCGTGCCATCGCGCCAGCAGTCGGCGCTCGAGCTCGGCGCGCGGCACATCGACGAAGATCGAGAAGTCGAACAGCGGCGCCAGCCGCGCCCAGGGTTCCTCGTCGAGCAGGAGATAATTGCCTTCGACCAGAATGAATTTGGTGTCGGCGGCGACAATCGCAGCGGCGGCGCGCGACAGCTCCATGCTGCGGTCGAAGACCGGGATGGCGATATCCGGCTCGCCGGCGCGGATGCGCTTGAGCAGCGCTTCGAAGCCGGCAAAATCAAAGGTTTCCGGGGCACCTTTTCGCGCGCGAAGGCCGCGCCGCTCGAGAACGACATCATCGTAATGGAAGCCATCCATCGGCACGACTTCCGCCGTGCCTTCCGGCAGCAAGTCGTGCAAGCCTGCCGACAATGTCGATTTGCCGGCGCCGGGCGGACCGGCAATGGCAACGATGAAGCGCGGCGCCTTGCCGGCGCGCTTGAAAATGGCAGCAGCGATATGGGCGATTTCTGACATTGGCCCCCTTACGGTGGTTCTGGCGCATTTTGGCGGCAGTTTTCGAAAATTTCAAACGCCGGATTGTGCCAAGCCTTCAATCGGGCCTGGATTGACCGATCCGCAGGAAATCGCTGTCGAAGGCGATGTCGCGCACGGCACCGTCAGCCGCCAGGATGCGCATGTGGCCCGGCGAGGTCGTGACGTCGTGCGGCGGCTCGCCGGATGGCCACGGCAGTGCGCCGATGACATGGCGGAACGAAAAGCGGCGCCCTTCGGAAAGGGCAAAGGCGGTCGCCACGCCTTCGCGCTTCAGCCAATTGTCGCCGAGCGATGCGGCGTGGCCGACGGCCGTGCGGCCGTCCTCGATGCCGAGCACGCCGCGGTGGCGGCCACTCCATGGGGCGTAATCGCGCCCGCCATTGCTGACCCACAGCATGGTGACCGGCAGTTCGGCCGGGTTCTTCAGCACCAGCACGAGATCGGCTTCCGCCTGGCGCGCCAGCGCCGTCCAGCCCGGCCCGCCATGATCGGCCTCGACCAGCGTCACGAAGTCCTCACGCAGCTGGTCCATGCGATAGGCGGTCAGGTCAATCGTGCCGCCGTTGGCGACGGGAAAGCGCGTCAGGTCGGCGGTTCGCGCCGGGTAGGCGAGCAACGAGCGGCCGCGGGCCGGATCGGGCTCCGGCGCCTCACTCGGCGTTGCGGCAAGGCGCTTGGGCGAGAAGGCCAGCCTGCCGCCGGCCGTCATCACCGTCATCGGGTGGTGGGCGACGGGAATGGCGCCGGCGCCGCCGGAAAAGACGTGCTCCTGATAGAGAAAGGGATGATCGTCGCGCAAGGTCAGGATCTTGTCGACGGTTGCGCCCATGACCGGGCGCTGCAAGCGGAAGACGGCGCGCCAGCCGTCGGCCGTTGCCGCGCTGTCGACCACGTCCCAGCGGCTATTTGCCGGCCAGCCATGCAAAGGTGCCGCTTCGACGTCGCTGATCGAGAACGGCGCGCAGAGGAAATCGCCGGACAGGTGGACCGTCCCTTCAGGCAGGTCTTTCGGCAGCATCTCGCGCGGCTCGCCGACCCAGGGTGCGCGATGCAGCGGCTTCAGCCGGCGGCCATCGATATCGACTGTCATGTCGGCGAGATGGCCGACGGCAAGATCGACCGATACCGAAATGCCCTTCGCCGTGATCGTGACCGTATCCATGTGCACCTACCGATTCTGCCAGCCCGATTCTGGCGGCCCGATTCTGCCGGCGCCAGCAAAGCCCACTCGCCGCCGGTTGCGCAAGCGCGGTGGCCGGCAATTCACATCAGGTGGCGCCACGTCGGCCTGTGGACAGGGCACCGTTCGAGGGCCAGAGCGATATTAACCAAATGGACTGTGCCTTTGCGTTAAGATAGCTTCGCCTCGTCTCAGAAACTGCCTGCCTTCGGAACTGACTTGTCCGCCTTCCGGTTCTTTTCGTCCATCCACAAATGCGTCGGTGTGCTGGCGCTGCTGCTGTTTGCTGCCGGCTGCACGACTGTCACGCCGCCCGACAGCGTGCTGGCGGTACCGGCGCCGCCGCAGAAATATGCCGCCATGGTCATCGATGCCGGCACCGGCAATACGCTGTTCGAGGTCAATTCGACGGCGCCGCGTTATCCGGCGTCGTTGACCAAGATGATGACGCTCTACCTCCTGTTCGAGGCGCTGGACCAGGGCCGCATCAGCAAGGAGACGCAAATCCCGGTGTCGGACAACGCCGCCCGGCAGCCGCCGACCAAGCTGCGGTTCAGGCGCGGCGAGACCATCGACGTCGATTCGGCGATCCGCGCCGTCGTCGTCAAATCGGCCAATGACGTGGCGGTCGCCGTTGCCGAATATCTCGGCGGCAGCGAAGAGGCGTTCGCCGGCATGATGACTGCCAAGGCGCGCCAGATCGGCATGAGCAGCACCGTTTTCCGCAATGCCTCGGGCCTGCCGGACGGCGACCAGCACACCAGCGCGCGCGACATGGCGGTGCTCGGCATGGCGCTGCACGCCCGCTTCCCGCAGCATTTCCACTATTTCTCTGAAAGCGACTTCATGTTCCGCGGCAGGCTGGTGCGCGGCCACAATGACATGCTCGGCCGGGTGCGCGGGGTCGACGGCATCAAGACCGGCTACATCAGGGCTTCGGGCTTCAACATCGTCACCTCCTATAATGCGGACGGGCACAGGCTGATCATCGTGGTGATGGGCGCCGACAGCGCGCGCCAGCGCAACGACCACGTCGAGGCGCTGATCCAGCGCAGCCTGTTGCCGACCTCCGAGGCAAAGACGCGGCTGCTGTATGCCGAGGAGCAGTGACAGTTGAAGTCCGAGTGTTGACCGCGTGCGGGTTCAGGCGACAAACGCAGAGCCGCCGTTTTGCGCGACACTGCTGAGATACTTTGCCGGCGGCTTGCCAAGCGCTTTCTTGAACATGGTGATGAAGGCGGTGACCGATTCGTAACCGAGATCGGCCGAAACCTGCTGCACGCTGGCGCCGGAGGCCAGCTCGCGCATTGCGACGATCAGGTGCAGTTGCTGGCGCCAGCGCCCGAAGGTCAGCCCTGTCTCCTTCACCACGAGACGTGCGAGACTGCTCTCGCTGAGCGCGACGCGACTGGCCCATTCCGCCAGGGTGCTGCGATCGGCAGGATCTTGCGCCAACGCCGCCGCGATGCGCCTCAAGCGCGGCTCGGACGAGATCGGCAAATGCAGCTGCTGGACAGGCATGCGCGGCAGTTCGGTGAGCAGAGCCCTGGTCAGGAGCTCGCCCCTGGCGTCATCGTCCTCAACGCGATCCGTCAGCTCTATGATCAGCTCGCGCAGCAACGGCGTGATCGAAAGCGTGCAGCACCGGTCCGGCAGGTCGGTAGCTCCCGGTTCGATATAGACGAAGAAAATCCGGGCATTGGCGGTCGCGATATTGCTGTGCTCCATGTCGCCGGGAATCCACACCGCGCAATGCGGCGGCACCATCCACAGGCCGCTGGGGACGCGACATGTGACGCCGCCGCCCAGCGCGAAGACGAGTTGCCCCTTGCGGTGGTGGTGGTCCGGCACCTCCGCCCTGGTCTCGGGAACGTCGACGCGCACGGCGATTGCCGGGACGAGGACATCATCCGGATCGAAAGGCCAGGGGTAGCGGAGAGGCTGTCTCATCTTGACTGATTTTAGCGATCGACTGCCAAGATATCTAAATTACTCAAACAGGAAAGTCGATAGTTTAGGGATGAGTAACTCAGAAGCCGACAGGCGGGCTTCCATCTAGTCATGCCCTGCTTGCGTTCTGAACGTCGGACCAACAAGCCCGGCGCACGAAAACAGGCTGGCGTCCGCCACGCAGCAAGAAGGGACGATACCAATGCTCGCCTTGGTCACATCTTCCGACAGCGCCACCGGGTTGCGGCTCGCCGAGCTTGGCGAGCCCGAGCCCGCCCCGCATGAGGCGCTGGTCTCGGTCCGGGCAGTCTCGCTGAACCGCGGCGAACTGCGCCTGCTCAACATCCGTCCGAACGGCTGGGTGCCTGGCCAGGACGTCGCCGGAATTGTCGAGCGCGCCGCGGCCGACGGCTCCGGGCCGGCCGTCGGCGCCCGGGTTGCGGCTCTGGTCGACGAGGCCGGGTGGGCCGAACGGGTCGCCGTTCCGACCGACCACCTCGCCGTCCTGCCGGACGACGTCAGCTTCGTCTCCGCCGCCACTGTTCCGGTCGCGGGCACGACCGCGCTGCGGACCCTGCGCCTCGGCGGCGACCTGGCCGGCCAGCGGGTCCTGATTACCGGCGCAAGCGGCGCGGTCGGCCGTTTCCAGATCCAGATCGCCCGCCAGCAGGGCGCGTCGGTGGTGGCGGTCGCCGCTGCCCGTCATGCCGACGATCTCCGCGGCCTCGGAGCCGAGCGGGTCGTCGAAACGATCGAGCTGGCCGAAGGACTGTTCTCGCTGATTACCGAATCGGTGGGCGGCGATAGCCTCGCCCACGCGATCGAACGGATCGCGCCCGGCGGGACCGTCGTCATGTTCGGCTTGAGCAGCGGCGAACTCACGCCCATCGGCTTCCGCCAGTTCGTTCCGGGGCACGAAGGCGCGCGGCTGCAGACCTTCGCCTACTACGCTTCCGGTCCGGAGGTTGGCGCCGACATCGCCTCGCTGCTGGCGCTGATCGCAGCCGGCCGGCTCGAAACGCGCGTAGTCCTCACCCTGCCGTGGCGGGACGTCGCCCAGGCCCTAGACGCGCTGCGGCAGCGCAGCATCAGCGGCAAGGCAGTGCTTACCATGACAGAATGAGCAGGCGCGGCCGCCGGACGGGACGATGTCTGTCTCCCCCGGGCTGCTACGGCAACTTGAGCCCGCTGGCGATTGCCCGTTGAAGCCGGCGCCTGCTTCCGCTAAGAAGCCGTGGCTGGCCGGTTTACCGGCTGGTTCGTTTTTGGGATCACCGATCCTGAAGGCACCCGTAGCTCAGCTGGATAGAGCGCTGCCCTCCGAAGGCAGAGGTCACAGGTTCGAATCCTGTCGGGTGCGCCAAAAAAAAGTCTCAGACGACACAGAAGCCTGGACTACGACAAAAGATCGTTGGACTTCCCGAAGCACTTTTCCGAGGGGCACAGAGAGTCAGTTGAGTAGTCTCCTCAAGAAAATGTCCTTCGGTGACTCGAACCCTTGCCGTCGACCGACTTCCAACCACAGCCCTGATTGTGGGGGAACTTGAGTTGCGTCTCAGGGTCCTAGGTAAGGTCGGTGATCAGGACCCCATGATCCTGATCTGCGAAAGTTAATACTGACCATATCGCCGCTGGGCCGGTGGAACCCGGCCTGCCGTCGACGATCCATCCCCCGCTTCCAACCATTTCGGAAACCAGGAGTGTAACGTTGCCCGTGCCGCAACCGATGTCTAGCGCGCGCATTCCGGGGCTGGGGCCAGCCGATAGCGAAATCTTCGCGTGATCGGGTCAATGATGCCCCTTTATGGTTGAGATCGCCTGATCTCGCGATCGGAATATAAGGGATGTGAACGTCCGCACGCGCCAAACGCGATTCCATGAGCTGCCTCTCCTATACGACCATTATTCAAATGGGCGTCGCTTGGTTGACGACTTTGCGCGGATGGCACGGCCGTCGCTGAGAACCCGCGCTGTCGACGTCAATGCGAATGTCGCGTCTGGAGTCATGTTAGTGAGTCTTCTTTCGAACCGTCCCGCTCTCATACCTTTGCGTGCCGGAGAAAATGTACACAAATCGAAATCACTTTTCTCTTGAACATTTTCATAATGTAGTTCACATCTTGATAATGTTGAGGCCCCGGACTGATACGGATTAGAGTTATGCGCGACAAGCGAGCCAGCTTCGTCAAATTGGCAAACCAGCGCGTGAACAAGGCGCTTGAACAGATACGCCTGGTAGGAAACCTCTCAAATCGAGCAGCCTACGAGTTCAGCGAGGAGGATGCCCGTAAGATCGTAAAGGCCCTTCAGAAAGCTGTAGAAGGGACGCGGGTACGGTTTACCGATACGGCTACGGGCGCTGAGCAAGGCTTCACGCTGGACTAGTTAGCGGTGGACAACCTAACGACGACAAAGCGTAGCGAACTCATGTCGCGCGTCCGAGGCCGCGACACGAAGCCTGAGATGACGATTAGAAGACTGCTTCATGCGAAAGGCTGGAGATATCGAGTCAGCGTTAAAGGCCTTCCAGGAACACCCGACATAGTATTCTCGCGGCTCAAAACTGCGATTTTTGTCAACGGTTGTTTCTGGCACGGTCATACCTGCAGACTTGGTACTCGCCCGAAAACAAGAGAAGCATTTTGGGCGGACAAGATTGAGACAAATAAGTTGCGCGATAGCCGCAAGAACGACGAGCTTGATAGTCGCGGTTGGCGCGTACTCACTGTATGGCAATGCCAACTGAGCGATACGGACGCTGCAATTAGCGAGATCGAAGCTTTCTTGGAGGCTTCAAAGCACATGCCATTGGGGGTGGGGAAGAATGAAGGCACTAAAGAAACCAAACTGGGCATTTGAACCGAACCCGCGCATGGGAGGCGCGGTTGGCGAGGCCTTCACCAACACGCTGGCGTCCTCCGGAATGCACCCTGAAGCTGTAGTAGCTAGAGAGGCCATCCAAAACAGCGTGGATGCTCGCGCTGAAGAAAGCCAAAAGGTGTCGGTCGATTTCGTCACAAAGGCTCTTACTGGTGCCGAAAAAGCCGCCTTTGCAAAGGCAGCACGTCTGCTAATTATTCAAGAGAGGGCAGATCGCCTGGGATTTCGAGATCCGAACTGCATCAGCACGATTCAGGACAAACTTGTTCCCCTTAGGCTCTTGTACGTTAACGACCATGGCACGACCGGCCTAAAAGGAGATCCCTTTAGTCCCGATTCGAATTTCTACAAATTTCTTCTCACGCTGGGTGATGGTGGCAAAGAACAAGATGAGCACGGCACCGGCGGGTCCTATGGTTACGGTAAATCGGTATACAGTGCAAACTCCGGGATACAGACCATTTTCGCCTATAGCCGAACCAAGAATGCGAGCGGCGAGCCGTTATCTCTACTATTCGGATGCGGGTACTACCGCAAGCATACGCATCTGGAGAAGGTCTTTACTGGTCGGGGCTGGTTTGGCTTGGACAACACCCCTGGCACAGCCGGTGCTCAACCAGTTGTTGACCCGCTGCTAAATGATGCGGCAGACGCTATGGCGGGTCTCCTTGGCTTTGACAGTCGTGAAGCAGACGATCTCGGCACGTCCGTACTGATAGTGGACAGCCTCCTGTCTCCGGAGGGGATTTTAGAGGGAGTGGAAGACTGGTGGTGGCCACGCCTTATTTCACACAAGCTTGACGTTCGGGTCGTTCGAGAGGACGGAACCGAGGAACTTCCGAGACCCCGAAAGCGGGACCATCTTCGCCCTTTCCTTGAGGCATACGACATCGCGGCCGGCAAATCGCCGCCCAATGGCAAAACACAATTTCAGAAGCCGATCGGCAAAAATGATGGGCTCTTGGGTCTTTCAGTGCTTAAGCAGGAGGAAGACGGAGAATACGCGGTAGGTGAGGATAGGACGGACTCAGTTGCCCTCATCAGAAGCCCACTGATGGTCGTTGCCTATTATAGAAAATGGAACGTCGGCACCCCGGTCATGGCAGGTGCCTTCCTCGCTTCTCCCGACATTGACCTTGTGCTGCGGTCATCGGAGCCGCCCGCTCATGACCGCTGGGATCCAGAGGCACGACGCCTGCAGGATCAAACCGGGTCTAAACGAATGATCGTTGAGCGCGTGCTCTCTGGCATCAGAAAGACCGTCAAATCGTCGCAGAAAACGGCATCTCCGCCACCGCCTCCCAAGCCAAAGCGGCTGACTTTTCTCGAGCGCACTCTTGCTACCTTACTATCACCGTCAAAGAGCGGAACCGGCAAAAAGCCTGAGGCAACGGCAGCTCCCATACATTTGGAATACGACAAAGTACCTCAGACTTCGGCAGAAGGCGAAGCACTGAAATTGACAGCTGCCTTTAGCGTTCGGTTGAAGGCAGATGAAGCTAGTAGCGCAATGAAAGTTCGCATGAAAGTTACGTGCCCCGTTATAGAAGATGGATCAGTTGGCGAATCGTTGCAATTATCAATTACAACTGATGATGTTCTCGAAGCAGACCCTGATAATCCAGAGTGGATGATATTCGTTTTATCTCCGGACAAACCTTCGCGTTTTGTGTGCGAGACAGAAAAATACGATCCGTTATGGACTGTCCGTTTCGTTCCAGAAGTCGAAGCAGTGGGAGCTTGAGGTGATTGCAACTTGGCATAGGACAGAGCCTCGGGAGGTTCGACCTTTCTTTCAGATCCAAAATGCCGAAGATTCTCTTCGGTCGTGCCGTATTAAACTATTCAAGGATGGTGATATTTCGGACGAAACATCGTTTGACCTTGATGAAATCGACTTTCAGGAGCTAGACCCGGTCATTTTTCCGTCCGTTGTAAACCCGAAGACTTGGCTTCCATCAGGGTTTCGGGCGTCCGATCTAGAACTAGTGTTCATGGCTACACATCCATTTCTCAAGAGATCAGATGTTTTGGCAAGTGTGCCTCTATCGGACACGCTGCCGACTGAATGGACAATCTCATCGGAGACGCTGAGCCGCTTTGCCGGAGGTAGAAACCTCAAGCTAACTATAGCCATCTGTCTTCGTCGTGACCGCGAGCCTTTGCCGGGTTCACCGTTTGTCGTGGGACATTGGCTAGCGCAGAAAACTTTCTTTCTAAAGTCTCGCGCGACCCCTACCCTTTTCGATCTTCGAACGCGAACAGACGAGGAGTGGATCGCAGCTCAGTTTCCGCCGAAAACGTTGTACTTCGTGGAGTATGCGGGTGGGATAGCCGAAGAAGGCGAAGAGGATATGTATGTGGCCAGAGTTTACGTGCATATAGACGCGCACAATCGACTAGTCTCTTCGGCGAATTTGGGAGACGCATTCCAGCCTTTTCTGGCCGCTGAGATAGTTCTGTCGATCCTTACCGAGAGCCTGAGCCAATGGAAAGATCTGGAGGCTCCACCCCCGACTAGCCCGCTTGCAACATTGTTGCAGCAGCTGAGTAAGAACTCACCAATGGCTCTCGATACATTAAGAAACGCGGTGATTACGCCTGGTCGGGCCCGCGCCCTCCTTCAGGACCGTCTCGCCGTAGTACAGGCAATTAAATAGCAGGGATCCCGATGCCATACCCAATTATAAGCAGGTCTGAAGCGCGTGCATATCTACTACCCGGCGATGGGCAAGCCGAGCCAGCTTTGCCCCAGGTACGACACTCCGATGACGGAACCGACGAGGATTGGGACGCCATCGGCGAGGAATTGGCTAAGTTTTTGAATGAATTGTTGGACATCTACAAGCCGTCGAAGGGAGCCATCGGCGGCGGACAGTTTGAGGCTGCTGCCACCGCCCACGTGCATGAGATCCTGCCCTCCCATCCCGCTCTAGCAAACCCAGAGTTCTGGACCTGGCTCGCTGTGGTCCACTGCAGAAGCGTGATTGACCGAAGGTATGGCGAGAAACGAGACCCAAAAAATTTTGGCATCGGTACTGCGATTGAAAACCTCCTGTATCGGCTTTGGCTCAGGGCAGAGTTGTCGGCCGACGATAGCCGCAGTGATAGATACGATCTGGCGCGTAGGGGTGATATCGATTTTTGGCGCAGTCATCTTTTCAGGCAAGGCTACGGAAATTGTAGAACTTTCGCGCGCGCGCTGATCTCATTCCAATTTCCGTCGGACGTGGGCGACAAACCACGCTTGAAGATCGCTCAAATACGCGCACTCGCAAAACAGCTAAAAAGGGCTCGATCTAATCTGATGTTTGAGCTAATGAATGAGGCACGGGCAACGAGCTTCATCGATTCGCAATGGGAGCGGATTGCCTCAGCCACGGCGTGAGGTGCTCAGTGCATGAAACTTATCTGAGGATTGGGACCAAGCTCACGCGGCAGGTGCAGGTAGCACCTGGCAAATCTCGGGAAACATCACTTGTTAATTTAGCCGACGATGGGCTGGAGCCGCGTCACGCTTGGTGGCAGTCGTTGCTTCGTGGTAGCCAAGTCTTGTCAACGGGGAGTGGTGCCCCTCTCCGGATTGTTGATGCTTTTTGTGGGTCAGGCGGCCTTGCATTGGGGTTGTCGCTCGCAGCGCAGGCCATCAACCGAAAAGTTGAGTTCTCAGCAATCATCGACACCGACGCAGCGGCGCTAGATATCCATAGCTACAACATGGGTGCGAAGCGCAAAATCGCCGCTAGCGCAGCCTCGCTGGTTGATTTTCATGTATTGGGCCTCGGTGATAGTGCACGATTTGGGTATGATCCAGAAACGGTCCACGCTGATCTTGATAGGGTTGGGTCGATCGACGTTTTCATCGCCGGCCCTCCGTGTCAGGGTCACTCAAACTTAAACAACCACACCCGTCGTCAAGACCCCAGAAACGATCTCTACGTTACCGCCGTGGCGCTTGGCGTCGCTTTAAATGCCAAGGCGATCATTATTGAGAATGTACCAACCGTCCAAAATTCGCACTCGGATGTGGTCGCAACCGCCGTGGGCCTTCTAAAATCGGCCGGCTACGCTACTTCTATGGGCGTCATTAAGGCCGACAGTCTTGGGGCCGCACAGCGCCGAATCAGGCACTTTTTAATTGCGGCGAAGGAAGCACCGATAGAGCCGGACTACCTTACGGCGTTCGCCGACTCGCTGAAGGCTCAGAGCATGCCATTATCATGGGCGATCGGAGATCTACTTGATTTGCAATCAACCGATCTAATGAATTCGAGCCCCGCCGTAACTCCAGTTAACGCCGAGAGAATCAAATATCTGTTCGATCACGATCTTTACGACTTGCCGGATGCCCAAAGGCCCGACTGCCACAAGAACGGTACATCTTACACGGCTGTATATGGTCGAATGCATTGGGATCGGCCGGCACAAACCATAACAACCGGCTTTGGGACGCCTGGGCAAGGGCGATACGTTCATCCAATTGAGCGGCGGCTCATAACACCAAGGGAAGCGGCTAGGATTCAGGGGTTCCCAGATTGGTTCGATTTCGCGCCCAGCGGATTAGCAGTCAAGCGCAAACACCTTGCCAAGTGGATAGGCGATGCAGTCCACCCTGCTTTGGGTTATGCGGTGGGATTGGCCGCACTGAGCGCTATGCAGATCGAAGATCAATACCGCGTACAGAGCGCAGCCTAAATACCGCCATTTGTCGGCGGCACTGAACGAAGCAGCGCATCCGGCGCCGGCGCCCCACGGCACGCATGGTGTCGATAAATCATGAGGGTTGCAGTCAAAAGAGTGACGCCGAGGTGGACGTGGAAAAGAGCCTTGCAGCTGATTCGATCGGCCGGCTGTTTTGTGATCGAATGGTACGAGTGGAACCATTAGACTTAATGGGATCCACTCCTGCCCGCCCATCACCGTCACGTTCCACCTCACCGATTGCTTGGAACCCTATCGGCCTCGCACGACTTCTTCCTCAGCAAACTTTCGAAAGGAGCGCCCAGTGCCCGCACCACCTGAAATGGATATCGTCCTCGAAAAGCTGCCTTTGAGGATCGGCGCCTATATTCCCGATGATTTGCTGGAGGACTGGTTTGCGCCGGGAACCGGCATGAACCCGGTCAGCAAGGAGGCGCTTGCCACCGCCAAGAACTACGGCTGGCGCTTCGAATGCGAGTTCAAGCACTACCCCGAACGCAAGGAAGGCGTGTTCTGGAAGTGGGTGCCGGCGATCTGACCGGCGCTGGACGGTTCATCGTTCCGCGGAAACGCAGAATCGGTCGATCTTATTGTTTGGCGCAAATACCGGGCGGAAAACCGCTTCACACTTTTCCTGGAATTGCTCAGCCTCCGCCTATCGGCGGCGTCACCTTGCCGGTTCCGCCGCATTCGGGGCAGGTGCGGCCGTCGATCATGCCTGACCCTGCACAGCGGCGGCAAATATTCTCGCCAGCGCCTGGAGTGCCTGCGGGGACTTCGTCCGCGTTGATTTGAGCGACTTGCCGGGGCTTGCCCTGCAGCTTGTTTCTCAGCCGGGCGACCCAGCCTTCGTCGACCTCGAGCGGCCTGCTGCTGTCGTCCGGCAGGCCTTCGCCGGATTGGCCGATGGTTTCATTGCGCGGCCGGTCGTTCGCGCCTGTCGTGATCTTCTGAGCCATTGCGTTTGCCTTTACGCCTTGCAATTTTCGAACGCCTCAGCTCCGCAGAGGTTCCGGTTCGACCGGCAGCCTTTCAGCCGGGTTTTCGCCGCACATTATCTATCCTGAACCCGGATTTCGGCCGCGCCGGCATGCGCGCGAGCGAGACCGTCATATCCTGATCAGGCACCTGGTAGGCCATCGACCGCGTCAGCAGGCGAACCGCTTCCATGATCAGCGCGACGGTGACGGCTTCGCCGGGGCAGCGATGGGTAGTCGCCGGATCTCCGCCGCCATGCGGGATGAAGTCGAAGCCGCGGGTTTTCCAGCTCAAGCCGCGCTCCGGGATAAATCGGTCCGGCTCCACAAACAGGCGGCGATCGTGGTTGGTGCCGTGCAGGTCGAGCAGAACCCAGTCGCCTTTGCCGAAGCGGTAGCCCTTCCATTCGAAGGGGTGGCGGGCGCGGCCGCCGATGAACGGGAAGAACGGATAGAGCCGGCGAACCTCCTCGGCGAAGGCTTCCAGCCCGTCGTCATCGCCGACGGCGAATTTATCGTACCATTGGCGGTGCTGGTGAAGCGCCAGCGCCGCAAACACGATGAAGCGGCCGATGGCGACAACCGGCCGGATGATGTTGATGATCTCGACCGCAGCACTGGCAAGATCGAGCGGCATTCCCTCGGCATCGACATATTCGCTGACCAGGCGGACCGGGCTGTTTGCCGGCAAATCAAGCGCGCCGCTTCGAACGCGCCGTACAAGCTCGCCGATAGTGCGTTCGGTCCGGCGTCGCCGCCACAGCGCCAGCATGGTCGACGGCCCGACGCCGCCGGCGTTCTCGATCATGCCGCCGAGCTCGCGGCAGAGTTCGGCGCGATCCTTGTCGGCGGGGATGCCGGCCCAATCCGCTGCCGCCTGGGTCAGGGCGAGGTTTACGGCGTCGAACAGGACGATCTCATCACGCCGCTGCCAGTCTTCCAGTCGGTCGAGCCAGGCGCGACGGAAGGTTGCGCGGAGCCGCTCGATCTGGTCACCATCCAACAGGATCGACAGGAAAAGCGCCTTGCGGTGGCGGTGAGCGGCGCCGTCGAGCGCCTGGACGCTGCCCTTGTCCTGCAGCAGACGCAGCGTGGTCTGCGGCATCGCACCAATTCGGGTGAAGTGGTCGCCGCCATAAAACATCTCGGCAGCCTCGGCACCGCGGACACAGATTGCCGGCCGCAGCATCAGGCGCGTGGCAAAGATGTCGGTGTTCATGCGCCGGCAGCGGGCCGAAATGAAGTCATAGCCTTCGCGCAGCAGGGCCAAGGTGCTATCGAACGCGGCGCGCGGAATGGGTTTTGCGGCATGATTGCCGCCGTCGGCATCGATCAGTTCACGTCTGTTCATGGCGTGCTCCCTGGCGTTGAAATTCCTCAACGCACGGCCGGCACTTTCGATCACTCGACTTTTTGACGGCTTTGCCGCGCCGCCCTTCGGCCGCGGCTGGCAAGGATGGTGGTCAGCGTGACCGGACGAAAAGCCCAGCTGTCGACGCCGACGTCATACTGGCGCGTGACCGGGGTCAGCCTGCCGTGGGAATGGCCATGCAGGTCGATCGATTTCCTGCCGATCTGGTTCCAGGTGCGAAAAGGGTAGTGGCAAAGGATCAGCAGACTGCCGTCGAGCGCCAGCTCCTTGTAGTGTTGCGTGCTCGCCCAACCTGTGGCCTCGATGGTGGCCGCAGCATCGTTGTTGCCGATGATCAAATGCTTGCTGCCATGAAGAGACGCCAGAAGCGACGATACGAACGCGGCCGATCCCCTGGCAAAATCGCCGAGATGCCAGACCTCGTCGTCCGGCCCGACAGTCTCGTTCCAGAACGCAATGAGCGACCGGTCATGTTCCGCCAGCGAGCCGAACGGGCGGCGGTCGATGCGCAAAATGCGCGGGTCGCTGAAATGCGTGTCGGCGGTGAAGTAGATCATGCGCACTCGCTGGGCCTGTTGTCGAACTGCCGCGCAGGTAGGCGCGTGGCGCACCAAGTCCATGTTGCTCTCCCGATGCTTGCTCAACCCGCTCGATCGCCGGTTGTTCCTGGAAGCAGGCCTAGGCGGTTCCCGCTCGTCGGAACTTCAAAAAGGGGGAACTTTGAAACGGGGGAACTTTGAAATGAGACGCAGGTTAGAATGCTTGAGGCCGATGCTCTGAAAGGACCTCGACGATGACCGACGCAGAACCTCTTGGGCGAAGCCCGGCTCAAGCGCGGGGCGATATCGATGCCGGGCGCGAAGGGGACAAGACCCCGGGCATCGATCCGGCTGCGGCTCCCATGGAAACGGACGCGGAATCCGCCGGCAACGCTCCGCCGAAGAGCCCTGCCGCGCGCCATGAAACGCCGAAGTTTACCAACCAGGCGAGCTATGCCAATGCGATGCGCCCGCTGAAGGATGAGCCCGACGTCCAACCGAGCAGATATGGGCCAGTCCTGGTGATTGCCGCCATCGTCGTGCTGGCCGCGGCGGTTTTCATCGGCGCAGCCATGCTGCGCTGAATACCGCTGCCCCAGGTTCGGTGGCGCGATGGCTGGACATTTTGTTTCCGGTCCGGGACCTTGCTGACGCGCCAAGTTCAGGCGTGATCGAGTCTGCTGCACATTGACCACCAACCATCAATTCTTTGCCCGAGACGCCACCACCGTGGCGCGCGACATGATCGGCGCGATGCTGCTCTTGCACGGCGTCGGCGGCATCATCGTCGAAACCGAAGCCTATCGCCCGGATGATCCGGCTTCGCACGCTTTCGGTGGCAGGACGGTGCGCAACGGCGCAATGTTCGGCGCCCCCGGCAGCGCGTATGTCTATCGCTCCTATGGCCTGCATTGGTGCCTCAATGCCGTGTGCCTGCCCGGCAGTGCCGTGCTTATCCGCGCAATCGAACCGCAATCCGGGCTGGTGGTGATGCGGGCCAATCGCGGCGTTGACGACCCCCGGCTGCTTTGTTCGGGACCGGGTCGCCTTTGCCAGGCGCTGGCAATCGACAAATCCCATGACGGGCTGCCCCTGGACCTGCCGCCATTCGAATTCAGGCCGCCGAGCGAAGCCGGCGCCGTTCTGACAGGCCGCCGGATCGGCATTTCCAAGGCTGTCGATGCCGAGTGGCGGTTCGGACTGCGCGACTCGGATTATCTGAGCCGCAAGTTCTGATGCCCGCGGCAGCGGCAGAGCAGTTGCCCCCCGGCATCACTCGTCGGGTTTACCGAGATGCATGGGTGTCGCCTGCTGGCGGGCTTCCCTGGTCACCTCGTCGGCTCCGGCAGGTGAAATCCCTCGCAATGCCTTCGCAGCTACGGTCAGCCGCCCGCGATCATTGCCGAAGCTCTTGATCAGCTGGCGGACCTGGTCGGCCGTGATGCCGTTCTGTTGGGCAAAATACTCGACCTCACGGTCGTCTTCCGCAGCAACGCGATCGCGGTCGCGGAAGTCTCGCTTGCTCTTATCGTCAGCCATTTTTTCCTCCTGGTGGAGCTTCGCATGAATGGCAACGTGGGCAAGCGGCTTTCGTTGCGGGGACCAGGCGGACTTTTGCGCCGTCGTACCGACTGACCAGGAACCATGAGGCGAGCAGCCGGTTTGGCTTGGATGCAGCAGCCACCAATTCATATCGATGGAGATTACGATGACGCTCTCAAGCAAAACAACGGTAATTGCTGCGGCGCTGGCCATGTTGGCCGCGCCGGCATTCGGCCAGACGAGCCCACCTGCGCCCGCCGCGCCGGCGCCGGATCGTGGCGCCGAACGGTCGCCCGGAATGAGCGGGCAGAGCCAGGATGCCATGCGCGAAATGATGCGCCAGATGATGACTGAGATGCTGGAGGAGAGAATGCAGGAAGATCGCGCGCCCCGGACAGAACGGCGAGGTCGCGACCGCTGGCATCGCGGCTACAGGATGGGCCCGCCTGAGCGAGGTTGGGAGATGGGAGGCCGCGGTGACATTGCACGCGGGATGCATGGCGCGAGGATGCGCATGATGTTCGCCATAGTAGATGCGGACGGCGATGGCGCGGTTTCTCAAAGCGAAGTCCAGGATTTCGTCGGGCGAATATTCAACGCCGTCGATGAGAACGGTGACGGCAGCGTCGACATGCAGGAAATCCGGTCCTTCTTCCACGGAGGAGGCGCCGAGGATCAGGAGTAGGTCTCCTAGCGGTCGGCAATGAGGCCCCTAGCGGAGGTAGCGCTCACGTCAACCGGGGGGCGAAAACCGTCGCTTGCAGATGCATTCCCTGGCTGGCCTTGCCAAGCCGAATGCCGGCGATTCGAGACAGCAGGAATTCAATGGCCATGACAGAGAAAACTCCAACCATCGCCCGTGTCTGGCGCGGCAGAACCTTGCCTGAGAAGGCAGACGCCTATGAGAGCTACAACTATCAAGCCGGCATCAAGCCGCTGATCGAGAAGGCACTGGGCGTGCAGACCTTTCGCGAGGACACGCCGACCCATTCGGAATTCGTGACGATTTCCTATTGGGAAAACGTCGAGGCGATGGCGGCCTTCACCGGCGGCGATCCGACGAAAATCCACCATCTCGAGCGGGACGAAGAGTTCCTGATCGAGCTGCCGTCGCGGGTGCAGGTGTTGCGCATCCGATCGAGTCACGGGCGGCTGGGATAGGGCAGCGCCGCCCGGTTCGGCCCGATCTAAGAAATCGCCGTCAAGTCGATTTCGGTGATGTGCCAGCGGCCGAGATTTGCGGTGTAGAGCTTGTCGCCCTTGAAGGCGATGTTGGTGGGGTGGGCGAGCGTCGTTGCCGCCGGATCCTCGATCACCACCTCGAGCCCGCTATCCTTTCGCCAGCGGTAGATGCGGCTCGGCTCGTAGCAAGAGATGAACAGCGACTCGTCCGGTGCGAAGGCGACGCCATCGGGAACGTTGTTCACGCCCTCCACAACGAGCTGGCGAGACCCTGCCGTGCCGGCGGCAAGGATCGGCACATAGCTGACGCAGGCCGCATGGCTTTCCACTACGCAAAGTCCGTTGCCATCCGGCGCCATCGCCATGCCGTTGGCGAAGGCCATGGCCTCGCGGCACCACAGGCCGCCTTTGCCGGTGTTCAAATCGTAGCGAAAGATGCCGGAGCGGTTGTCTTCACCGAGGCTGTCGGAAACGTAGAGCCAGCCGCGCGCCTCGTCGATCACGGGATAGTTCGGCACGCGGATGCCGGCCGAGGCGAAGCGCGTCATATCAGCCGTCGCGGCATCCCAGCGAAAGATCGCCGCATGTCTGAGATCGCACGCGAAGCAGTTGTCCGCGCTATCGAAGGCGATGCCGAGCAGAAAGCCGTCCGTGCCGCCCATGCGTTCGACCGAGCCGCCATCGGCGGCCAAGCGCAGCAGGTCGCCGGTTTCGGTGCCGCACCAGATCGAGCCGTCGCGATGGATGGCCACGCCTTCCGGATGGGCGACGCGCGGGCTGGTGAAGATGCCATCGAAGAAGACCCTCGCGGCCGACATTTCGAGCAACGGCTTTGCCATGCGCACCCCCTTCAATCCGGTGCAGTATGCGACCGCCGTGCGGCAATACAGCGCTCGACCATCCGCCGGTCGGCGGCGAGGATCTGGGCGATAAGCGCGCGGCGCTCCCTGGCGCTGACGAATTCGAGGCGTCGCAGGCCGAGCGGGTCGATGCGGTTTCGCAGGATGTCGAGCGTCTCGTTCGAGGGTAGCGCAACTTCGCGGCAATCGGCATCGAATGTCAGGGCAAAGCCGGTGGCATCCTGGAGCTGCTGGCGCGTCACGCACGGCATGGTCTCGATGACGGCCAATTGCCGGCTCTCGCCGTCGAGCCGAAACACGCAAAGGTCGGTGAACACCAATGCCGCGCCGGTCCGATAGCCCATCGGCTCGCGTTCGGCCTCAGTCAACAGGCCGCGCGCCGAGCTGGCAATCTCGACCGTCTCGACCAGCGACTGCACGGAATGGCGGGGGACGTAGAGCAGATAATCGCGATGCATGTTGGCGACGTCGGCCATGCCGCCTTGCCCGGGCAGCCGGATAAGGCTGCCGTCACGCTTGCGCAGCGCAATGGTGTTGACGCGCCCACGGCGGTCGACCTGCGCGGCACCGACGATCTCATGCGTCACCGCGCCGGCCTGGTAGTAGGTCGAATAGGTGTCGTCGCCGCCGGCATGCGCCACCGCCGTCTCGCAATCGAGGCTTTCGATCAGCGACAGGATCATCGGGCTCGGTGCTATGTCGAGATGGCCGCAACTCATGGTGGCGATGATCATGTCCGGCGCGTGCGTCGCTTTGGCCAGCCGGTAGGCGACATTGGCGAGCGGCGACACCGCGCCGGCACTGGCAAAGCTCTCATTGTCGAGCTCAGCGGCGATGCGGGCGGCGATGATCTCGTCGATGAACGCCTCCTTGTTGCCGTGCACGAGCCTGGGCATTGCGAGGACTGTTTCAGCGCGGACTTTTGCAGCGTCTTGAACCCGCTCCGGCACGCCTTCCGAAGGCATGCTCAGGCTGTCCGACAAAGGTATTTCCTTGGCCGCGAACGCCCCCGCCAACGCCTGATAATCCGTCACATAGAATGGCAGGCAGGAGGCGGGATAGGCGCCGCCTGGTGCCAGCGCGATCGCCGACACCTGGTTGCGGGTCAAAATGCTCTGCCGACCATCATGCCGCAGCGCTCCGACCGGGACGATCTCCTCGACCGTCACCAGCACCTCGCGCGCCGCGCCGGCCATGGCGAAATCCAGCGCCCGTGGTCCGATGATCTGGACATTGCCGCTCTCGTCGGCACGCTGGGCATGGACGACGAACGTATCGAGCCGCAAGGCCGGGATGATCCCGGTCGTGATTCCCGCGATCGGATCGGGCGCGGCGATCGCACCCGGCACGCGCGCCAGCATGTCCGAACCCTCCGGAAGCTGAAACGGCATCGACGGCAGGTTCTGCTGCCCCGCCCGCAGCGCCTGGATCATGGCCAGCGCCGTCCAGTCGCGGACCGGCACGGCATTGGTCTCGGCAGCCGCGCGGAAGCGCGGCGGCAAGCCAAAAATATCGAGGCTGGAAAAGCAGATATCGACCTCCGCCACGGCATTCGCTTCGAGAAGCAGTTCGAGCGGCAGGCCGCCGGCCCAGCAGACATAGCGAAGATCCTTGACGCCCAAGCGGGCGATGGCCCGCAACAAGGCGATCGGCAGCCGGGCAAAATGATGGCCACCGACACCGAAGACGTCGCCGCCGCCGACCATCGCGGCCAGGCCCTCGACATCGGTGAAGCGCGGCCGGTTTTGCTTGACCAGGGACGTCATTTCGCAGCCTTCGGCCGCGTCGCGCTCTTTTCAGCAAATTCCTTGACGCGCCGCTGGCCGGTCTCGCTGCGGTACAGGCCACCCAGGACATCGCGCTCCATGGCAAGGCCGTCGGCCAGATCGCCCGACACGGCATGCGCGGTCAGCGCTTTCAGCCCTTCGATCGCTGCGGCCGGTTCGGCGGCGAGCATCTCGGCAAGGTCCAGCACCCGCGGCATCAGCCTTTCGGCATTGACGATCTCGTTGACCAGACCGGCGCCGACGAACTCGGAAGCCGGCACGATGGCGCCGGTCATCAGCAGAAAATTGGCGCGGTTGCGGCCGAGCTTCTGGACGCTGCGCTGGGTGCCGCCGCCGCCGGGGACCAGCCCGAGCTTGATCTCGGGCAGGCCGAGCTTCGCGAACTGGTTGGCAATGACGATGTCGCAGCACAGCACCAGCTCCATGCCGCCGCCGAGCGCAAAACCATTGACCGCGGCGATGACCGGCTTGCGGTTCTGCTCGATGGCCGCATACATGCGCGTGCCCGCCGCCTGGAAGGCGTCGAACTCGATAGCTGTCTGGGCGGCGTATTCCTTGATGTCGGCGCCGGCCATGAAGCCGCGCCCCTCGCCGGTCACCACGATCGCGCCGACGCTGTCATCCTGCGACAACGCCTCGAAAACCTCGGTGATCTCGCTCTGCATCAGCCGGTTCATGGCATTGAGCTGATCGGCGCGCCGGAAGGTGACGACCGCGACGCGGCCGGACATTTCCAGAGTGAGTGTCCGGTAAACGCTCATCGTCAGGCAGCGTCCACGGTCATGTCGCCGGACGCCTCCAGCGCGGCGATCTCGTCGCTGTGGAGGCCGAACTCGGCCAGTATCTCGCGGCCATGCTGGCCGACCAGCGGCGCCGGCCGCTCGATGGTTGCCGGCGTCTCGCTCATCTTGACCGCCGGCGCGACCACCCTGACCTTGCCGCCGCGCGGATGATCGTAGCTGGTGATCATGCCCAGGTGCTTGACCTGCGGGTCCTCGGCTGCGCGCCTTATGTCCTTCACCTCGGCACACCAGATGTCGGCTGCCAGCAGCCGCGCCAGCAGGTCCTGCGTGGCAAACTTCCTGGTTTCGGCGTTGACCTTGTCGAACACCTCGTCGCGCCTGTCGAACAGCGTCTTCAGATCGTCGTAGACAGCAAGCTGCGGCGCCTCCAGCACTTCATACAGCGTCTTGAACGGGCTCATGGCGATCGACACATAGCCGCCGTCCTTCGCTTCATAGACACCGAACGGCGCCTGCATGCCGGGGTGGCCGATGCCGGAATTCGGGCGCACGAAATCCTCGCCGAGATTGAGCACGGCGACATATTCCTGATTGAGATGCGCCAGCATGCCGGCGAGCAGATTGACCTCGATCTTCTGGCCCTTGCCGGTCTTCTCGCGATAGTAGAGCGCCGACAGGATGCCGTAGACCATGTTCATGGCGCCGATCTGGTCGGCCAAGCCGGCACCGGCCGGAACAGGAGCCTGATCGCCGCGGCCGGTGTTGGAGATCAGCCCGGACAATCCCTGGATCAGCATGTCCTGACCGGGGCGCTCGACATAGGGGCCTTCCTCGCCATAGCCGGAGCCCGAGCAATAGATGATGGCGGGATTGACCGCCCTGAAATCCTCGTAGCCATAGCCGAGCCTGGCGAGCACGCCGGGGCGGAAATTCTGCACCACCACATCCGCCTTCTTGGCCATGTCCATGATGATGGCATGCACCTTGCGGCTTTTCAGGTTGAGCGCGATGGAGCGCTTGTTGCGGTTCCAGGCGAGGAAATTCGGGCTTTCGGAGCCGCCGACCCATTTGGCGAAAAAGGTCATGCTACGGAACATGTCGCCGGCGCCGGCGCGCTCGATCTTGATGATGTCGGCGCCCATGTCGCCGAGCAGCTGCGTGGCGAACGGCCCTTGCAGCAGATGGCTGAAATCGAGAATGCGGACGCCTTCGAGGGCTTTGTTCATTTCATGTCTCGTTGGTTGTCAAAGCAGGTCGGGTACGTAGCGGGGTGCTGCGGTGAGGCCGCCGTCGACGCGCAGGTCGGTACCGGTGGTGAAGCCGGCGGCGTCGGAGGCCAGATAGACGGCGGCTTCGGCCACCTCGGACGGTTTGCCGATGCGGCCGAGCGGATGCATCTTGACCCAGGCCTTGGCGAGATTGCCGCCGATCTCCTTGACCAATTTGTCGTTCATCGGCGTGTTGATGGTGCCGGGCGAGATCGAGTTGACGCGGATGTTGAGCGGGCCGAACTCGACCGCCATCTGGCGCGTCATCGCCATCACCGCACCCTTGGCGCCGGCATAGGCGGTCCAGCCCTCGAGCCCGATATGACCTTGCGCCGAGGCCATGTTGATGATCGAGCCGGATTTCTGCGCGATCATATGCGGCAGCGCATATTTGCAGCCGCGGAACACGCTGGTCAGGTTGACCGCGATCAGCCGGTGCCACTGCTCGTCGGTCATCTCATGGACCGGCATGCCGCCGATGGCGATGGCGGCATTGTTGACGAGAATGTCGAGATGGCCGGTCTTGCCGACGGCTGCGGCGATAAGAGCGGCGATATCGGCCTCGTCCGCGACGTCGCAATGGATGTAGTCGGCGCGGTGGCCGGCGGCGCGCAGCTCGGCTGCGAATTTTTCACCCTTCTCGTCGGCGATGTCGCCGAGGAAGACGTGCGCGCCTTCCCTTGCCATCGCCTCGCTGATCGCGTGGCCGATGCCGTCGGCGGCGCCGGTGACGATTGCGGTTTTCCCTTTGAGACGATCCATATCAGCCTCCAATGGCGTGCCGGCGCTTTGCTTCGTCGAAGGCGACGGCGGCAATGATGATCATGCCGGTGATGACCAGTTGCCACTCGGTCGGCAGGCCGAGACCGCGCAGCCCGTTGGACAGGAACTGCAGGATCAGCACGCCGAGCGCCATGCCGGTCAGGCTGCCTATGCCGCCGGCAAGGCTCACCCCGCCGAGCACGGTGGCGGCAACGACCTGGAACTCGAAATTCAGCCCGGCCGTATGCTGCGCCGAACCGACGCGGGCTGCCAGGATGATGCCGGCTACCGTCGCCAGCAGCGCGCTGATGATGAAGCAGGTGAACTTGACGCGGCGCACGTCGTAACCCGCCAGCCGTGCCACTTCCGGATTGCCGCCGACGGCATAGATCTGCCGCCCGAACGGCCGGTGCTGCATCACGTAGGCGAAGACGGCGAGCAGGACGATGGCGATGACAGCCGAATAGGGAACGACGTTGAACAGGCGGCCGTCCGACAGCGCGATGAAGCTGTCGAGCGCGGCATCGTCTGGAATAGCACGCTGGCCGGTATAGAGATAAACGCCGCCGCGCATGATGAACATCGTGCCCAGGGTCACGATCAGCGAGTTGATGCCGGCATAGGCCGTCAGATAGCCATTCACGACGCCGATGATCAGCCCGAACAGCAGCGCGCCACTGATGCCGAGCACAAGCGAGTTGGTGTCGTTCATGATGATGATCAGCGGCAGCGCGATCGTCGCCAGCAGCGAGCCGATCGAGATGTCGACCTCGCCTGATATGAAGACGATGGCGCAGCCGATGCCGGCTGTCAGCGCCAGCGAAGCCTGACCGAGCACATTGGTGATGTTGCGCACGGAGAAGAAATTCTCGGCGGTGAAGGAAAAGAACGCGATCACCAGGATGAGGCAGAGGAGCAATGCCAATTCCTGCCGCGCGACGAGCCGCGCCAGCATGGACGGCCCAGCTTTCATGGTGTCGGTGCTTGCCAGGCTCATCGCTTGGTCCCTTTGCGAAGCGTCATCGTCTTAGCCGATCGCCGCATTGAGGATGTTCTCCTGCGTGGCCTCGTCGCGAGGCATGATCGCGGTGAGGCGGCCTTCGCACATCACCGCGATGCGGTCGGCAAGCCCCAGCAGCTCGGGCATTTCGGACGTCATCATGACGACCGCCAGGCCCTCGCCGGCGAGCCGGTCGATGAGCGCAAAAATCTCCGACTTGGCGCCGACGTCGATGCCGCGGGTCGGCTCGTCGACGACGATCACCTTCAGGCCTCGCATCAGCCAGCGCGAGATCAGCACCTTCTGCTGATTGCCGCCGGACAGATTCTTGACCTGCTGGAACAGGCTGGGCGTCCGGATGCGGAAACGGTCGACATAGTCCTGCACCGCCTTGCGTTCGCTGACCTTGTCGACGAAGCCCATTCTGGCGAAGGCGCCGAGTGAGGCGAGGCTGGCATTCTGGTAGACCGGCAACTCGCCCATCAGCCCCTCGCTCTTGCGGTCCTCGGTGAGCAGGCCGATGCCGAGCCGGACGCCGGTGTGCGTTTCGTGCGGCAGCAGCCGGCTGCCATCGACCGAAATGGCGCCGGAAGTGATCGGGTCGAAGCCGACGATGGCCTTGGCGAGCTCGGTCCGGCCGGCCCCCATCAGGCCGAAGAAGCCGAGGACCTCGCCGGCATGCGCCTCGAACGACACATCCTTCAGCTTCTTGGCGGTGCTGAGCCCTTCAACGGAAAGCGCGACCTTGCTGCCCGGCGCGCCGCGCTTGCGAGGGAACAGGTTTTCGATGCGCCGGCCGATCATGTCCTGGATCAGCGTGTCGTTGGTGTGCTCGCCGATCGGCCTGGTCGAGACGTGGCGGCCATCGCGCAGCACGGTCACGGTGTCGGCGATCTCGAAGACCTCGTCGAGCTTGTGGCTGACATAGAGCACCGCGATGCCGAGCGCGGCCAGCCGGCGGATGACGGTGAACAGCAGCGAGACCTCGTTCGGCGTCAGCGAGGAGGTCGGCTCGTCCATCACCACGACGCGGGCCTCATGGGCGAGTGCGCGGGCGATCTCGACCATCTGCTGCTGGCTGACCGGCAGCGATCCCGTGCGCGCCGCCGGGTCGACATTGAAGCCGATACGCTTGAACAGAGCGGCCGCATCGGCACGGATCTTCTTCCAGTCGATCGAGCCGCCTTTGCCGGTCGGATAGCCTTCGAGGAAGATGTTTTCGGCGACGCTGAATTCAGCGATCAGCGCGATCTCCTGGAACACCACCTTGATGCCCTCTTTCAGGCTATCGCGCGGCGACTTGATGTCGGCCTCGCGGCCGCGCAGGCGGATGGTGCCGGCATCCTTGCCGTAGACCCCGGCCATGATCTTGATCAGCGTCGACTTGCCGGCGCCGTTCTCGCCCATCAGGGCATGGATTTTGCCGGGTTCCAAGGTCAGATCGACATTGTCCAGCGCCACCACGCCGGGAAAACGCTTGCCGATGCCGCGCATCTCCAGCGCCGGCACGCTTTTGTCGACGGCCGCGGTTTTGCCGGGGTGAAGGAAATCAACCGACATTGGCTCTGTTCCGGACGATGTCGAGATAGGTCGCCAGGATGATGACGATGCCAGGCACCACCATCTGCAGGTCCTGGTTCCAGCCGAGGATGATGATGCCGTTGTCGATGACCTTCAGCACCAGCACGCCCAGCAACGTGCCGAGCAGCGAACCGCGGCCGCCAAGCAGGCTGGTGCCGCCGAGGATGACGGCGGCAATCACCGTCAGCTCGAAGCCGCGGCCGGCGGTCGGCTGGCCGGCATTCATCAGCGACGACAGGATCATGCCGGCGATGCCGACGCACAGGCCGGTGACGACGAAGGCGAACAGTTTCAGCCGTTGCGAGCGCACGCCGGAGAGACGAACCGCGCGCTCGTTGGCGCCGACAGCGTAGAGATAACGGCCGAGCGTGGTGAAGCGCAGCGTTGCCGCGGCCAGCGCGAAAATCAGCGCGGCAATGACTACGGGCAGCGGGATCGCGCCGAGATAGCCGGCGCCGAGATCGGTGAAGCCGGCAAGCCGGTGGTGGTTCTGCACCGCCTCGCGGGTGAACAGATAAACGCCGCCCTGCAGCATCATCATGGTGCCGATGGTGGCGATCAGCGAGTTCACTTTGAGCCTGGTGACGACCAGCCCGTTGAACAGGCCGACGGCACCGGCAAAGGCGAGCGCCGCCAGCAGCCCGAGCGTCAGGCTGTGCGTTGAATTCAGCACGGCCATGCCGATGCAGCCGACAAAAGCCAGCGATGCACCGACCGACAGGTCGACTTCCGCGGTGATGATCAGCATCGTCATGCCGGAGGCGACGATCAGCACCAGCGCGCATTGGCGCAGGATGGCGATGATGTTGGCCTCGGAATAGAATTGCGGCGCGGCAATCGAAATGGCGATGCAGAGCACGGCCAGGATCACGCCGAGCACCAGCTGGCTGCTGCCCAGCAGCTGGCCGCCGATGAAACGCCTTGGCGCGGAGGATTGCGTAAGCTCGCTCATGTCCATTTCATTTCCGGGCCCGTATCGGTGCCGTCGCCGTCTGGAACTGCCGGCCAAAACAGGACGGTTGCCCTGTTTTGCCGTCGGCATATCCGATCCGCCACCCTTCCCGCCGTGCGGGAAGGGCTACCCGGAATCCTTACTTCTTCAGATCGGCGGAAGTTTTCATGCATTTTTCCGGTGGCTGAAGCGCATTGACGGCATCCCATTTGATTTTGCGTGTGGTGCCATCGTAGTCGTAGAACTTCTTCCAGTCGTCACCGTTCATCGGCGCGGTGGGGCTGACGATGTGTTCCGGCACCTCTTCGCCGTTGAAGAGCTTAACCGCTGCATCGATGGCGGTGTAGCCTTCCTTTTCCGGGAACATCGCGGCTTCGATGCGATAGGACGGCTCGTTCTGCATTGCATTGATGAAGGCGAGGCCTTCGCCGCCGGTGCCGACCGTCAACAGGCCGTCCTGCGACTTGCCGGCCGCTTTCCAGGCCTGAAGGCCGCCGAGCGAGGAGGAATCGTTGATGCCGTAGATGATGTTGATGTCGGCGTTCTTGGCAAGTGCCGCCGAAGAGACCTCGAGCGCGCGATCGGGATTGCCGCCACCGTCGAGGTCGTGGACCATGACCGCGTCGGGGATGATGGTCTTCAGGCCATCCATGAAACCCTGCGACCGCAGCACCGTGGCGGACAGCAGCGGCAAGCCGACATTCATCACCTTGGCTTTGCCTTCGAGCTTTTCCTTGGCGTATTTGCCGGCTTCGACGCCGGCGGTGTAGCCGGTGTCGTAGTCGCAGATCGCGACCATTGTGGTCATGCCCTTGACCGGATTGCCTTCGAGCACGACTGGAACGTTGTTGGATTTCGCCTGGCGCAGCAGCGGCACGACGCCTTCCTCGTTGACGGGCGTGATGATCAGGACGTCGACGCCCTTGGCCATGAAATCTTCGGCGGCGGAGACCTCCTTGGCAACGTCCAGATTGGCGTCCTGCACCTCGAGCTCGATACCAAGTTCCTTGGCGCGGGACTGCATGCCCTTGATGACGTTCTGATACCACTCATGCGTGGCGTAGTTGGTGACGTAGCCGATGCGCTTCGGCATGTTTTCGGCGTGTGCCGCGGCGGCGCTCAGAGCAAGCACCGCCGCCGAGGCAAACAGCATCGATTTGGACCAGTTCATGTTTCTTCTCCCTGTATTTCTTGTCAGTTGCTGAACGGATAGTCCCGCCGTTCCGGGTCGGCACGTGAAGAGGCGGCAGCTTCGCCCGCGCCCAGCGCCGCCGATATCGTCTCGGCCGCCGCCTTCGTCCGCTCGAAGACGGTGCTGCGATCGAAGCGGGCGGCCTTTTGCGGCAGGAAGGGGACGGTGAGCGCGGCAATGACGGCGCCGGTATGGTCGCGCACCGGCATCGAGATGTTGGTGCAGCCCTCGACAGCCAGCGAGGCGCGCATTTCATAGCCGAGCCTTGCGACCTCGTTCAGCCGCGCTTCGATTTCCGTCCGGCTGCCTTGGCCTTCGCCTGCGGCGACGATCCGTTCGACGATGCGGTCGCGCTCGGCGCGGCTCGAATGCGCCAGCAGCACCGCGCCGGAGCTCGTTTCGAGTATCGGGAAATGCGAGCCAAGGGCAACCGAATAACGCATCGGCAAAGGCGAATCGATCTGCAGCACGACCAGTGCGCTCTCGCCTTCGCGCACGACGAGATGGCAGCTCTGGTCGGCATTGGCGGCCAGGCCGCGCATCACCGGCAGCGCACATTCGACCAGGCGGTTTACCGGCGGATGCATATGCGCCAGCTCGAACAGCTTCAGCGACAGGCGGAAGCGGTCCGATTGCGTCCGGAAAATGTAGCCGCGCTTCTCCAGCAACAGCAGGATGCGGTAGATCTCGTGAATGGAGCGCCCCATTCCGGTGGCGATCTCGGTTTGGGTCAGCGGCTCGCCGCTGGCAGCCATGAATTCCAGTATGTCGAGCGCCTTCTCCACCGCCGGCACCCGATAGCCGTTGCGGCCGCTTTCGCCTTCGTCGACGATCTGGGCAATATCGGCGGCCATTACGCGACGCTCCGTTGCGGCTGGCCATGCCTGGTCTCGCGATAGAGCCGGTTCAGCCGATCCGCGAGCTCGGCCGCCTGCAATTCGCCGGCGATCGCCGCCGCGGCATGAGGGGCGCATTGGCGGAAGAAGCTGATGAAGCCCGGATGGGTCGGGCGCAGATAGGAGGCTTCGATCGTCGCCAGAGTCGAGGCGAAGAAGCCGCCCGAGAGCGCGTTGACCTCGGTATCCTGCCACGCCGCCAGCGACCCCGGCTGTCCGCCGGATTTCACATAGTCGCCGCGCTGATAGCCGGGCGAGCACAGAAATAGCGCATAATCGATGGCTGCCTGCTTGTGTTTCGATTGGGCGCTGACGCCGATGCCGGCGCCGCCGAGCAAGGCGCCGGCGGATCGCGGCGTCGGCACGTCGGCGAAGCGCAGATACGGCCTGTCTGCCTTAGAGGCGTAGTTCACATAGCCGAAGGCGAACGGCACGTAGACCACGTCGTCATGCGCGATCATCTGATCGTAGCAACGGATCGGGTTCCATTTCGGCGAGTTCGGGTGCGACAGCGCCGCAAGCTGGCGCAACTGCCCGACGGCCTGCTCGATTTTTTCCCCGGCGATGAACTCGTCGCCGTCTTCCCGGGGCTCACCCAGCGTCAAAAGCAGGCACATGGCGTCAGTCGGCACCAACGGCAGCCCAAGCCATTTGCCGTCCTTCAAGGCGCGCCGGCCGAGCTCCAGCACCTCGTCATGGCTGCGCGGCAGCGGCCCGTAGCGCTCCAGCAGATCGGGGCGATATGAGGCAACCTGACAGGCAGCATCGATCGGCAACGCCCATTGGCGCCCGTCCCTTGCGTAGGATTGCCAGGACGCGCCGACCGAATCCCGTTCGAAGCCGCGGCGCTGCTCGGCCGACAAATCGAACGGCACCATCAGCCCGCCTTCGGCAATATCGCCGATGAACGGATGGTCGAACACGACAAGATCATAGGCGCCGAGCACCGGACCAAGCGCGCCCTCGCCGAACTCGTAGAGGCTGCGGCGGTCCCATTCGATCTCAAGACCGGGATTGGCGGCACAATACGGCCCGATGCTGGCGTCGAGCGGACCCCAGCAGCGTCGGTGATCCCACGCGAGGCCGCGCAGTCTTGTCATGCCGAAATTCCTCCCAGAGGCGGCCATGCGCCGGCCCAGCCGATTAGTAGCAACTATTTTCACCTAGACAAGTAGTTTTTACATACGCAAAGCCAGTCCTCGCTTCTGTTTGGCGAGAAAGCCGCCCAACCATCCTTGGTGCGCATCGCGTTGCCGCCGGCCTGCAACCAAAGGCTGCGATGGATCTGGCTTTTTGGGAACTTTCGCGACGAACATTCGTTCGGTTGGCGCAGCCATCTGGAGCAGCATCACTGGGCAGCGTCACTGGATTCAGCGCCGAGTCGCGGGGAGCGGACTAAATGGACAACGGTGGGCGCGGCCATGAACCGGTTTACCGCCTTGGCATTCGCCACGTTTCTGGCGATAACTTCGATCTGGGTCCTGTCGCTGGTTTCTTAAGATTTGGCTCTGGTTGCTTGGGATTTGCCGCTGGTTTTTAGGATTTGGAGGGGTTCTCGACAGGTCGACCGCTTAACGATGACGTCCGCCGCATGTGGTTCTGCCAGCCGGAGCCGCGTGCGTGAAGAAACTGTCGCCAGGAGCACACCGGCGCGCACATTCGGGGTTGGCAGCCACGCTGCCTGCAACGTTCCAATCGGTTTTCAGGAAACGGCGAGATCTCATGCTGCTGAGGGTGATCGTTCGAAACTGTGCCGCCATCCGTCTTGGCTGCCTCGGCGCGACGATTTTGCTGGTCGGGCTGCTTGCCGGCTGCCAGGGCGGCGTGCTCGATCCGCAAGGGCCGGTGGGGGCGGCGCAGCGGACGATCCTGCTCAATTCGGTCGCCATCATGCTGGCCATCGTCATCCCGACGATCGTGGCGACGCTCGGCTTTGCCTGGTGGTTCCGGGAAACCAACACAAGAGCGCGGTACCTGCCGGAATGGGCCTATTCCGGACGCATCGAACTGGTGGTCTGGTCGATCCCCATCCTCGTCATCCTGTTTCTGAGCGGCATCATCTGGATCGGGTCGCATGACCTCGATCCAATGAAGCCGCTGGATTCGCAGCAAAAGCCGCTTGAGGTGCAGGTCGTCTCGCTCGACTGGAAATGGCTGTTCATCTACCCCGAGCAGAATGTGGCGAGCATCAACCAGCTCGTGGTGCCGGCGGGCAGGCCGGTGCATTTCTCGCTTACCTCGGCAAGCGTCATGAACGCGTTCTTCGTGCCTCAGCTTGGCGGCATGATCTATACGATGAATGGCATGACGACGCAGCTTCACCTGCAGGCGGATCAGCCCGGCGAATTCTATGGGCGGTCGGCCCATTTCAGCGGTGACGGTTTTCCAGGCATGCAATTCGTGCTGCATGCCGTCGCAGCGGATGCCTTCGACGCGTTTGTCAATTCGGCGCGAAGCCAGGGACAGGCACTCGACAAGGCCAGCTACCAGGAACTGGCCAGACAGAGCATCGACGTGCCGCCTTCGACCTATCGCTCGGTCGAGCCGGACCTTTTCCATGAAATCGCGACGCAGGGCGTTCCGCCCGCGCCCGGTCCCCAGGCCGGTCGCCCCGAGCCGAGCGTATCGCCCGCGACAGGAGGCTGACAATGCTCGGAAAATTGAGCTGGGACGTCATTCCGTTCGATCAGCCTCTGCCGATGATCGCCTCGGCGGTCGTCGCCCTGGCAATTCTCGGCGTGCTGGCCTGGGTCTTCCTGGCCGGCCATTTCCCCTATCTGTGGCGCGAATGGATCACCAGCGTCGATCACAAGCGGATCGGCGTGATGTACACGCTGCTGGCGCTGCTGATGCTGCTGCGCGGCTTCAGCGACGCCGTCATGATGCGGTCCCAGCAAGCCCTCGCCTTCCAGGCGCCCGGCTATCTGCCGCCCGATCACTTCAACCAGGTCTTTTCCGCCCACGGCACCATCATGATCTTTTTCGGGGCGATGCCGTTCGTCATCGGACTGATGAACCTGGTCGTGCCGCTGCAGCTCGGCGTCCGCGACGTTGCCTTTCCGACGCTCAACTCGGTGAGCTTCTGGCTCACCGCCACCGGTGCGCTGTTGGTCAACATCTCGCTGGTGATCGGAGAATTCGCCCGTACCGGATGGCTGCCCTACCCGCCGCTCAGCGAGACCGCCTACTCACCGGGCGTCGGCGTCGACTATTATCTGTGGGCGGTGCAGATATCGGGCGTCGGAACGCTGCTCACCGGGATCAATTTCGTCACCACGATCCTGAAGATGCGGGCGCCCGGCATGAGCTACCTGCGCATGTCGATGTTCTGCTGGACCTCACTCGCCGCCAGCCTGCTCATCGTCGCCGCCTTCCCGATTCTCACCGCCACGCTCGCGATGCTGACGCTCGACCGCTATTTCGGCTTTCATTTCTTCACCAATGAAGCCGGCGGCAACATGCTGATGTTCGTGAACCTGATCTGGGCCTGGGGCCATCCCGAGGTCTATATCCTCGTCCTGCCGGCGTTCGGCATCTTCTCGGAGGTCATCTCTACCTTCTCCAGCAAGCCGCTGTTCGGCTACCGCTCGATGGTGGCCGCGACGCTCTTCATCTGCATCGTCTCCTTCATGGTGTGGCTGCACCACTTCTTCACCATGGGCGCCGGGGCCGACGTCAACGCCGCGTTCGGCATCGCCACCAGCATCATTGCTGTCGGTACCGGCGTGAAGATCTACAACTGGATGTTCACCATGTATGGCGGCCGCATCCGCTTCGCGACGCCAATGCTGTGGTCGCTGGGCTTTATGGTGACGTTCGTCATCGGCGGTATGACGGGCGTGTTGCTGGCCGTGCCGCCGGCCGATTTCCTGCTCCACAACAGCCTGTTCCTGGTGGCGCATTTCCACAACGTCATCATCGGCGGTGTGCTGTTCGGCGCCTTCGCGGGATATACCTACTGGTTTCCAAAGGCATTCGGTTTCCGGCTGCACGAGGGCTGGGGCAAGCTGGCCTTCTGGCTGACTCTGATCGGCTTCTACGTCACTTTCGTGCCGCTCTACGCTGTTGGCCTGCTCGGCATGACCCGCCGAATGCAGCATTTCGACGTGTCGGCATGGTATCCCTGGGTGCTGGCTGCCGGCGTCGGCATGTTAATCACTACCGCCGGCGTGGTCGCGCAGATCGTACAGCTCGTCGTCAGCATCCGGCAGCGCGCGGCGCTTCGCGACGCCACCGGAGATCCCTGGGACGGCCGCTCGCTGGAATGGGCCACGCCCTCGCCGCCGCCGGTCTTCAACTTCGCCGCGCTTCCGCATGTCGAGGGTGAAGAGCCCTACTGGAGCATCAAGCAGCGGGCACGCGAGCAAAACCGGCTGCGCGACGAGCCTGACTACGAGCCGATCGAGATGCCGCGCAACAGTCCCACCGGGTTCATCTGCGCCTTCTTTGCGACCGTGATGGGTTTTGCCCTCATCTGGCACATCTGGTGGATGGTGGCGCTCGGCGCGCTCGGTGCTTTGGCCACCTTCGTCGTATTCGCGTGGCGCGACATCCCCGAATACGTGATTCCTGCCGCCGAAGTCGCCCGGATCGACCGCGCCAACCGAAGTGCCCGCCGCGAGGCGCTGGCCACTTACACGGGGCCAAGGCCATGACCGCGATCGACGTTCGAGAGCGTGACCCCTACCGCCTCCATGGCGGGCACGGCCATGCACCCGGCCACGGCGACGGCGGCCCGGCACCGATCCGGATCGTCGTCGGCTACGGCTTCTGGATCTTCCTTCTGAGCGACATCGTGATGTTCTCGGCCTTCTTTGCCGCCTATGCCGTGCTGGCGGGCAAGACGGCGGGCGGGCCGAGCGGGGCCGAGCTATTCGACCTGCGCAACGTTGCGATCGAGACGGCGGCCCTGCTTTTGTCGAGTTTTACCTGCGGTCTCGCCAGCCTCGCCGTGGCAGCGCGGCGAAGCTCCTGGTTCTATGTCGCGATGGCTGTCACCTTCGTGCTCGGCGCCAGCTTCATCCTGCTTGAGTTGCGCGAGTTCGCGCATATGGTTGCCAGCGGTGCCGGACCGACGCGCAGCGCTTTCCTGTCGGCGTTCTTCACGCTGGTTGGATGCCATGGCCTTCACGTCACGGCGGGGCTGCTGTGGCTGCTCACGATGATGGCGCAGATCTTCGCCAAGGGATTCCGCGACGATATTCTTCGGCGTTTCATGTGCTTCAGCCTGTTCTGGCACGCCCTCGACATCATCTGGGTCGCCCTGTTCACGGTGGTCTATCTCCTGGGAGCAAGTCGATGAGCAATGCGGACGATCGCCACGCGCAACGGCGCGACGCCGATGGGCTGGAGCGCTACGACATCGATACGGCGCCGGGTGACGAATACCTCGGCGACACCGAAGTCGGATCCGGGCTACGCGGCTATGTGATCGGCCTCGGGCTGGCAACGCTGTTGACCATCGCCTCGTTCTGGTTGCTCGGAATATGGGCACCCGGCATTCCGGTGGCGCTGGTCGTGCTGGCGATCGCCCAGATGGGCGTGCATCTCGTCTTCTTCCTGCACATCACGACGGGGCCGGACAACACCAACAACGCCCTGGCGCTTGCCTTCGGCGTGCTGATCGTAGTTCTGGTGATTGGCGGCTCGATCTGGATCATGGCCAACCTCGACCACAATTTGATGCCGATGAACGCGATCATGAACATGAACCGCTGATGTATGTCGCGCAAAAGTGTGCAGCGGTTTTGTGATAACGACATGCGTAAAAACAAGAATCTAAAGCGCGTCGCATGAGGCCGATCGAACGCGACGCGCTTTAGCGATTATTCCGGCCGTTCGCCGCAGTTCATGCGACAGCGAGCTCCGGTCTCAAGCCCGTTCGAATGTGCCAACGAGCTCTGCCTCTCCCAGGACGTGCGGCGCGGCCTCCTTCAGCACGTCGTCCACGGCAGCCTTCTCGCCGAGACCCAGCGTCTCGACGTCGACCGCAAGAAGCCGGAAATGGTAATGATGAAGCCCATGCCCAGGCGGCGGCTGGGGACCGTCATAATGAGGATTGCCGAAATCGTTGACGCCGTGTCCGAGGCTCTCGGTCTTGGTGCCGGCGGTCGTTGCTTCGGGAAGAAAATTGCGCTGTGCGTCGATGTCGTAGACCGCCCAGTGGCGGAACGTGCCCGAAGGGGCGTCGGGGTCCTCGACGGCCAGGGCGAAGCTTTTGGTTCCTTGCGGGGCGTCCGTCCACTCCAATGGTGGTGAAACGTTGCCGCCGTCGCGGGAATAGCGCGGCGGTATTTTTTTGCCATCTGCAAAGGCAGGGCTTTTGAGCGTGAAGGTCATGGTCTCGATCTCCCTGGCTGAGGTTCCCGCATAACAACCGCGAGCCGCCGATGTTCCGGGCAGCCACCTGGTCAAACTCGCAGCCGGCCGTTGGCCGGAACATTCGCCGCGTGAACGGGTTTTTCGGTTCGGACGCATCGCCGCGGAACCGGCAATGGGCTCGGCAATGGACGAAGGGCGCGACATGACCGGGCTAAGCGGTAAGCAACCAAGCGGGGCAAAAGGTGTTGTGATCGCGTTCTCCGTGCCGGGCGGCGAGACAATCTATACCCACGAGCGGGAAACCGTCGCTGCCGTTGCGCGCACGATTGCGGCGTTGAAGGGCTTTGCCTTCCGCCAGGGCCTGAGGGACGGCGGCGGTGACAGTGGCCGACTGTATTTCGTGCCGGACGACAGCCTGCTTGCCGTCGATGCGCTCCAACTGGGCATAAACGGGCCGGACGACCTCTTCGGCGGTGTGGTGCCCTGGCGCCTCGCAACCACCAAGGCCATAACCCACGAGCTGGTGGACGGGTCGGCGGCACGGCCAAAAGAATGGCCAGCCGGCTTCGGCAGAGCCGTCGGCGCGGCCGTACTGCCCGGCTATACCGCATTTTCACGCGATGACGCGCTGCGCGCAGCGGAACGTCTGCTGCAGCTCGGGCTGGTCCGGTTCAAGCCACCGCGCGCTTCGAGGGGCCGCGACCAGCACACCGCCGCGACCGTCGCCGATATCGAAAGGCTGCTGGATCGATATCCATCCTCCGACCTGAGGGAATACGGCCTTGTTCTCGAAACGGAGCTTCGCGACATCGTCACGCTGAGCATTGGCAGAACGGCGATCGACGGAACATCGGTCGCCTATTACGGCGTGCAGCGGATGACGGCCGACAATGCCGGACAGCCCGTTTACGGCGGATCCGATCTGGTCGTCGTGCGCGGCGGATGGGAGGCGCTCGACAGGCTGCAGCTTTCTCCGGCGCTAAGTTTGGCTGTGGCGCAGGCGAGGACCTACGACGCGGCGATGGATGGCTATCCCGGATTTTTCGCCTCACGGCGCAACTACGACATCGGCCAAGGTGTCGATTCCTCGGGCATCTGGCGATCGGGAGTGCTGGAAGCCAGTTGGCGGATCGGCGGCAGCAGCACGGCCGAGCTTGCGGCAATGGAGGCCATGACGCGTGACCCCGACGTGCAGATTGTGCATGTCTCCGCGGTCAAGCAGTTCGGCAACACCGCGCAGCTGCCGCTGAATGCAGAAATCCACTTCGACGGAGAGGACCCCGAGGAGGGCCAAATCACGCGTTACACCGTCGTCACCAAGGTGATCCGAGGGCCGGTCGGGGAAGCCGGCCGATCGTCATTTTAGGTCGAAGTGAAACACGCCTTTGGCAGGGAACATCCGCGAATGGCCCGAGTTTGTTTCAGGCAGCCAGCCAGTCAGAAACCGGAGGAAAAAATGATCGAGATGATTTCCGCTCCCCAGAACGTCGCCGCCTTTCGTGTCACCGGCACTGTGACGGCGGATGACTACGACAGAGTCATCCCGGCGATCGAAGCGAAACTGAGCGACCATAAGGACATCGGCGTCCTGACCGATCTTACCGATTTCGAGGACATGACGGCTGGCGCCTTGCGGCGCGACCTGCAGTATGGGCTGAGCAAACTTGGCGAGCTCCACCGCTTCAAACGTGCCGCCGTGATTTCCGACAAGCAGTGGATCAAGGCAGCTACGGAAATGACGGACGCGCTGTTTCCGCAAATCGAGGCGCGGGTGTTCCCGGAGGACGAAAAAGCCCAGGCCCTGAAATGGGTGGCAGGCGTACAATAGCGGTGTTGGGGAGTGCCATGCCGTTCGACAAACGACAGGATTCAGACGGCCTCTGGGAGGTCTATGACAGCGAGAGCGACGAAGCCGTCGTGGTTGATGGATTGCCGCTTTCCGGTCTCGACGAAAGCGAAGCCGATGAAGCGATTGAAAAGCTCAATCGGGGCGATCTGACGTCGGACAACATCCCCGAGACGGTTCGGTCAGGGTGGCCTCCGACCAAGGACGGTTTGTGATGACAGCCTGACGGACGTCACCGAGGCGATCGGTCGCGGATCTACGACGAGGCCTTGACCCCGAGCTTGCGGGCCTTGTCCTCGAAGTCGTCACGAATGTCCTCGATCGTCGGCAGATGCAGTCGGCGCAGCTGGGCGTGCAACTTTTTGGCAGCGTCGGAATTCAGGTCGCGCTTGAAATTGGTCGCGACCTCCTCGGCCGAGCCGTAACGGCGATAGCGCTCAATCTCGGTCTTCGTGGCCTGCTGGACATGTTCGAGCGTCTTGCGCTCGGCATCGGATTTTCCGTCCGGTTTGGCCCGCATGACCGGGTTGAAGGCTTTGCTGATAACGAATTCGACCAGTTCCTGCTGGGCGTGAGCCATGATTGTTCTCCCTCGAAGGAGGCCTGTCCGGGCCTAGAACGGTTCGTCGTTTCCCGGAAACGCTGAACCGCTCTATTTTTTCGTTTTGACGCAATTCCGAACGGAAAACCGTTCCACACTTTTACTGGAATTGCTCTAACCGCGGCGACAATTGAAGGTTCCTTGGCGGATTTCGTTACCGCTGCAGGTCAAGCGCAGTTCCTCGAAGTCACAGCCGAGCCTTGGTGGTGCGTGGCGTTGCCAGGAGCAGGCTTGTTTCGCTGCCGGTAATTCCGGGGATCAGGCGGATACGTCTCAGCACCGCATCGAACTCGCTCAGGGTCTGGGTTCCGAGTTCTATCACCAGATCCCAGCGGCCATTGGTGGTGTGGATGGTCGAGACCTCGGAGAAGCCGCCCAGCGCCCGAATGACGCGATCGGCGGCGTGGCCTTCGATCTCGATCATCATGATGCCACGCACGCGCTGATCGACCGCGTCGGCGCGCAGAATGACGGTGTAGCCGACGATGACGCCGTCCCTTTCAAGTCGCTCGATCCGGGACCTTACCGTTGCCCGGGAGACACCCAGGCTGACGGCAAGATCGGAAATGCTGCGCCGGGCGTCGTGCCGCAAAGAGGTGATGATCTGCTCGTCGAGCTGGTCCATGATTGCTCACAACGGAAGTAGATGATGCCACAATGGTAAGGCACTTCGACAAATTTGCCAATTTGACATGTTCATTCTGCCAGCGATGCCCGCTTCAATAATGGCATCGTAATTCGGTGGGGTATGACAAATGCATTGCACAATCGTTGGGGCACCGATCCAGGCCGGCTCGGGTAGGATGGGCTGCGAGATGGGGCCGAGTGCGCTGCGCACGGCCGGCCTGGCCGGCGCGCTGACCGAGCTTGGCCATACGCTGACCGACCTCGGAACGATTGTCCCTGCCGATATGCGCCCTGTCGTACACGGCAATGCGGCGGTGAAGGCGCTGCCGGAAATCGCCGCCTGGACGGCGGCAATCAGCGAAACCGCCTATGCCGCGAGCGCCGATGCGATGCCGATCTTTCTCGGCGGCGACCACAGCATTTCGGCCGGCACGCTCGCCGGCATTGCCCGCCGGGCGGCGAATGCCGGCCGGCCGCTCTTCGTGCTGTGGCTCGATGCGCACCCCGATTTTCATACGCTCGACACGACGACCAGCGGCAATTTGCATGGTGTGCCGCTGGCTTATGCCAGCGGGCAGCCCGGCTTCGAGGGCTATTTCCCCCGCCTTGCAGCGCAGGTGGAGCCGGCTCGCATATGCGCGCTGGGGATCCGCAGCGTGGACCTGGCGGAAAGGGATGCATTGCGCAGAGCCGGCGTGACGGTCCACGACATGCGTTCGATCGACGAGCACGGCATCGCGCAACTGCTTCGCGCCTTTCTCGAACGGGTGAGCGCCGCCAACGGCATGCTCCACGTCAGCCTCGACGTCGATTTTCTCGACCCGTCGATCGCCCCGGCGGTCGGCACCACCGTCCCAGGCGGCGCCACCTTCCGCGAGGCGCATCTGGCGATGGAAATGCTGCATGACAGCGGCCTCGTCACCAGTCTCGACCTGGTCGAGCTCAACCCTTTTCTTGACGAGCGCGGCCGCACCGCCACGCTTTTGGTCGACCTGACCGCAAGCTTGATGGGCCGGCGGATCATGGATCGCCCGACGAGGGGGTTCTGAGCCATGACGGTCAATTTGAACATCGTTCCTTTCGTCAGCGTCGACCGCATGATGAAGCTGGTGCTTGCCATCGGCATCGAGCGCTTTCTGGTCGAGCTTGCCGCCTATATCGAAGAGGATTTCAGGCGTTGGGAGCTGTTCGACAAGACGCCGCGCGTCGCCTCGCACAGCATTGACGGCGTCATTGAGCTGATGCCGACCAGCGACGGGCAGCTTTACGGCTTCAAATATGTCAACGGGCATCCGAAGAACACGCGTGACGGCCGTCAGACCGTGACCGCTTTCGGCGTGCTTGCCGATGTCGGCAACGGCTATCCGATGCTGCTTTCGGAAATGACCATCCTGACCGCCCTGCGAACGGCGGCCAGCTCGGCGGTTGCCGCGAAATACCTCGCTCCCAAGGCCGCCCGGTGCATGGCGATCATCGGCAATGGCGCGCAATCGGAATTTCAGGCCATTGCGTTCAAGGCGCTGCTTGGCGTCGACAGGCTGCGCCTCTACGATATCGACCCGGCGGCCTCGACCAAATGCATGAAGAACCTTGCCGGCATGGGTTTCGACATCAAGCTCTGCGCGTCGGCGCAGGAGGCCGTCGAAGGTGCAGAGATCATCACCACGGTGACCGCCGACAAGCGGTCGGCAACAATCCTGACCGACAACATGGTCGGGTCCGGCGTGCACATCAACGCGGTCGGCGGCGACTGCCCGGGCAAGACCGAGCTGCATCGCGACATTCTGCTGCGCTCGAATATTTTCGTCGAGTATCCGCCGCAGACGCGCATCGAAGGCGAGAGCCAGCAGCTCGATGCGGACCATCCGATCACCGAATTGTGGCAGGTGATGACAGGAAAGGCAGCAGGCCGGACGGACGCCGGACAGATCACGCTGTTTGATTCCGTCGGCTTTGCGATCGAGGATTTTTCCGCGCTGCGCTACGTCCGCGATCAGCTTCAGCGGACCGGCCTTTACGAGGAACTAGACCTTCTGGCCGATCCCGATGAACCGCGTGACCTGTTCGGCATGCTGCTGCGCGCCGAAAAAGTGGCCGGGCTGGCGGTTGCCGGCAGCTGAGCTGCGATCCTGTCGGTCAGTCCTTCTTTTCCTGGTAGAGGCGCTCGGTGGCGCGGTCGCTTTCCCTGCGCTCCGCCGGGCCGCGACGGCGCTGCGTGAGCAGGGCGTAGGCGATCAGGATTGCCAGCAGCAGTGGACCGCCTGCAACAACGAGCAACCACAAACTAGTCTCAAACATCGAACCGTCTCCTTTCCTTCACAACCGGGAAGGACCAGAACCGTTCCTCCGTCTTATCGGAGGTCGCCCGCACGGCGTGGCGCGATTCAGGATTTAATGCTTCGAGCGGGGCGTTCCACGCCTTGTCTGCACTCAGGATGCCCTTATCTAGAGTCTTATCATTCGGTCACAGGCACTCTCTGCAAAGTGAAGGGAACCACAAGGGCTTTCCGACATTTGGTTGTTCAAGAGACAAACGTGCAGCCACACCGGCTCCGGGGCTAGGAATACCATGCGTGAGAATCAATCCGACGTCTTCGATCTGTTTTCCGAGGTTTACAAGAATGCGGCGCAGGAGGAGATAAGCCTCCAGCAATATCTGCTTGCCTGCCGCGAGGACAAGTCGATGTACGCCTCGGCGCCCGAGCGGATGGTCGAGGCGATTGGCGAGCCGACCTTTGTCGATACCAGCAAGGACGAGCGGCTTGGCCGTATTTTTTCGAACCGGACGATCAAGATCTATCCGACCTTCGCCGACTTTTACGGCATGGAGGATACGATCGAGCGTATCGCCGGTTATTTCCGCTATGCCTCGCAAGGGCTCGAGGAACGCAAGCAGATACTCTATCTCCTCGGCCCGGTCGGCGGCGGCAAGTCCTCGCTTGCGGAGCAGCTGAAAAGGCTGATGGAGCAGCGTCCGATCTATACGCTGAAGGTCGGCGGCCAGGTCAGCCCGGTGTTCGAATCGCCGCTCGGGCTGTTCGACCCCGACCGCATGGGCGACCTTTTGGAGGATAAATACGGCATCGCCCGGCGGCGGCTGAACGGCCTGATCTCGCCCTGGGCGGCCAAGCGCCTCGACGAATTGTCCGGCGACATCTCCAAATTCAGCGTCGTCAAGCTGATGCCGTCCAGGCTTCGCCAGATCGGCATCGCCAAGACCGAGCCGGGCGATGAGAACAACCAGGACGTTTCGGCCCTGGTCGGCAAGGTCGACATCAGGCAGCTGGAAAACTTCAGCCAGTCCGATCCGGATGCCTATTCCTATAGCGGCGGCCTGAACCGGACCACGCAAGGACTGCTCGAATTCGTCGAGATGTTCAAGGCGCCGATCAAGGTGCTGCATCCGCTGCTGACCGCGACCCAGGAAGGCAGCTACAACGGCACCGAGAATTTCGGCGCTTTCCCCTATCAGGGCATCATCGTTGCCCATTCCAACGAATCGGAATGGCTGCAGTTCAAGAACAACAAGAACAACGAGGCGTTCCTCGACCGTATCCTGGTGGTCAAGGTGCCGTATTGCCTGCGGGTCACCGAAGAGCGGCAGATCTACGAGAAGCTGTTGCGCGAAAGCGAATTGGCCTCCAGCCCCTGCGCTCCGGAAGTGCTCGATATCCTCAGCCGGTTCACCGTTTCGACCCGCCTGGCCGAACACGACAATTCGCCGCTCTACACCAAGATGCGCGTCTATGACGGCGAGAACCTCAAGGAAACCGATCCCAAGGCGAAGTCGGTCCAGGAGTACCGAAACGCGGCCGGTGTCGATGAAGGCATGACCGGCGTCAGCACCCGCTTCGCCTTCAAGATCCTGTCGCAGACCTTCAACTACGACACCGAAGAGGTGGCCGCCGATCCGGTGCATCTGATGTACATCCTGGAAGAGGCGATCAAGCGCGAGCAGTTCCCGAAGGAAACAGAGGCGGACTATCTCGATTTCATAAAGTCGGAGCTGGCGACCCGTTATGCCGAGTTCATCGGACACGAGATCCAGAAGGCTTATCTGGAATCCTATAGCGAATACGGCCAGAACCTGTTCGACCGCTACATCGCCTATGCCGATGCCTGGATCGAGGATCAGGACTACAAGGATACCGATACCGGCCAGATCCTCAATCGCGAGGTTCTGGACAACGAACTGTCGCAGGTCGAAAAGCCGGCCGGCATCGCCAATCCCAAGGACTTCCGCAACGAAGTGGTGAAGTTCACGCTGCGCGCGCGGGCCAGAAACCATGGCCGCAACCCATCATGGACAAGCTACGAAAAGCTGCGCGAAGTCATCGAGAAGCGGATGTTCGGGCAGGTCGAAGATCTGCTGCCGGTGATCAGCTTCGGCTCCAAGCAGGACAGCGTGACGGAGAAGCGGCATACCGAATTCGTGCAGCGGATGATCCAGCGCGGCTACACCGAGCGCCAGGTCCGCCGGCTGGTGGACTGGTACATGCGGGTGAACAAGGCGGGTTGAAGCCAGCCCGGGGTAACATATGCCGATCTTCATCGATCGCCGACTGAACCCGAAGGACAAAAGCCTCGGCAACCGGCAGCGTTTCCTGCGGCGGGCGCGCGAAGAGTTGAAGCGCACCATCCGCGATCAGATCCGCACCGGCAAGATCGCCGACGTGGACGCCGAGCATGCCGTTTCGATGCCGGCGCGAGGCACCGGCGAGCCGAGCTTCAAGGATGCCCGGAACAGCGGCAGCCGCCAGCACGTCCTGCCCGGCAACAAGCATTTTGCCCGAGGCGACCGGCTGCCTAAACCCGGCCAGGGCGGCGGCATGGGATCCGCCCCGGGGAGAACCGAATCGGAGGACGATTTCCGTTTCGTGCTGTCGCGCGAGGAGGTGCTCGACCTCTTTTTCGAAGACCTCGAACTGCCTGATATGGTCAAGCTCAACCTCAAGGAGATCCTCGCCTTCAAGCCGCGCCGGGCCGGCTTCGCCGCGACCGGCTCGCCGACCAACATCAATGTCGGGCGCACGATGCGCAACAGCCATGGCCGCCGCATAGCGCTCAGGCGCCCCAAGCAGGAGGCGGTCGACGCTGTCGCGCAGGAGATCGCGACGCTGGAGACGAAGCCGCAAAACGCCGAGATGCGGCAGCGCATCGTGGCGCTGCAGGAAGAGCTTGAGCGGCTGGAGCGCCGCCGCAAGCGGATCGCCTTTGTCGATCCGGTCGATATCCGCTTCAACCGCTTCGACGCCCAGCCGGTGCCGAACGCCAATGCGGTGATGTTCTGCCTGATGGACGTGTCCGGTTCGATGGGCGAACGCGAGAAAGATCTGGCCAAGCGCTTCTTCGTGCTGCTGCACCTGTTCCTGAAACGGCGCTATGACCGCACCGAGGTCGTCTTCATTCGCCACACGCACGAGGCGCAGGAGGTGGACGAGGAAACCTTCTTCTACAACACTCAGAGCGGCGGCACGGTGGTTTCCACGGCGCTCGAGGAGATGCACCGCATCGTCGAGCAACGCTATCCCAGCCGCGAATGGAACATCTATGTCGCCCAGGCCTCGGACGGCGACAATTTCGTCACCGATTCCGAGCGCTGCATCGCCTTGCTCGACGAACAGATCATGCGGCTTTGCCAGTATTTCGCCTATGTCGAGATCCTCGACGAGCGTGAGAGCCACATCTTCGGCGCCACCGACAACGGCACGTCGCTGTGGCGTGCCTACAGTGCGGTCAAGCTGAGGTGGTCGAACTTCCAGATGAGCCGCATCGCCACGGCGGCCGACATCTACCCGGTTTTCCGCCAGCTCTTCGCCAGACAGCCGGGTTATCAAAAGAGCGCTGAAAGAGGGGGCTGATGGCGAGCAAATCCGGGTTGCTGTTTTCCGGTTCCGACTGGGATTTCAGGACGCTGTCGCGTGCCTACGAGACCATCGAGGCGGTCGCCACGGAAGAGCTCCACCTCGACGTCTATCCGGTGCAGATGGAGATCATCTCCTCAGAACAGATGCTCGACGCCTATTCCTCTGTCGGCATGCCGCTGATGTACCGCCACTGGTCGTTCGGCAAGCACTACCTCTACCAGGAATTGCTCTACCGCAAAGGCGGACGGGGGCTCGCCTATGAACTCGTCATCAATTCCAATCCCTGCATCGTCTATCTGATGGAAGAAAACACCATGGCCCTGCAGGCCCTGGTGACGGCGCACGCGGCACTCGGCCATAACCATTTCTTCAAGAATAATTATCTGTTCCAGCAGTGGACTGACGCCAGCGCCATCCTCAGTTATCTGGACTTCGCCAAGGGCTACATTGCCCGCTGTGAGGAGCGGCATGGCGTCGATGCGGTGGAAGAGATCCTCGATGCCGCACATGCGCTGATGGAACAGGGCGTGTTCAGATATCACCGGCCGCCGAAACTGTCGTCGGAAAAGCAGCGCGAGGGCGTTCGCGAGCGCCTGGAATACGAGGAGCGTTCCTACAATGACCTATGGCGCACGCTGCCGCCTTCGAAGGACGGCACCAAGCCCCGCGAGACGGATACAATGGCGGAGCGCAGGAAATCGCTCAAGCTGCCCGAGGAAAACCTGCTTTATTTCCTGGAGAAGAACAGCCTGATCCTGGAACCCTGGCAGCGTGAGGTCATCCGGATTGTCCGCGTCATCGCGCAGTATTTCTATCCGCAGCGCCAAACGCAGGTGATGAACGAGGGCTGCGCCACCTTCGTGCATTACACGCTGATGAACCTTTTGTTCGACCGCGGCCTGATCGGCGAAGGCGCCATGCTGGAAGTGCTGCGCAACCATTCGAACGTGATCTTCCAGCCGGGCTTCGACGATCCGCGCTTTTCCGGCATCAACCCTTACGCGCTGGGCCTCGACATGATGCAGGACATCCAGCGCATCTCGACCGCGCCGACCGCCGAGGACCGCGACTGGTTTCCCGATATCGCCGGCAATGGCGACTGGCGCCAGACCCTGCTGGACGCCTGGGCCAACCATCGCGACGAGTCCTTCATCCGCCAGTATCTGAGCCCTACCCTGATCCGGAAATGGCGGTTCTTTGTGCTTGCCGATGCGGCCAACGATCCGCACTACGAAGTCGCCTCGATACATAATGAGCGCGGCTACGAGAGCATCCGCGCCGCACTCGCCCACAGCTACGACATCGGCGCCAGCCGGCCGGACATCCAGGTGGTGGACGTGGACCTGCTCGGCGATCGGCATCTGCGCCTGCAGCATAAGGTCAAGGACGGCATAGTGCTGGAAGGCGGCAGCCGCGACGCCACGCTGCGCCATATCCGCAAGCTCTGGGGCTACGAGGTCAGCATGGCTGCGGTCGACGCACAGACCGGCGCCACAGTCCACGAACGGTCGACCAGCCAGATCGGGGAATGACCGAACCGGACTTGCCGGCGAAGTCGGGTGTCGTTGCCTTTATAGGATCACCAACCACCCTAAGTACGCGCGCGCCACGAGGGCATCATTCAGGGAGCAGGAAAATGCGCGCATTGATGATCGCCACCCTTCTTCTGGTCGCCGTCTCGATGGCGCTCTCGCTCGCGCACGCACTGGAATTGCCCGGCAAGTTGCGCCTCAAGGAGGCCACCTACAGATCAGTGCAGGCGATCTACTATCCCGGCTTCACGATCGGCGGCTTTGCCGAGATCGGCGGCATCATTGCCCTCGCCATCCTGCTCTACCTGACGCCTTATCCAAGCGCTCGATTCTGGTGGACCTTGGCGGCGCTTGCCTTCTTGCTGGCGGAACATGCGACCTATTGGTTGATCACGCATCCCGTCAATAATTTCTGGGTGCAAGACGTTGCCATGCCGCAATCAGCCGCGACGTTTTTTTCAATGTTCTCTCGAAAGCAGACCGGCGACTGGAGAGACTTGCGCAACGTCTGGGAGGCTTCGCATGTCGCCAAGGCAGGCCTGGCGATGCTGAGCCTCGTCTCAATTGCTATCGCCGCGACATTTTTTGCTGAATAGCGCCAGGGATCAAGACGGCCCTCGTCCGCCAACTTGTCGCCACGAACGCTGCATCCGAGATCAGGGAACGGAACCGGCGTACTATCTTAACGTCAAGCGATCCTGCCGTTTCAGCGGTCGGCGCGATGCTTGTTGTGGGCGCTTTCCTGGTGCTCGCCGCGGATGATGTTGCGGTCGTCGGGATCGGCAATGTCCTTCGGGTCCGATCTGAGCTCGGCACCGCGCCGGAACGCCTCGCGCTCTTGCCTGGTCTTTTTCAAATCCGCTTCCGCGTCGAAATCCTTGCCGGCGTTTTTCGTGTTCTCGCGCTCTTCGATGACGCGCAATTGCTGCTCATGAGTCTTTTTTCCGGCCATCGGTGACCTCCTTCTTTTAATTTTCCACTTTCCCAGGGTCCAAATTCGCTACAGCCCGAAAGGATAGGTCTCGGGAAGGCCTGTCCCCGCATGTTCCGGCCCAAGCGGCGTCACGGCACTGGTTTCATCGAACCAGACGAAAGCATCGAACTGGCGGGCGAGCGAGGCGTCCGCATAATGGCTGTGGAGCTCGGTTTCGGGCCGGTAGATGACGCCGATAAAGCGTTCCAGCCGGCGCTCCAGAAGCCGTTCGCGCAGCGTGTCGTCGCGCTCGAAATCGAGCAGGAAAGGCGAGACGCCGCTGTCATGGCAAAGCCGCTCATAGCTGTCGTCGTGGGAAGGCCGAACCGGTTTCACTTCCATGTCGCCGTCCCAGTCGGTGGCGGCGGCCACCGTCCCGGAATGCGTACTGAGCCCGATCAAGGCAACCTCGTCGCCAAAACGCTGGCGGCAGAGCTGGCCGATGTTCACTTCGTCCCTGACGATCCCCATCTCGGTGTAGCGGGCATCGCCGATATGGGAATTATGTGCCCACACCACTGCCTTAGCGTTCGGGCCGCGGGCCTGCAGCAGGTGCTCCAGCGTTTCGAACATGTGGGTGTCGCGCAGGTTCCAGGATTGCGCGCCGCCATAATACATGGTGCGGTAATAGCGCTCGGCGGAGGCGACCAGGCGGGCGTTCTGGGTGGCGTCGAGGAAATCGATACCGTCCTGCTGCGCATAGTCGAGCTCTCTGGAAAGCAGTTCCCGGCATTGCTCGAGCACGGCCTTCTCGCATTTCTGGTAACCGGAGGTGAGTGCGACACGGCCATAGGTGGCCGGGTCGTTCTGCCACGGCGTCAAGCAGCCGTAGCGTTCGCGCGCGATCCTTGCAGCCTGTGGGTCGACCCGGTCGAGATATTGCAGGACCGCCGCGATCGATCCACCCATATTGTAGATGTCGAGGCCATAGAACCCGGCCCGCCGGGAAGATACCCTGATCCGCTCATTATGCTGTCGCATCCAGTCGACGAACACCGCGACATCGGTGTTGCGCCACATCCAGGTGGGAAAGCGCTGGAACGGCGGATCGGCGCCGGGCCGCGGCGGCCTGTGGCGGACGTAGCGGTCGATCGCCGCGGCATCGGGCCAGTCGGCCTCGACCGCGACGATGGTGAAGCCATGCTTCTCGATCAGCCTGCGAGTGATCGCGGCGCGCGCACGGTAGAACTCCGACGTGCCGTGGCTGGCTTCGCCGAGCAAGACGACGCGGCGGTCGGCAAACCGGTCGAACAGCGCACCGAAGGCAGGATCGTCGAAATCCGGAAGCGGTTCGGCGGCGGCCGCTATCATCTGCGGCAGGCTGCTTCTGCGCTGATGCCGGTGCGGAAGATCGGCCGCTATTTGGCTGTCGCTGCCTGGCTCGCCCCAGCCTTGCTCGCCGATCAGCGGAACAAACCGCACGCCGCCGAAATCCTCCTCGGTGTAGGTTGCGGCGCCGGTACGGGTGACCTTGAGCAGGCGCTGCGAGTCGAATTCATCGCCGACCGGGATGACAAGCCGGCCAGCGACATCGAGCTGTTCTTGCAGAGCGAGCGGTGCGCCGGGCCCAGCGGCCGCAACCAGGATCGCATCGAAGGGTGCCGCCTCGGGCCAGCCCTTGGTGCCGTCGCCGGTGCGGACTTCGATATTGTCGTAGCCAAGCTTTTTGAACCGTTGCCTTGCCGTTTCAGCCAACGCGGCGTGGCGCTCGATCGTGTAGACGCGTTCGACGATCCGGCTCATTACGGCAGCCGCATAGCCCGAGCCGGTGCCAACCTCGAGGACGTGGTCGCCGGCTCCGACCTCGGCCATTTCGATCATGAACGCAACGATGTAGGGCTGCGATATCGTCTGACCTTCGGCGATCGGCAGCGGCCCGTCCTCATAGGCGAATTCTTCAAAGCCAGGATCGACGAAAGCCTCGCGCGGGACCTCGCGCATCGCCTGAAGGACATTGCGGTCGCGAATGCCACGGCGGCTCAAGTGGATGTCGACCATTTGGTTGCGGGCATGGGAGAGATCGAGCATCTTTTTGCTCCTCCTATGGGCCTCCGCTACAATCGCCCAAGCTGCTCAACGCCACCTCGGCCGGCTCGTATCTCAGGGCCTCGGCAGTCCCCTTGGATTCAAGCAATGCGGTGCATCTCCCTAACCGTTAGCAAGCCCCGAGGTTCCCCAAAAGACCGACCCGCTTTTGTGTGGCGAGGCGGGTTGCAGGATCGGCAAGCGGGCGCTAGCCACGCCGCCCAAACTTATTTCGAGGCAAATCCTTTCTCCGACGCGGCGCCACTCCAGATAACGACGGACGAGGGTATTCCGGAGGCATTTCCATGAACGACGAGGCTCGCACCGCTGCGCACACGACCGGCCTTGACCAGGTCGATCTGATGGACCGCTACTGGCGCGCCGCGAACTACATTTCGGTTGGCCAGATCTATCTGCTCGACAATCCGCTCTTGCGCGAGCCCTTGCGGCCCGAGCACATCAAGCCACGGCTGCTCGGCCATTGGGGCACGACGCCCGGCCTCAATTTCATCTATGTGCATCTGAACCGGATCATCCGTGAACGTGGTCTCGATGTCCTGTTCATCTGCGGGCCGGGTCACGGCGGCCCGGCAATGGTCGCGAACACCTGGCTCGAGGGCTCCTACAGCGAAATCTATCCCGAGGTCGGCGGGGACGAAGACGGCCTGCGCAAGCTGTTCCGGCAGTTCTCGTTTCCCGGCGGAGTGCCGAGCCACGCGGCTCCGGAGACGCCCGGCTCGATCCACGAAGGCGGAGAGCTCGGCTATGCGCTGGTCCATGCCTTCGGCGCCGCCTTCGACAATCCGAACCTTGTGGTTGCCTGCGTCGTCGGCGACGGCGAAGCCGAGACCGGCCCGCTCGCCGCGGCCTGGCATTCCAACAAGTTCCTGAACCCGGCATCCGACGGTGCCGTCCTGCCGATCCTGCATCTCAACGGCTACAAGATCGCCAGCCCGACCATCCTCGGCCGCATGGAAGACGAGGCGTTGCGCAGCCTGTTCCTCGGCTATGGCTACGAAACCTTTTTCGTGGAAGGCCATGAGCCTGCCCCGATGCATCGGGAGATGGCCCGCACGCTCGATACCGTGCTCGACCGGATCCACTCCATCCAGGAGCCTGCAAGAGCCGCGGGCTGGAAGGGAGAGCGGCCGCTGTGGCCGATGATCGTGCTGCGCAGCCCAAAGGGCTGGACCGGGCCGAAAGAGGTCGACGGCAGACGAGTCGAGGATTTCTGGCGCTCGCACCAGGTCCCGGTGTCGAACGCACGAGGCGATGCGGCGCACCGGCAGATCCTCGAAGACTGGATGCGCAGCTACGAACCGAAGACGCTGTTCGACGAACGCGGGCATCTCCTGGCGGAGCTCGCGGCGCTGGCACCGACAGGGTCAAGACGCATGGGCGCAATCCCCTACGCCAATGGCGGCCTGCTGAAACAAGACCTCGTGCTTCCCGATTGGAAAGACCTCGCGCTCGACGTACCGCGTCCGGGCGGCACTGTCGGGGAGGCGACGCGGACCGTCGGCAGCTATCTTCGCGATGTGATCCGCTTGAACGCCGAGGCCAGGAATTTCCGGCTGATGGGACCCGACGAGACGTCCTCCAACCGCCTCGACGACGTGTTCGAGGTTACGGATCGGGTCTGGATGGAGCGGATCGAGCCTTACGACGTCCATCTTTCCCGTGACGGCCGCGTCATGGAAGTGCTCAGCGAGCATCTTTGCCAAGGCTGGCTGGAGGGCTATCTGCTGACCGGCCGCCACGGCCTGTTCTCGTGCTACGAGGCGTTCGTCCACATCATCGATTCCATGGTCAACCAGCACGCCAAATGGCTGAAGACCTCCGGCGAACTTGCCTGGCGCAAGCCGATCGCCTCGCTCAACTACCTGCTGACCTCGCATGTCTGGCGACAGGATCACAACGGCTTCAGCCATCAGGACCCAGGCTTTGCCGATTTCGTCGCCAACAAGAAGGCCGACACGGTCAGGCTCTATTTCCCGCCCGACGCCAACACGCTGCTGTGGATCACCGACCATTGCCTGAAAACCTACAACCGCATCAACGTCATCGTCGCCGGCAAGCAGCCGGCGCCGCAATGGCTGTCCGCCGAAGACGCGGAAGCACACTGCAAGGCCGGCGCCGGCATCTGGGAATGGGCCGGGACGGTTGCCAAGGGCGAAGATCCGGATGTGGTCCTGGCCTGCGCCGGCGACGTGCCGACGCTGGAGACGCTGGCTGCAGCCGATATCCTGCGCTCGGGCATTCCGGACCTGAATATCCGCGTCGTCAATGTCGTCGACCTGATGATTTTGCAGTCGAATTCCGAGCATCCGCATGGCTTTGCCGATGACAGGTTCGACGCGCTGTTCACCAGGGCCAAGCCGGTCATCTTCGCCTATCACGGCTATCCCTATCTCATTCACCGTCTGACCTACCGGCGCGCCAACCACGACAACATGCATGTGCACGGCTTTCGCGAGGAAGGCACGACGACGACGCCGTTCGATATGGTGGTGCTCAACCAGCTCGACCGCTACCATCTCGCGCTCGCCGCGATCGCGCGTGTGCCGGGGCTGGCCGAGCGGGCGAAGGATCTTGCCGCGGCGTTGCACGGGAAATTGGCTGAACACACGGCCTATGTCCGCGAACATGGCGAGGACATGCCCGAGATCCAGAAATGGTCTTGGCCGCAGGACGGCGCGACGAGGGCCGGCGATTGATGCGACGATCGATCCTTGCGTTGAATGCCGGCTCGTCGAGCATCAAGTTCGGGCTTTACGATCTTGGAGTGTCCGCTGAGCTGGATCTTGCCTCGCGCGGTTCGCTGGATTTGGGCGATGCGCCAAGGCTGACCGCAAAAGCCGCCGATGGGGCGGTGCAGTGCGATCGGCCACTTGCAGCAGACGCATCGCCCGATTTAGCCATCGGCCAGATGCTGCAATGGATCGAGAACGAACTTGGCGGAAGGAAACTCATCACCGCCGGCCATCGCATCGTCCATGGCGGCCGCGACTTCGTCGAACCTGTCCGCCTGACGCCGACAATTGTCGAGGCTCTCGACAGGCTGACGCCGCTTGCGCCACTGCACCAGCCGCGCAGCCTCGCGCCGATCCGGGCGCTTGCCGCGTTGCGGCCCGACCTGCCGCAGGTCGGATGCTTCGACACCGCCTTCCATCGGACCATCGAGCCTCTGGTCAGCCGTTTCGCGCTGCCGCGCCGCTATGAGGCAGACGGCATCCACCGCTACGGCTTTCACGGGCTTTCCTACGAATATGTCGCCGGCCGGCTCAAGCAGATATCGCCCGATCTGGCGGCGAAAAGAACCATCGTCGCCCATCTCGGCAATGGGGCGAGCCTGTGCGCCATGCGCGCCGGGCGCAGCGTCGATACGACGATGGGCTTTTCGGCGCTTGACGGCCTGGTCATGGGCACGCGCTGCGGCGCCATCGATCCGGGCGTGCTTTTGTACCTGCTGCTGGAAAGAGGCTTTTCGGGAGAGGCGCTGCAGCACATGCTCTATGAGGAATCCGGCCTGCTCGGCGTGTCCGGTATTTCCGGCGACATGCGCTCGCTGGAGGCCAGCGACGACCGCCGGGCGCGCGAAGCGCTGGAGCTTTTCGCCTTCCGCGCCGGCAGGGAAGTTGCCGCCCTCGCCAACACGCTGGGTGGCCTCGAATGCCTGGTGTTCACCGCCGGCATCGGCGAGCACTCGGCCACGGCCCGTAAAGCGATTTGCGACAGGCTTGGCTGGCTTGGCGTGGCGATCGACGAGGCCGCCAACCGCTCTCATGCCGCGCTGATGAGCCAGGCGGAGAGCAAGGTGGAAGTCCGCGTCGTGGCGACCGACGAAGAAGGTGTCATCGCCCGCCACACGCGCAAGGTAATGGAGGGGCCCGGCTGAGGCGGATGGCCTCGAATGGCGGCGCTTGCTCGACCGGCTACGTCGCGAGGGCGGCCGATCTGTTGAACACGATGGTCACCCGCGTTCCTTTGCCGGGGGCAGAATCCACCTCGAACCGGGCTTTGGCATTTTCGGTCAGCGATTGAGCGATCAGTGCTCCGAGCTTGCCGGGTTTCGGCCAGGTCTCGCCTTCGCTCGGTTTTTTCGGCTTCGGCGGACATTCCAAGCTTTCGATGTTTTGGGTGGGACCATGATCAATATCAGGTCGCTCGCCAACTGCGAAGTCCGCTCATTGCCACCACGCGGCCAGGCATGGCGGAGAGCCGAGATCGTGGTTGAGAAGCGGCTGAAGGCTCAGCTCGAATGGCTCTGCTCGACCAGATGGTATTTGTACCGGTCGCGAATATGCTCGTTGAAGAACCGGCCCTTTGACGAGGCTTTGCGGAATGCCGCGTGGACCTGCGGCGGCACGTCCTCGTAATCATAGCGGCTTCCGCTCGGGGCGAACCATACGGAGAGGATCCTCGTCGCCGGTTGGTAATCGATGCTTCTGATCGCAGTTGAAGGCATCCTCGACAGGTCCAATGCTCGGCAGTGCTCCATTCCATATCGTCATGTGAATAACCCTGCACGGAGAGCGAGGTTCCTTGCTACCGAAGCAGCCTTGCCGCTACGGGCCGGCTTCACCAAATACGGTTGATGCCATCGCCCAAGACATCGGCTGCAGCCCGCCAGGGCGATCTCTTTGCCGCCGCCGACGACCTGCCGGAAGGATTCCGCTACCGGCCCGAACTGATCACGCCGGACGAAGAAGCAGCGTTGGCGAGCCAGCTCGCAAGCCTGCCTTTTCAGGCCTTCGACTTTCACGGCCATCTGGCAAACCGGCGGGTGGTCGGTTTTGGGCTGCGTTATGATTACGACCGGCGCGAAGTCGTCGAGGCACCGCCGATACCCGGCTTTCTGCTGCCGCTCAGGGAAAAGGTTGCAGCCTTCGCCCGCCTGCCCGCCGAGACCTTCGTGCAGGTGCTGATCAACGAGTACCGGCCGGGCGCCGGTATCGGCTGGCACCGCGACAAGCCTCATTTCGAGGCCGTCGCCGGTGTTTCCCTGCTGGCCGCCTGCAGCTTTCGCCTGCGGCGGAAAAACGGCACGCGATGGGACCGCAAGACGGTCACCGTCGAGCCAAGATCGGCCTATCTGATGACGGGCGCCGCGCGCAGCGAATGGGAGCACAGCATTCCGCCGGTTGCGGAGCACCGCTATTCGATCACGTTGCGCACGCTGCGGCCGCAACGCGCTTAAAGCAGAGCGGTGAGGAAGCCCGAGCACTGCCCTAAGAACTGGGCTGAAACAAATTCATCCGTCGCCATGCCGGCCGGCAAAGTCCGCCAACATGGCGCGCTGGCCTTTCAGTATCTTGAGGTTGGCTTCAGGCAGGGAGAACCAGCCCGCTTTGTCGACTTCGGCAAATTCCTTCATCGAGCCGGACCTTGGCGGCCATTCCATGACGAAGGTGTTGCTGCTGATGGCGTCGCTGTCGAAATCCGTCTCGACGCACCATGCGATGACGAGCTTGCCGCCCGGCTGCCTGTAGCTGCCAAGGCTTTCGAAATCCCCGTCGATGGCAAGGCCGAGTTCCTCTTCGGCCTCGCGTTTTGCTGCCGCCAGCTCGTCCTCGTTCTCGTCGACCAAGCCCTTCGGGATCGACCATGCGCCGTCGTCCTTCTTCGCCCAGAATGGGCCGCCCGGATGCACCAGCAAGACCTGGAGATGTCCTTCGCTTCGGCGATAAATCAGCAACCCTGCGCTGCGTTGGGCCATTCCGCTATTCCCCTGACGAAAATGCAACGAACGTCCGGGCCGGCATGTGGAGCAGCCGGAACGATTTCCGCGCGCAGCCGTTCCGTCCGTTCGACAAATGAGTGATCGACATGGCGACGCCGCGAGCTGCCTGGAAGGGCTTTATGAAAGTCGGATCGGTTTCCTGTGGCGTCAAGATCATCGGTGCCGTCAGCGAGGCCGAGAAAGTGCATTTCAGGATCCTGAACCGCAAGGACGGTCTCCCGGTCAAGAGCGCCTATCTAGACGAGGAGACCGGCGACACGGTCGAGGCGGCGGAGCAGGTAAAAGGCTATGAGGTCGAAAAGGGTGAGTTCATCCATATAGAGCCGGACGAAATCAAGAAACTGAAGATGGTATCGCAGCATACGCTCGAGATCGGCGAGTTCGTGCCTGCCGCCGAAATCGATGCACGCTACCTCGAAAAACCCTACTATCTCGTTCCGGCCGACGCGCCCTCCACGGAGGCTTTCGCGGTGATCCGGGACGCCATGGCCAGGAAAAAGGTAGCAGCCCGCTCCTGCGTCGTGCTGTACCAGCGAGGCCGAGAGGTGCTGATCCAGCCACTGGGCAAGGGCATGCTGATGACGGAATTACGCAACCACAATGAAGTGGTCGCGGCGGACGCGGTGTTCGAAGGGCTGAAGGCTCGCAAGGTCGATCCCGAGATGCTGGAAATCGCGCAATTGCTGATCGACAAGAAGCCCGCCAAATTCGACCCGTCGAAGTTCGACGATACTTATGAAAAGGCGCTGGTTGCAATGATCGAGGCCAAGCGCAAGGGCAAGAAACCGCCCAAGCCGGCACCTGAGCCCAAGACGAACGTCATCAATCTCGCCGATGTTCTGCGCAAAAGCCTGGCGCAGGAAGGCGGCAAGGCTCCCAGCAAAAAGCCGAGAACGGCCCCGAAACGCAAATCAGCCTGAATGTCCGAAAGCGGATCGAACGGAACCGAAAACGCTCGCGCGCATTTAGATGACGTAGCAATCCGTCGGCAAGCCAAGCGGAGCGGGGGACTGGTGGACGTCGTTGAACTAAGGACTGGCGGGATCCCGCAAGTTTCCTCCGCCGATCTGATGCAGGCGTTGCCTGTGGCCGTCTACACCACCGACAAACAAGGCTACATCACCTTCTTCAACGAAGCCGCTGCCGATCTCTGGGGATATCGTCCGGTTATCGGCCAGGATCGCTGGTGCGGGTCATGGAAGCTTCGCCACCTCGACGGGCGACCGATGACGCATGACGAGTGTCCAATGGCCGTTGCCTTGCTCGAGGAGCGGGACGTTCGTGGGGGCCGAGCCATCGCCGAGCGGCCGGACGGCCAACTCATCCCGTTCAGTGCGCATCCGGTCCTGCTTCGCAATGAAGCCGGCGAGGTTGTCGGTGCCATCAACACCCTGCTCGACCTGCGCATGCAGACGCTGGCCGACGACGCCGGCATAAGGCTCGCCGCCATCGTCGAATCCTCGATGGACGCCATCGTGTCCAAAGACCTGAACGGCATTATCACCAGCTGGAACGACGCGGCACAACGCCTGTTCGGCTATACGCCCGCCGAGGCGATCGGGCGCCCGGTGACGATCCTCATCCCGCCCGACCACCTGGATGAGGAAGCCATGATCATCAGCCGCATTCGCGCCGGCGAACGGATTCCTTCATACGAGACTATCCGGCAGCGCAAGGACGGCACCCTGGTTCCGGTTTCGCTCACCATCTCGCCTATACGCGACGGCATCGGGCGTATCATCGGCGCCTCCAAGATCGCGCGCGACATCAGCCCCCACAAGGAAAGCGAACGGCGCATCCGCACACTCATGCGCGAAGTCAACCATCGCGTTAAAAACCAGTATTCGGTGATCGTCTCGATGATCCGCGAGACCAGCAAGCTGGCGGGTACGCCAGAGGCCTTCCTTTCACGGGTCCGGGAACGCATCATGGCGCTTTCGGAATCGCACGACCTCCTGGTCGATGCGGAATGGCGTGGCGCGACCATCGGCGAATTGATCCATGCCCAGACCAAGGCCTTCGCGACACAGGCCCGGCTGTCGATGAGCGGGCCGATGATCATGCTGCAGCCGAACGCCGTGCAATATCTCGGCATTGCCTTTCACGAGCTGGCCACCAATTCGGTAAAGCACGGAGCGCTGTCGCACCATGACGGACGGGTCGAGGTCGAATGGACCGTGACCCCAGCCGCCGATGGCAGCGATGGCTTCCGCCTTGTCTGGCGGGAGCTGGACGGACCATTGGTGGATGAAAACACGCGACGCGGTTTCGGAACGGTTGTGCTCAAACGCGTCACGCCGCAGGCGCTCAGCGGCACCGGCCGCCTGGAATTCGCCAGGCACGGCATCAGCTGGACGCTGGAAGCGCCGCTGCGCTTCGTTCAGATGTCGACGGCCGGCATCGCGGCTGATTGAAGGCCGCTGCCTCGGCCGCGGCTTGGCGGCCGTGTGTTAGCGCAATCCCTGTGGTAGCAATCAGGAGGAGCAGCGATGAGTTGGCTGGGCACCTGGCGGAATCAGTACGGGTCGGTGGTCGAACTGACCAGCGAAGAGGGCGGACGGATCAGCGGAACCTTCAGGACGGCGCTAGAGGACAGCGCCTTCTTCGGCATGACCGTGCCGCTGTTCGGAGCCTGCCATGGAGATGTCATCGGCTTCACCTGCGCGGCCGAAGGGCGGGTCGGAGCCGCAGCGGTGAGCTATACCGGCATTCTCAGGGATGGGAAGCTGGAGATGCTGTGGCACACCGTTGCGGATGCCGCTCTGTCGGCGGAAAAGGAAGGTGCCCCGGCCCGAGCCAGGAAACTGCCCGCCTGGCGCGCCTTTGGAACCAGCCTCGACAGTTTTGAACGCGTCTCCTGACGTGTCGGGCCCGCCGCCGCGGCATTCAGCTCGCAAGTGAGGCAGCAGGGTTCCCGCGGTGCATCGGAACTCGCGCTGACGATGGCGCGTTAGCCAGGACATGCGCTGTTCGTTACGGGGTCGACCTAATGAGCGTGCTTTATCGCGCAGCGAAAATCGCCGAACAGGCTCATGCCGGGCAGACGGACAGGACAGGGCGGCCTTATATCGAACATTGCCGCCGGGTCGTCGATGCCGTCGAAACGCTCGACCAGAAAGCCATCGCCTATCTTCACGACGTCATCGAAAAAGGCGACGGCTGGAACCGCGACCGGCTTGAGGCGGCCGGGTTCGGGCCGTCCATCGTATCGGCCGTCGACGCCATGACGCGGCTGCCGAACGAGGGCGATGCCGCGTTCGTTCGCAGGGCTGCGGCCAACCCGCTGGCATTGCCGGTCAAGCACGCCGATCTCGCCGACAATCTATGGCAGGCACGGCAGATCGGTGCCTCGACAGCGAAATACGAAGACGGCCTGCGCATTCTCAGGGAAGAGTTCGCGAGCTGACGGACAGCTGGCGGCTGTCGCCGATGTGGGGTCTACTCGGTGACGTGCGGCGTGTGCCGCTTGTCTTCCGCGGGATCGGCGTCGATCCGCGCCCTGCCGGGATCGAACGCACCATGGCGGGCGATCGCCAACGCCGGGGTGTCGGGCGTCTCGTAGGCCCACATGAAGTCTTCTGCCGACGAACCGACCGCATGAACACGCCAATAGCTTGCCGTGCCCTTCAGCGGGCCGTGGCTGGTCGTGTTCGTCTTCTCCAAGAGGTCGAAATAGATGTCCTCGAAGGGTATGTAGAAAACAGGATCATGGCCGTCCTCATAGAGCACCTTTGCCCGCTCGCTCGACGCAATAATGGCATCGGAGAACCGGACGGTCACGGTTCCATCAAACGGGACAACCCTGAGCGGGCCTGGGCGGGGGGCGGAATCTGCGGATAAGGACTGCATTCGACTTCTCCGTTGACTGCGCTGCCTTCCCGAAACGTGTTGTTGCCCGTCAGGGTTCCAGACCGCGGGCGCGCCGAGGCCGGGTGGTGGAACGGTTTTGCAAGGTCGTCGTTGTTTCAGACCTCCGCACGCGCCATAATCGCAATGGCCGCCACTCACCGACTCAACAGCAAATGGATAACATGCTGGATCGATCGCCTACCCTTCCAAGGTCGCTTGGCGCTGCGCTGCGAAGGGAAGTGCCGCGGTTTGCGGCACCCGGCAATGAAATTTCATGCACTACGGTCGCATCCTACAATGTGCATAAATGCGTCGGCACCGACGGCAGGTTCGATCCGGAGCGGGTCGCGGCCGTGGTCAAGGAACTCGACGCCGATATCATTGCTTTGCAGGAGGCCGACGAAAGAACCGGAAGCAGGCAGGGATTGCTGGATCTCGCAGCACTCGAGCGCGACAGCGACCTCGTCCCCACACATATCCCGGAAAACCGCCGAAGCCATGGCTGGCATGGAAATCTGATCCTGGCACGCCGCGGCGTGGTCGAAAGCGTGAACCAGATCCGGCTGCCCGGCCTGGAGCCGCGCGGCGCGGTGATCGCGGACCTGGAGCTGAAGGGCGTCTCGCTCAGGATCATAGCCGCACATTTCGGCTTGCTGCGGCGGTCGCGCTCGCAGCAGGCCAACGCGCTGGTCGAAGCCACGCACCCGGTTCTGCGGCCAACAATCCTGCTTGGCGACCTCAACGAATGGCGCGTCCGCAACAGGTCTTCGCTGCTGGCCCTGCTGCCGCATTTCGGTCCGATCGATGCGGTTCTGCCGAGCTTTCCGTCGCGCTTTCCGCTGTTTGCGCTCGACCGCATCCTGGCCAGGCCGCCGCACCTGATTTCCAGCATCGAGGTGCACAAGACGCCGCTGGCGCAGCGGGCTTCCGATCATCTGCCGATCAAGGCCCGGCTGAACCTGGACGCGATACGGCAGCCGCGACTGCAACCAGAATGAACCTGAAGGGTTGTTAGTCAGATTTCAGACGGTTTGCTTCGCTGATGTTTGTCGGTGCACTTTATGGATACAGCCATTTCGCGGTTTGCCCGGGACAAGATCGCTGCCGGCAATAGCGGGCTGGTGCTGATCGCCGACAATTATGACGCGTTTGCCGCACGAATCCTTGCCGCGCGCAGTGCCACCAGCAGCCTCGACCTGATGTACTATCTCTGGCACGACGACCATAGCGGCCGGCTGCTGATGCAGGAGGTCGTCAAGGCGGCGGAGCGCGGTGTCCGCGTCCGCATGCTGCTGGACGATATAAATCCGCGCAACAGCGACGCCGCTTACCTGGCGCTCAACAGCTACAAGAACATCGAGCTGAGGCTGTTCAACCCCAGCGGCATGAGGAACGGCAGCATCTTTCGCTCGCTGGAGATGGTCGCCCGGCTGTTTGCGATGACCCGCCGCATGCACAACAAGGCCTGGATCGCCGACGGGAGCCTGGCCATCGTCGGAGGAAGAAATATCGGCGATGCCTATTTCGACGCCGCGGAGACAAATTTCCGTGATCTCGACCTGTTGCTTCTCGGTCCTGCCGTAGGGCAGACGATGCAGATCTTCGAGGCGTTCTGGAATTGCGAGGCGGCAAAGCCGATCCAGCTGCTCAACCCGGCTGCGGTGGGCTCGCGCGCCGATTTCCTCGACAATCTCGATGCGACCGCGGACGGCCAGCTTTTGAACAGCCTCAGTGCCTGGCGCACGATCACGGAGTTCATTGCAGCGCACAGCGAGGTCTGCTGGACGAAAGGCGTTCGCGTCATTTCCGATCCGCCGGAAAAGGTGCGCGGCAAGCGGCGCAGGAACTGGCTGACCAAGGAGCTGCTTCCCGCTATCGCGGCGACGAGGCAGCGGCTCGAAATCGTCTCGCCCTATTTCATCCCCGGCGGCACCGGGTTGGCCATCCTGTCGAAGCTGGTGGATCGTGGCGCCGAGGTTGCAATCCTCACCAACTCGCTCGCCGCGACGGACGTCGCCGCAGTGCACGGCGCTTATGCCAAATACCGCCGCAAGCTGCTTAAAAAAGGTATCCAGCTTTTCGAATTGCAACCCTTCAACCGCCAGGCCAACATCTCCGTTTTCGGCTCAAAGGGAGCCAGCCTCCATACCAAGGCCTTCACGGTCGACGATACGCTCGGGTTTGTCGGTTCCTTCAATTTCGATCCGCGTTCGGTGTCGTTGAATGCGGAAATGGGCGTGCTTTTCCACGATGCCAATCTGGTGATGGAGTTGCGCCGGCTGTTCGAGCACGAAAAGTCACCGCAGACGAGCTACCAGCTGGTCCTGGACAAAGGCGCCTTGCGGTGGCTCGGCATCGCGGATGGCGAGATGCGGCAATGTTCGCGTGAACCGGAGGCCAGTCTCTATCGGCGCATCGTTGCAGCGCTGGTTGGCTGCCTGCCGATCGAATCGCAATTATAGAAGCGACGGATTTGTCGGAACGCAACTCTTTGTCGGAACGAAAATGCGGGACCACGAGTTGTAACCGTTGTCCGGAGCATGCCGATGAAGACCACGATATACAGTTTTCTTGCCGAGCTCTTGCCGTTCTGGATGGCGCATAAACGCAAAATGCGCGCCGACCGCGCCGCTGAGCGGCCGACACGACCGGCTGCTGCCGATGACGATGGTCGGCCGACAAACGATCCGAATCGAGCAACACCGGCGCGTCGGCGCAACACGTCTTAGGGCGGGATGCTTTCAAATTAGATCCCGCTCCAACTGTCTGGTTAGACGCAATTCCGCGACGCCAAGTGATTCCATTTGGCTGCAGAAGCTCCAGTTCCTAGCGATCACGCTATCGTCAAGTATCGCTACCCGAAATCCGGCGTTGCCAAGCATCCATTTTGCAGCACGTACGTTAATGTGCACTACAGGGTTGCCGCTATGGGTGAGCGCCATGAGTGACAGTGCGATAGAATTCTTGCAGGACTGGATCCACGAAAACGTTCATGTGCCGCCGCCTCCGATCAAGCTTGAAAGGGAGGCGGAAATCCTCGCCAGGGAATGCAAGGAAGAGGCGGCCGATGCCGGCGTACCCATCGAAGACATCGAGGAAGAGGTTGGCGACCTCAAGGATCTGCTCGTCGCCAAGCTCGAAGACGCAGCCGAGAACGAGGCCAGGCAACTCAACGGCCACGGCCAAAAGATTTCTAAGTCGGCGGCCGAGCAAAAGCCGGCCCTGTAAGGCCGGTCCGAGCGCAGGCAAGGCATCACGAGGTGCGCCGCTTCGGCCTATTGTCCGATCAGCGTCAGCCCGAACAGGATCATCAGCCAAAACCCGGCAGCAGCGACCGCAAGACGCGGCAGGACGCCGTCGCTGGCCAGATGCATGAACAGGATGGCGATGACGGCGGTCTTGGCCGCGGCGATCACCAGATTGAGTGCCGAATTGAAGCCGCCGAGCGCGAGGAAGGACGAGCCGACGGTCAGGGCTAGCAAGGCTAAAAGCCCGATATAAGCAAGCGTGAGTTTGCGGAACTCGCTCATCTGTTGATCAGATAGAGGACGGGGAACAGGAAGACCCAGACGATATCGACGAAATGCCAATAGAGGCCGATTGCCTGCACGCGCCGGAACCGGCTGGCCTCGATCGTGCGTGGCCACAGCGCGAGGATGCCGCCGATGACGATTACGCCGCAAATCAGATGCAAGGCGTGCAGTGACGTCATCGCGAAATAGAGGCCGAAGAAGAATTCGGCATGAACAGGATCCGGGCCCTTATAGATGAAAGGTGCGCCGAGCACCGGCGCCAGCCCTTCGCTGAATTCCCTGGCGTACTCCGTCGCCTTGATCGCCAGGAAGACGACGCCGAGCAGCGCCGTCGCAGCCAATGCCCAGCCAGCGGCGCGCCATCGCCGCGCGGCCGTGTACATATGGGCGAGCGCCATAGCGAAACTGCTGGTGATCAGGACGACGGTGTTGGCCGTGCCCAACGGCAGCGACAGATGCTTCGCAGCGCCGGCGAAGGCGTCGCCATAACTCAACCGGGCAAACATGAAGACGAGCAGGATGGCGCCGAACAGCATCACCTCGGAGCCGATTAACACCCACATGGCAAAGCTGTCGGCTGCCGTTTCGCGAGCCGGCCGGTCGAAGGCGATACTTGTCGTTGGTGACTTCAAACCAGATCCTCCACCGGGTCCGACCGTTTCTCGGTCAGGCCCTTCATCGGATAGTCGTAGGCTGGTCTGGTGACGGTCGGCATGCGATCGAAATTATGCGCGGGCGGCGGCGAGCTTGTTTGCCATTCCAACCCGGTCGCTCGCCACGGATTGGCCGGCGCCTGCGCGCCTCGAAACAGCGACCATGCCAAGTAGAGGAGCGGCATCAGATAGCCAATCGCCAGCACCACGGCGCCAGCCGACGACAGGATGTGCCAGAAAGCGAATTCCGGCGGATAGGTATGGTAGCGCCGCGGCATGCCCAGAAAGCCGAGCACATATTGCGGAAAAAAGGTCAGGTTGAAGCCGATGAAGGTGACAGCCGCGGCTATACGGCCCCAAACCTCCGAATACATTCGGCCGGTGAGTTTCGGCCACCAGAAATGCAGCCCTGCCATGTAGGCGGTCACCATGCCGCCTACCATGATGTAGTGGAAATGGGCGACGACGAAATAGGTGTCGTGAACGTGGACGTCGATGGCGAGCGCGGCAAGGAAAAGGCCGGCCAGCCCGCCGAAGGTGAACAATGCCAGGAAGAACAGCGCATAAAGCATCGGCGTCTCGAAGCTGATTTCGCCCTTGCGCAGCGTCAGGCTCCAGTTGAAGACCTTTATCGCCGATGGGATCGCGACGCAGAAGGACAGGAACGAAAACACCACGCCGGCATAGGCCGACTGCCCGCTGACGAACATGTGGTGGCCCCAGACGAGAAAGCCGAAGACGGCGATCGCCATCGAAGCCAGGGCGACGGCCTTGTAGCCGAACAGCGGCCGGCGGCTAAAGCAAGGCAGCACTTCCGAGACCACTCCCATGCCTGGCAGGATCATGATGTAGACGGCGGGGTGCGAGTAGAACCAGAACAGATGCTGGAACAGCAGCGGATCGCCGCCGAGGTCGGGATTGAAGATGCCGATGCCGAAGACGCGCTCCAGCACGATGAGGATCAGCGATGCTGCAAGCACCGGCGTCGCCAGCACCATCACCAGGCTGGTGGCGTACAGCGTCCAGACGAAGATCGGCAGCCGGAACCAGGTGAGGCCAGGCGCTCGCAAGGTGTGGACGGTGACGATGAAATTGATACCGGTCATGATCGTCGAAAAGCCGACGATGAAAACGCCGAATGCCGCGGTCGAGACAAATCCGTTGGCATAGAGCGTCGACAGCGGCGTGTAGAAGGTCCAGCCGGTGTCGACGCCGCCCAAAACCACCGAGGCGAGCGCGAACAGGCTGCCGAACATGAAGACGTACCAGCTTGCCAGGTTGAGCCGGGGAAAGGCGAGGTCGCGCGCGCCGATCATCAGCGGCAGCAGGAAATTGCCGAGCGTTGCCGGGATCGACGGCACCAGGAAGAACCACACCATGATGATGCCGTGCAGCGAAAACAGCCGGTTGTAGACATCGTCGGAGACCAGGTCACCGGCCGGACTCGCAAGCTCGATGCGCATCAGCACGGCAAAGGTTCCGCCGAGGAAGAAGAAGGTCGTCAGCGAGACGAAATAGAGCCACGCCACCCGTTTGTGGTCGGTTGTCAGCAGCCAGGAGCGCGGCCCGGCACCTTCTGCGAGATAGTTTGCCGACGCCAAATCGCTGCTCATTGCGGCGCCTCGTTTTTTGCCGCCGGGAACGAGGGAGATTGGAGCGAAAGGGATTTGAGATAGGCCATCAGCATCTGCAGTTCGGCTTCGTCAACGAGACCGTCGAAGCTCGGCATCACCGGCTGGTAGCCGGCGGCGATTTCCTTGTTCGGGACAAGGATCGAATCGCGCAGATAGCGTTCGTCGGCGATGACCGTCTGCCGGTTGGCCAACGCCACCGGCTGGCCGAAAACCCCATCGAGGCCGGGCGCCCGCACCTTGCTGGAATTGCCGTGACAGCCGGAGCAGCCGAGCGCGCGGAACAGTTTCCCGCCGCTCGTGGCAAGGCTTTCGCCTTCACCTTGACTGCCGAGCCATGATGCATATTGCTCCGGCGCCAGCACCGTCACCCAGCCGCCCATCTCGGAATGCTGCGTGCCGCAATATTCGGCGCAGAACAGGTGATAACGCCCCGGCTGCGTGGCGATGAACCAGACATTGGCCGTGCGTCCGGGAACGGCATCCTGCTTGACCCGAAAGGCTGGCACGTAGAAGGAGTGGATGACGTCCTGTGATGCCAGCGACACCACCACCGCCTTGCCGACCGGCACGTGCAGCTCGTTGATCTCGCGCTGGCCGCCGGGATGGCGGAATTCCCACATCCATTGCTTGCCGAGGCCGGCGATCTCGACGGCGTCCGGTGGCGGACGGTCGCGCCGGACAAAAAGGACTGCGCCCCAGCCGAAGAAGATGAAGGCCATCACCAGGCTGGCAATGGTCCACGTCATCTCCAGCGGCAGGCTGCGGGCACGCGCCCCTGTACGGTCGGCTGCGGAGCCGATACGATATTTGACGGCGTAGCCGACAACGAGAACGGTCAGGAACAGGCCGAGCGCGAGTGCGAAAGCCAGCAATGTGTAGAACAAGGCATCGACGCTGCCTGCGATGGACGAGGCTTCCTGCGGGAAAAACCGGATGCCGAAGCTCACGCCCGCCTCCCGCGCGCCAGCAGTATGGCCGTCGCCAACCCCACCACCATGACGATGCTGGCGAGCTTCAACGCAGCCCAGATCGCCGGCGTATATCGCCCCTTGGACGCATCGAAGCCGGCGCAGAGCAGGAAGACATGATCGGCGATCGAGCCGAGCGTGCCGGAAGATGCCTCGACAAGGGCAAGCTCAAGATCGCGCGGCGTGAAGCTCAGCGCCGGCAGCACCTGCGCTATCCGGCCTTTTGGCGTCAGCGCGATGACCGCGATCGGATGGGCGAATTGGTCGATCCTGGCGCGGGTGTCGAAACTGATGCCGGCTTCCGCGGCAAGGGCGCCGCCGGCGCCGTCGGCACTGGTCAGGAACCGCCACGCCGACAGGTTCCTCGCGTCGGCCGCCGCGGCGACCGTGGCTTGCGCATCGCCCGCATCTTCGGGCGTGTCGGCGGCATCGATCGAGACGAACAAAGCGCGATAGGTGTCGGGGTCGAGCGAGGTCTTTTTCAAATCCGAGGCGACCGCCTGTTGGGTCACACCACAAAGGTTCGGGCATTTGTCGTAGCCGAAAATCAGCAGCGCCGGCCGGCCGGCAAGCATTTGGCCGATCGTGCGCTGCTCGCCGGACGCATCGCGAAACACCCGGTCGAGGCTGAGCTGCGCGCCGATCTCGGGATCGAAGGCCGGGCGTGCGAAAGCCATGGCCGGCAGTGCCGCGAGAAGGGAAAAAGCGGTTAGCCAGGCCTTCACGGCCGGCCTCCCTGGCCTGGCGCGGTCCGGCAGCGCGCGGCCTGTGGCGCGCGTGGTATCTCGGCCTCGACCAATCGGCAGTCGGCGCCGGCGGCCGGCGCCGGCTGCCCCCAGTTCGGCAAACCATGGCTGACGATCGCCCACATGGCGTCCTCGATCGGAATGCGGGCAATGCCGGCGGTGCGGTCGACCCAGCCGACCTTGTTCAGCTCCTGCTCCTCCGCCTTGCGGAAGGCAGCGAGGTCGTCTTCTGGAAAGCGCTGCAAGGCTGGACTGGCCCGGTTGCCGACCGATGATGGCCCCGGCAGCGGCCCGAACGGCCTGGTGTCGAAGACGAGCCCGAGGACGATGACTGTTGCGGCCAGGAGCAGCAGCAGGCCGGCCGCGAAGGCAAGCAGCGCGCCCGGCCAGACGTCGCGCGTTTCGGGATGGCGGGCTGCCCTAGCCATGGACCGGCCTCCGGCACCAGAGGGCGATCCGGTCCGGCCGGCCAAGCGCGAAAAGCAGCAGCGCAAGCCAGAGGCCGCCAGCTCCTGCCAGCGCGGCAAGATCGTACCAGAATGCGATCACATTACCGTCCGCCAACGGCGGTCTGATCCGCCAGAGGACATCGACGTAGTGGCCGGCCAGCACGATGCCGCAGATCGACAGCAGGCCGGCATGGCTGCGCTTCAGATCCCGGCTGAGCAGCCCGGCAAAGGGGACCGCGAATTGCAGCGCAATCAGCAGCCAGAGCAGATACTGCCAGCCATTGCTGCTGCGGATGAGGTACCAACGGATCTCGTTCGGCAGGTCGCCGCCCCAGGTCACCAGCCATTGCATGAACGACAGGTAAGTCCAGAGCAACACGAAGCCGAACAGCATGTTGGCCAAATCCTCGCCGAGCGCGACATCCTCCTCGCCGCCCGGCATGACCTCGATCGAGCGGTTCACGCACAGTACCGTCATCGCCAGGGCGTAAGCGCCAACGACTTCGGCGGACGCTTCCAGCAGCGCATAGATGGTCGAGGAGAACTCCGGCTCAAGCGAGAGCATCCAATCGATGGCAAAGATCGTGACCGCCAGCCCATGCGCAATCAATCCAGCGGCATAGGCCTTGCCGCGGCCGGCGCTGCCACGGCCGCTATCGGTCGTTGTCCAGTCAAGCACGCGCCACGCCACCACCAGCCAGATCGCGGCGCAGGCGGCAAAGCGCAGCAAAAAGAACGGAACGTTCAGATAAGAGAATTTCTGGCGCACCGTCTCGGGCAATGCAGCCGCGTCGGCACTCGCCCAGGGAAAGACCAGGTCGAGCCTGAGCAGAACCGGCAGCAGCAGAAGCAGCGCCAGCGGCAGCGTCGCGACGAGAGCGCGCAGCGGCTGGCGGATTGCCTCGCCCCAGCGGCCGCCGGTCAGCCCATGCACGATCAGGATGGTCAGCGCCCCGAGCGGCAGGCCGAGCAGGAAGAGCGCCGCAGGCAGCCAGCCGGCCAATGTGGCTCTGAAGTCGAAGGCCAATCCCGTGGCGCAAAGCACAAGTCCGACGGCGGCCACAGCAAGCGCCGGCAGAATCAAACGTTCGGCGGCAAGCCGCATCATCGCCCGCATCATCGATCCGGCTCCGCATTGAGCTCGGCGCGGAGGCTTTCCGGCAGCTCGGCAATTGGTGCATCGCGCGAATATTGCAGGGCGCGGATATAGGCGACGATCGCCCAGCGGTCGGCAGGCGGGACACGCGCCGCGTAGGAATACATGGCGCCATAGCCGTTGCTGATGACGTCGTAGAAATGCCTATCGCTCGCCTTGCGCAACGCGTCCTGGTGATAGGTCGGCGGCGCCGGAAAGCCCCGCTCGACGATCATGCCGTGGCCGTCGCCGGCGCGGCCGTGGCAAGGCGAACAGAAGATGTCGAAGCGTTGCTGGCCTCGCCGCAGCAGCGTCATCGTGACCGGATAGGGAAAAGTGTCGGGTACCGGCGAAAGATCGGCATCGCGTGCGACTGTGTCCTCGACCGGCGCCCGCGCCGACATGCCGTCGGCGAATTGGTTGCTGCTTTCGAGCGGATCGTAGCGCGGCTGGTCCTCCATGTCCTGCCGGCAGCCGGCGACCAGCAAGGCTGCCGACAGCAGGATCGTGCGCATGTTCACGCCTCCACCTCCTCGACGGTTTCGGCGCCGAGCCGTGTCAGCTGGCCCTTGGTCACGCCCTTGCGGAACTTCGGATCGGCGGCCTCGACGAGCAGATAGAACTTGCCGCCGCGCGCATAGGTGAAGCTCGTGGCGTTGAAGACCGGGTGGTAATATTCGGGCAGGCGATTGGCGGCCAGCATGCCGAAGAATGCGGCCAGCGCAGCGCCAAGTATCGCGGCCTCGAAGGCGATGACGAGAAAGGCCGGCCAGGAATGCAGCGGCCGGCCGCCGACATTGAGCGGAAAATCGATCTCGACCGAATAGAGGATCAGGCCATAGACAAACACCGCGCCGGCGACGGCGCCGCCAAGGATGGCCCATGGCAAGCGCGTCTTGCGCATGCCGAGCATGTCGGCCAGCCCATGCACATGGAACGGCGAGAACGCGTCCATGCGCCGGTAGCCGCGCGCCCGCATGGTGCGGACCGCCTCGGTCAGCGCTTCGGGATCGGCGAAAGCCGCAATGACGCCGTAAAGGCTCATCTTGCGCCGCCCCTCTCCCCGGCCAGCTCCTCGACCTCGAAAATGGTGATGGCCGGCAGGACGCGGATGAACAGGAAGACCAATGCGAAGAAGGTGCCGATCGAGCCGAACAGGATGCCGAAGTCGAGCCATCTCAGTGATTGTTCGCCCCAGGACGACGGCAGGTAATCGCGGCTTGGCCCGGTGACGACGATGACGTAGCGCTCGACCCACATGCCGACATTGATGATCAGGGCAATGGCGAACAGCACCGCCATGTTGAGGCGCACCCGGCGGAACCAGAGCAATTGCAAAACAGCGCCGTTGCAGGCGAGCATGGTCCAGAACAGCGGCGCATAAGGTCCGAAGGCGCGCTGCCACATCATCGTGCGCTCATAGGTTTCGCCCGAATACCAGGCGAAGAAAGCCTCGGAGGCATAGCCGTAGATGACGATCATGCCGGCGGCGATCATCAGCTTGGCGGCATTGTCCATGTGCCGCGGCGTGATCAGATCCTGGACCGAAAACGCCCAGCGCAGCGGGATGGCGATGGTAAGCACCATGGCGAAGCCGGACAGCAGCGCGCCGGCAACGAAATAGGGAGGAAAGATAGTCGAATGGAAGCCCGGCGTGATGGCGAAGGTGAAGTCGAGCGAGACGATCGAATGCACCGAGACGACCAGCGGCGTGGCCAGTGCCGCCATCAGGAAATAGACCGTCTGGTAGCGCGCCCAATGAAAGGCCGAACCGCGCCAGCCGAGCGCCAGTATCCCGTAGAACAGCTGCGCCGGGCGCGATTTCGCCCGGTCGCGCAGGACGGCGAGATCGGGCAGCAGGCCCATATACCAGAACATCAGCGAAACGCTGGCATAGGTGGCGATCGCCGCGAAATCCCAGACCAGTGGGCTGCGCCATTGCGGCCAATGCATATGCGTGTTGGGTAGCGGCAGCAGCCAGTAGAAGAACCACGGGCGGCCGAGATGCAGGATCGGGAAAAGCCCCGCCATCGCCACGGCAAACAGCGTCATCGCCTCGGCAAAGCGGTTGATCGAGGCGCGCCATGGTTGGCGCAGAAGCAGAAGCACCGCCGAGATCAGCGTGCCGGCATGGCCGATGCCAATCCACCAGACGAAATTGCCAATCATCGTGCCCCAGACAACCGGAATGTTGACGCCATAGGCGCCAACGCCGACCGAGATCAGATAGGTAATCGAATAGAGAAAGATGAGGACGAAGACGAAGCAGGCGAAAAACGCGGTCCAGAAATAGCGCGGCAGCCTGCCGTCGAGGACGATCGCACTGATACGGCCGCTGATCTCCGGAAGGTCGTGCCGGCCGCGCAGAACGGGCAGTGCGCCCGGTTTTCCAGCAATAGCCTCAGCCATCGGCTTTCCCGCCTGGCGAGAGACGGCCGTTGATATTCCTGATCTTGCCGAGATAGGTGGTGCGGGGTCGCGTGTTGAGGTCCTCGAGCAAGGCGTAGTGTTGCGGCGCTGCTTTTTCCTGCACGACAGCGGCGCCCTTGCTGTTGAGGTCCCCGAAAACGATCGCCTGTGTCGGGCAGGCCTGCTGACAGGCGGTCACCACTTCGCCGTCGGCGATGTGGCGGTTTTCGATCTGCGCCTTGATGCGTTTTTCGGAAATGCGCTGGACGCAGTAGGTGCATTTTTCCATCACACCGCGCGAACGGACGCTGACGTCTGGATTGTGCGCGGCCTGTTCCGGTCCGGCCGCATCCTTGTCGAATTCCTGGAAGTCCAGGAAGTTGAAGCGCCGCACCTTGTAGGGGCAGTTCTGCGAGCAGTAGCGCGTGCCGATGCAGCGGTTGTAGACCTGCGCGTTCAGCCCGTCATGGGTGTGGGTGGTGGCGTTGACCGGACAGACGACCTCGCACGGCGCCTTCTCACAATGCATGCAAGGCACCGGCTGGAAAAAGACGTCGGGATCGTCGAGCGGGCCGGAGTAGTAGCGGTCGATCCGCAGCCAATGCATCTCACGGCCGAGTGCCGACTCGTCCGGCCCGACGGTGGCGATGTTGTTTTCCGCCTGGCAGGCAGAAACGCAAGCCATGCAGCCGATGCATGCCGACTGGTCGATCGACATGCCCCAGGCTTCCTGGCTGTATTGCCAGTCGGGATAGAGCGATCCGGTTGGCGCGGGCGGGGCGCCGTCGCGCACGAAGTGTGGATTTTTGCGGAAGGCCTCGAGCGAGGCATGGCGAACGATCGCCCTGCCCTCCATCGCCTGATGGTGTTGCGTGGTGATGACCCGCGCACTGCCGTCCCGCGGCGCGACCGTGGCGCCATAGACGATCCAGGGAGCCTCGAGGCTTCGCAGCCTGTACGCGTCGTGGCCGTCGGCGAGTGCTGCCACCGAACCGAGCTTCCGGCCGAAGCCCAGAGCAAGTGTCACGGTCTCGTCGGGATGGCCAGGCATGATCCAGACCGGCGCATCGATGTCCGTGCCGTTCGAGGCGATATTGACGACCCGGGCGTTTTCCACCTGAAGCCGCCCCGCCGTCGCTGGCGACATCAGCGCTGCATTGCCCCAGACGATCTTGCTCAGTGGCCGCGGCAATTCCTGCAGCCAGGACGAGTTGGCATTGCGTCCGTCGCGCAGCCAGGGATCGGCGACGAAACGGATTTCGACGCCTTTGGCCGCTTCGACGCGCGGGTTCAGGCCGCGCAAATCCGCCGGCATCGCAACATCGACTGGAGTGCTGGCACTGCCGGATACAAAGCCGTCGCGAAGCGCCTTTCGCCACGCGGGATCGTCCAGTGCTTGCGCCCAAGTCGTTTGTGCCCATGTCCGGCGGACGAGCGGCAGCGCAGAAACAGCTAATTCACCGCCAAGCACGGCCAGGATTTCATGCACCGCCCGCCCCTGGTAAAGCGGCCTGATCAGCGGCTGCACGATCGACGCGGTTCCGTCATGGGCGCGCAGGTCACTCCAACTCTCGAGATCATGCGCAGCAGGGACATGCCAGTGTGCGACGAAGGCGGTTTCGTCGCGGTAGAGACCCCAGTGGACAAGAAGCTTCAGCTGCGAAAACACGTCGCGGACATCGAGCCCCGCAGGTGCGGTGTGGAGAGGATTGGCGCCGAGTATGACAACGGTGTCGATATCTCGCGCGGCGATCGCCTGGCAAAGTGCAGCGAGGTCGCCCTCGATGGGCATCGCGTCGGGCGGCTCGATCAGTTCCACGGTGTTGCCAAGCGCACCAAGCCGCGCATTCATGGCAAGAGCCGCGGCATGGACGAACGGTGTTTGATGGGCGCCCGGCACGATCAGCGCCGAGCGGCCGGCCGCCTTCAGGTCGTCCGCAGTGGCAGCCAACCAGGCCGGGTCCAGTGCCAAGGCGCTTGGCGCCGCTTCGCCGCCAAGCACCGCGCTCAGCGCCGCGGCGACGGCTTCGACCTCGCTCGGCCGCACCGGCCTGCGGTGATCGGCGGCAGCGCCGGTGATCGTCGGCGTCGATTCCACCGCATAGACCCGGCTCATCGTATCGTCCGCCCGGCGCACGCGACGCCGCGCGGCAAAGTCACGGGCGTAAGCGAGACGGCCGGGGCCCTCGCCCAGGAAATCCGCGTCGAGACTGACAATCGCGTCGGCGCGATCGAACCGGTAGACCGGTGCAAGCGCCCTGCCGAAAAGAGTCTGCGTGGCTTCGGCGCCGGATGGCGTTGCCAGGGGATCGTGCTGGAACAGCCTCAGCCTGGGGTAGCGCGCGCAGCGCCTCGAGCTGCGCCTTCATGGTGGGCGAGGTCGTCGCCTCGATCAGCAGCGCCGCGCCGGCACCGCCTGAGCCGGCCAGCTGCGAGGTGAGCTCGGCCATGTCGGCAAGGAAGTCGCCATAGGCCGCCGGTTCGCCGTGTTTCAGCGGCATGCGCGAGCGATCGGGGTCGAAAAGCGACAGCACCGCCGCCTGCATGATGGCGTCCGTCGCACCGCGCGAGGCCGGATGGCCGGGATTGCCTTCCACCTTGGTCGGCCGGCCCTCATGGCTTTCGACCACCGCACCGATACCGTAGCCATCGCTCGAAAGCGTGGTCGCGTAATAAAGCGGCTTGCCGGGAACGATGTTTTCCGGCTGGCGGATATAAGGCAGGATGTCTTCGGCCCGGCTGCAGGCGGCAAGCCCGGCCAGCGTCAGCGATGCACCCATCAGCTTCAGCAGCGTGCGCCGGTCGAGCCGCGGGATGCGCTCGGCGATCGAGGGAAATTCGGCATCGACGAAGCGGCGGAATTCCGGCGTATCGGCGAGCTCGTCGAGGCTTCGCCACAGCTCCGGGCCGGGCGAAAGCCGTTCGCGCAGGCCGGCCATGTCTGGAGCCGCGATCGGTTTGTCAGCGGTGGCAGACATAACAGTCGGTCATGGTCTCGGGGTGGATATCGAGAAGGCTGATGAGTGACCGGCGGATTTCGGCGATGCCGGCCGGTGGCTTCCAGTGCATCAGGAACACGTCCTGCGGCGGACGCAAATTAGGCTCGGGATCGCGATGGCATGCCAGGGACCATTCCATCGATAGTGCGTGCGCCCGCCGCATCAGCGGCATGTCGTCGACCTCGCCATGGCACGTCTCGCAGGCGACGCCTTTAGCGATATGGATCGAATGATTGAAATAGACGAAGTCGGGGACACTGTTCACCTGCTGCCACTGCAATGGCTGCCCGGAAGCAAGGCTTGCCCGTATCGGCGCCAGCATGTCCGCGTTGGTGAACAGCTGCGAATGGCAGGTCATGCACACCTCGGTCGCCGGCAGACCCGCCGATGACGCAGTCTCGACGCCGCTATGGCAATAACGGCAATCGAGGCCGAGCTCGCCGACATGGTGCCTGTGGCTGAACGGCACTGGTTGCGCCAACGGCCGGCCAACGCCGGTGACGAAGTCCGAACGCAAGACGGCGGTACCGCCGAGAGCCGCAAAGATCGCCATGAAACACGCGCCCCACAGAGCGAAGCGTGAAATGCCGTTGGCACTCCTTGAAAAGACCTGCGGCATCCCCTCGCCGATTTCGCATCCAGCAAACCGTATTCACCCCCCAAAGTGCCTAACTGCGGCTGCGTGGGTAAGTTCCGGCTGGAGCAGCGGAGATCACAGAATGGTTACCCCGCCCTGGCCCATCAGGTCGGGCTGACCGGAAACCATCGAACCCTCCATACGTTCGGATGAGGTCACGTTCTGTTTCACCCGGATAAGCATCATGACCATCCCCCACCCCCATCCCATTCGCCGCCGGTCCGGCGTTGCCTTCTGGTGGACGATGTTCGTCGGCGCGCTGCTGACGATCCTCGGCCTGCTGATCGGAGGGGGCGGTGCCTGGCTGATCGCGCTGGGCGGATCCTGGTACAATCTGCCCGCCGGGATCGCCCTGCTGGCCGCCGGCAGCCTGCTGCTTGCCGGCAATGCCGCCGGTGTATGGCTTTACGTCCTGACCTGGCTGGCGACCCTTGCACCCGGCGGCCACCATTTCATGGAGACCAGGATCGGCGACGACATCATTGCCTACGCACTGCCAAAAAGCTGACGCCCGACGATGACGGCTTCGCGGGACGCTTCCATCCTGATCGTCGGCGCCGGCCCGACCGGGCTGACGGCGGCAGTCGAACTGGCAAGGCGCGGCATTGCACCTCGCATCATCGACCGCAAGGAAGGCCCGACGCCGCTCGCCAAGGCGGTCGGCATCAGTTCGCACAGCCTCGACATCCTTGAACCGTCCAAAGTCGCTGCCCGATTGCTCGCCGAAGGATTGAAAATTCGCCGAGCCCGTTTCTACTTCGAAGGACGAGCGCTCGGCGAGATCGATTTCTCGATCCTGCCGCACCGCCATAATTTCCTGCTGTCGCTGCCGCAGCGCGACACCGAATCGCTGATGACCGATACGCTCAAGGGATTTGGCATCGACGTCGAATGGCGAAGCACATTTGTCGGCATGGCCGAGCACAAAGGCCGCGCCGAGGTGCGGATCGAGGCGCCAGACGGCCGTGACGAGGCAAGTTTCGACCTTGTCTTCGGAGCCGACGGTGCGCAAAGCACCGTGCGTGATGCCATGGGCATCGGCTTCGATGGCTACACGCATCGGCGGCAATGGAGCATTGCCGACGCCGACATCGACGATTGGCCCTATGAGCCGATGGCCGCCCACGCATTTCTTCACAGGAACGGCGACGTCGGTTTCGTCATCCCGATCGGCGAGAAGCGCTATCGCGCGGTTTCAAACAGCGAGGATGCGTTGGCGCGCATCCCCGGCAATTACCGGATCACGCGGTTGTTGCGGGCCGACCGCTTCCATATTCCGGTACGACAGGCGCCGCGCTATCAAACCGCATGCGTCTTCCTGGGAGGCGATGCCGCGCATGTGCATTCGCCGTTGGGCGCGCGCGGCATGAATCTCGGCATCGAGGACGCCGCGTCCTTCGCCAGGCGTTTCGTCGACGGCACGCTTGCCGGCTACACAAGCGAACGCCACCCGGTGGGGCAACGGTGGATCACGCTCAGCGAGCGCATCCTCTCGCTGGCCCAGTCGGACAACGGCATCATGCAAGGCGTCAGGAACGCGGCCTTCAGCGTCGTCGGCCATCTGCCGCTGCTGCAACGGCCGCTGCTGGAGCGTGTCGCCGGGCTCAAGGAATGACGTGGTCGCATAAACCTTTTCGCCGGACATGCGTTGTTGGGTTTCAAGCCAGGGAGATGACCATGCAGATGAAATCGGAAATCGCCGGCGAGGCCGCCAAGCAGCGGCATATCCAGCGCCGTATCGACGAGAAGGACAAGTCCAAATCCAATGGCAAGCAAAAAGGCGCCATGCAGGCCGGCGCCCGCAAATATCCCGAGCCGCCCTTCCCCGAGCAGCACCAGCCGAAGCCGGGCCATGAATGGGCGATCGAGCCGGCGCCGCTCTACGATGCGCCATTTTATATCGGATCGAAAAAGCTCGACGGCAAAGTGGCCGTCATTACCGGCGGCGATTCAGGCATCGGCCGTGCGGTGGCCGTGCTCTATGCGCGTGAAGGCGCCGATGTGGCGATCGTCTATCTCTCGGAGGATAGGGACGCCAAAGATACCAAACGGGCCGTCGAAGCGGAAGGCCGGCGCTGCATCCTGATCAAGGCCGACGTCAGCGAACGCAACCACTGCCACAACGCGGTGGCTGAGATCGTGCAGGAGTTTGGGCGGATCGACGTGCTGGTCAACAACGCCGCTTTCCAGATCCACTCCAGCGATTTCAGCGAGCTGACCGAGGAGCATTTCGACACGACGCTGAAGACCAACCTCTACGGCTATTTCCACATGGCGCAGGAGGCCGTGCCGCACATGAAACCCGGTTCGGCGATCATCAATACCGGTTCAGTGACCGGCATCGAGGGCTCGAAGCAACTGGTCGATTACTCCATGACCAAGGGCGGCATTCATGCCTTCACCCGCGCGCTCTCGGGCAACCTTGTCGAGAAGGGCATAAGGGTCAACGCCGTGGCGCCAGGCCCGGTTTGGACGCCGCTCAACCCCTCGGACAAGGAAGCCGGCGATGTTTCGAAATTTGGCGCTGACACTCCGATGAAACGGCCGGCCCAGCCGGAGGAGATCGCGCCGGCCTACGTGTTCCTCGCCTCGCCACACTGCTCGAGCTACATCACCGGCGAGATATTGCCGATCGTGGGCGGCTACTGACGGCATGTATTTCATTGCCCTGGCCACTGACTATGACGGCACGCTGGCGCATGAAGGGGTCGTTGCCGAGAAGACGCTTGCGGCGCTTGAACGCTTCAAGAAGAGCGGCCGCAAACTCATTCTCGTCACCGGGCGCGAGCTGCCCGACCTGAAACGCGTCTTTCCCGAAGTCGCGATCTTCGACAAGGTGGTCGCGGAAAACGGGGCGCTGATCTACACGCCGGCCAGCGAGGAGGAGCGGACGATATCCCCGCCGCCCGCCCCCGAGTTCATCGCCAAACTCAGGAAACGCGGTGTCAAACCGCTTTCGGTCGGACGCTCGATCGTCGCAACCTGGGAACCGCATCAGGCTACCGCGCTCGAGGTCATCAAGAAATTGGGGCTGGAGCTGGAAATCATCTTCAACAAGGGCGCGGTGATGATCCTGCCCAGCGGCATCAACAAGGCGACCGGGCTGACAGCCGCGCTTCAGGACCTCAGATTGTCGCCGCACAACGTCGTCGGTGTCGGCGACGCCGAAAACGACCACGCCTTCCTGCGCGCCTGCGGCTTCAGCGTCGCCGTCGACAACGCACTGCCGGCAGTCAAGGATACGGCGGATCTCGTGACACGCGGCGCGCGCGGAAAAGGCGTCGAGGAACTGATCGCCAAGGTGGTCGAGCGCGATCGCGAGCTTGTGCCGAACCGCGACGGCATTCTGCTTGGCTCGGAGGATGGCAAGGAGGTGTATCTGTCGCCAACCGATACGGTGCTGATCGCCGGCAGCTCCGGCATCGGCAAATCGACCCTGGCGACTGCACTGACGGAGCGCTTCGTCGAGAGAAAGTTCCAGTTCTGCATCTTCGATCCGGAAGGCGACTATGACGGTCTCGAAGGCGCCGTCCGGCTGGGCGACGGCTCGAACGCGCCGACGAAGACGCAGTTGCTCGATCTCCTGGAGAAGCCGGACAACAATCTGGTCGTCAATGGCCTGGCGCTGCGCGTTAACGAGCGGCCGGACTTCTTTGCCGACCTGCTGCCGGGCCTTGGCGGTGTTCGCTTCCGCACGGCACGACCACACTGGCTGATCATCGACGAGGCGCATCACCTCTTGCCGAAGCGGCGCGACGACACGCCAATGGTGCTGGCCATGGAATTGCCGGGCACGATCCTGATCACGGTTCATCCGGACGCGATCTCAACCGAGGCATTGCGGCTGGTCACCGCCGTCATCGCACTCGGCCCCAAGGCGAAAAAGGTCATCAAGACGTTCTGTCACGAGACCGGCACCGAACCGCCAAAGGACAAGGACCTGAACTCTCCAAAAGACGAGCGCGTGCTGTTCTGGCGGCCGCAGGCGCGCAAGAAACCTGCCATGGTCGAGCCGATCGAACCGCGACAGTCGCTCAAGCGGCACAGCCGCAAATATGCCGAGGGCCAGCTGGACGAGAAGGGCAGCTTCTATTTCCGCGGCCCCGACAATGCGATGAACCTCCGCGCCCATAATCTGATGATTTTCGCCCAGATCGCCGAGGGCATCGACGACAGGACCTGGGAACATCATTTGCGCGCCGGCGACTATTCCGAATGGTTTCGCCACCAGATCAGGGACAAGGAACTGGCGCGCGAAACCGCCGAAGCGGAGAAAGACGGCACACTTTCGGCGCAGGAGAGCCGCAAGCACGTCCTGGACGCGGTGCGCCGCCGCTATACCGCGCCCGCGACCGCGCCGAAGGAATAGATGCAAACGGCGCCCAGCCGGTCCCAAGCCGGCTGGGTTCACCTCGTGGTCGATCTCCGTCCCACCTCGGCAGACGGCCGAGTCCCAGTCAGTTCCAACCGTCGATGGTCCATCGTGGAACCTCATCCGCCAAACGAGATTGTGTTCTATCGGGCGCCAGATCTATTCAATGCTGAATAATTGCTCGAAAGGAGACGATGGATGAGCAACGACCGGGACAAGGATGGTCCTGTCTTTTCAGCGGAACAGGCGCGGCAGGGCGAGATCATCCTGCGGACGCGGGCGCGCCGGATCATTTTCATCGCCGGCCTAGTGGGTCTCGTCTTGCTGGCATTGCTGGTGTGGTGGATTTGAATTCCTGACGGCTGGAGCGAAATCATGAAATCACAGCTTGTTGCCGAAAGCGCCGGACAGAGAACGTTCGTCGTTGTGCTTGATCCCGGCGAAGAGGCGTTTGCGCAGCTGACGTCATTTGCAGTCGACCGTGGCGTCGGCGGCGCGTCGCTGACCGCGCTCGGCGCTTTCGAAAGCGCAACCGTCGGCTGGTTCGACCCTGGAGAAAGGACCTACCGGAAAATCCCCGTCCGGGAACAGTGCGAAGTGCTGAGCGCGATCGGCGATGTTGCTATCGGCGACGACGGCAAGCCCAGCCTGCACGTCCACGCAGTCCTTGGATTGAGTGACGGCACCACGAGGGGCGGTCATCTGCTGGACGGCATCGTGCGGCCGACGCTCGAGGTCACATTGGTGGAGACGCCTGGCCATCTGCGCCGCAGGCACCATCCCGAACTCGGCGTCGCCCTGATCGACTTGGAGGCTTGATCCGAGCCGATCACTTCGTTGATTTGACTGCGGCCGTTTCGGGTACGACCTCCCAACCGAAGACGCTGCGGCCGCCGAGCAGATGCGATTGCTCGAACTCCCCGGCGACGATTTCCTTCAGGCTTGGGCCGGTGACATAGCGCTCGACCTGCCTCGACTGGTCGTCCAGCCGCCGCAACGCGCCGATCTCTTCGTCACGGCCGAGCCTGGCCTTCTGGACAGCCGACTTCAGCACGCCGATCGTCTCGTCATAGACCTTCAGCGGCACGGGGAACGGGTGCCTGTCCTTACCGCCATGCGCCAGCGAGAAACGGCCTGGATCGGAAAAACGGCACGGCGCGCCATGCACGACTTCGGCGACCAGCGCCAGCGCCCGCACCGTGCGCGCGCCGACATTGGGCACCAGGAGAAGCCCGGCGAAATCTGTCGGGCCGCGCTCGGCCGCCGCCGCGATGTTGCCGTGCAGGCGGCGCATGACGACGTCGCTTTCGCGCACATCGTGGTGCGCCGGCATCACCAGATGCGGCAGCAGCTTTTGTGCCGGCTCAGGCGCTGGCGCCGAACCCCGCTCCAAAGCGGCAAGCTCCCTCACGATGCGATCCGGTCCAAGGTCGTGCAGAAGGTCCAGTTGTCCCTGGCGCGACGCTTCAGCGCGCCGGTCGGTCAGGTTGACGATCTCGCCCTGGTTGGCGCCCTCGATGGCAGCATGCGGCTGGTCGACAAAGCTCTTCAGGCCTTCGGACAGCCAGTGATAGCGGCGCGCCACCTTGCTGTCGCCGTTCATGCCCTGCTGCACCACCACCCACTTGCCGTCGTCGGTGACGATAAAGCCGTGCAGATAGAGATCGAAACCGTCCTGGACCGCGGCGCTGTCCACCTTGGCGACAAGCCGGCTGGCAGTCGCGAGGCCTTGCCCGTCGAGGCCGACACGCTCGCCGATCAGGGCAAGCTCGTGCGGGGTCTTGCGCGAATGCGCGCCGCGGCCGCCACAAACGTGGATGCCGAGTTCGCCGGAAAGCGGCGACAGACCGCGCTTCAAGGCACCGACGACGCTGGTGGTGATGCCGGAAGAGTGCCAGTCCATCCCCATTACGGCGCCAAAGGACTGGAACCAGAACGGATGCGCCAGCCGGCGCAGCAACTCATCGCGGCCGTAATGGTGGATGATCGCCTCGCACATGACCGCGCCAAGCCGCGTCATGCGGTCGCCGAGCCATTTCGGCACGCGTCCGCCGTGAAGTGGAAGATCAGCACTTCCCGATCGCTGTGCCACGCTCTTTTGCTTGCTCCTTGAGTCCTGCCTCGACAGATAGGTATCGAAAGGGGTGTGGAGAAGCTATGGCCTGATTCAGACCGCGATCGTTGCAAGCCGCTAGAGCAATTCCAGGAAAAGTGTGAAACGGTTTTCCGTCCGGGATTGCGCAGAAACAAAGAGATAGAGCGTTTCGGCGTTTCCGTGAAACGATGAACCGCTCTAGCGGGCAGGTTCGCTGAGGAGATCAAACTTCTGGATCTCGCAATGCTCGCCAACCGATGCCAGCAGATCCATTGGCGGTGCGCCCGTGTCGGGCCGCCTCCAACTGATCTCGAACGAGAACACAGGGTCCTTGAGATCTGGGCGCCTCTCTATTGCGACGAGGCGTGCCTGGTAGCCAAGCGGCCCAATGAGCGCATCGAGCTCCTGTCGAGCCGCGGCCTTCCACGTCAGTGCCAACTGGGCATGGTGTTCGCGCGACATTCGAAGGTCCACCCATTTCAGGACCAGCAAGGTGGCCAGCGTCAGCGCCGTGCCGGCCGCGCCCAAGCCGTATTGGCCACCACCGAAAGCCAAGCCGATCGCCGTCATCACCCACAACGTGGCCGCCGTGGTGACGCCGCTGACAAGATTGCCGCGGCGAAGAATGGCGCCACCGCCGATAAAGCCGACGCCGGTCAACACGCCCAGCGGAAAGCGCAAGACGTCCATCGATGCAAACGAATCCGGGTGCTTGCCAACGGTCTCGAGCAGAATACTGGCCTGGATCATTGTGATGGCGGCGGCCAATCCGACCAGCACGGTGGTGCGTAGCCCCGCCGCGTGCCCGCGCGCCTCGCGGTTGAGGCCTATCAACAGGCCGGCGAGCGCGGTCAGAAGCAGTCGTGCCGCGATGTCCTGCCAGACCGGAACAACGAGGAGCATCGCGGTCACCCGTCAGGCCAAGCGCTGCTGGCCAGGAATAGCGCCAGGGTCAAAGCGAACAAGGGCAAGAGCGTCTTCATCGCAAATTCTTTTCGTCGATAAGCAACAAACGATGCGCTTGGATTTTGGTTGCGCCGCCGACGATTCACCCCGGCGATGGGCAGCGGCGGAACAAAACCTTCGGCCTGCGGGTTGGTGGGTTCACGCCAACGAAGGATTTGCAGTCATGGTCCGCTTGCTGCTTGCCGGAGCCGTCGCTTATCTGGCCTATCGCATCACCAAGGAGATCGGTGGGTCCGACGAGGTCGATCCGCGGTCGCCTTCACCCGACCAAACCGGCCGCAAGGTGCCGAGGCGGGAAAGCGGGGCGCAGGGGAATGGCCGACGGCGGTAGCGAATGCCTCAGCGGCGGCGCGGACCAGCCATGACCGCATTTCCGTTGCCGCTCGACCTTCGTCCGATGGAAGCCAAAGCCGCCGACGCAATTCCTGGCGGCGACGGGCTTTGGCAGTACGAACCGAAATGGGACGGGTTTCGCTGCCTCGTGTTCAAGGGCGACGATGCCGTCGATCTGCGTGCAAAATCGGGCAAGCCGCTTGGCCGCTATTTTCCCGAACTGGTCGCGGTGCTGCGCGATGTGAGGTCGCGACGGTTTGTGGTCGACGGCGAGATCGTCATCGAGGTCGACGGATCGTCCTCGTTCGAGGCCCTGCAAATGCGCCTCCATCCCGCCGAAAGCAGGATCCGCAAATTGAGCCTCGAGACGCCCGCCATGCTTGTCCTGTTCGATGTGCTGGCCGAACCCGGCGGCAAGGTCATCATCGAACAACCGCTCAGCGCCAGGAGACGGGCGATCGAGGCCTTTGTCGCGTCGGCGGGACGGCCCGAACTGCGCCTGTCCAAATGCACGCACGACGCCGCTGCCGCCGAGCGCTGGCTGCAAGGCGCCGGCCATGGCTCGACCGACGGTGTCGTTGCAAAACTGATCGCCGAGCCATACCGGCCCGGCGAGCGCGCCATGGTCAAGGTCAAGCGGCTGCGAACTGCGGATTGCGTGGTCGGCGGCTTTCGCTATCTCGCCGGCAGCAACGAAGTCGGATCCCTGCTGCTCGGCCTCTACAACAACGAAGGCAGGCTGGACCATGTCGGGTTCACCTCGACCATCGGCAAGGACGACCGGGCGGCGCTGACCAGGCGGCTGGAAAAACTGCGGGCCAAACCGGGTTTCACCGGCAAGGCGCCGGGCGGGCCAAGCCGCTGGAGCACGGAGCGCAGCGGACAATGGGAGCCGATAAAGCCTGAACTGGTGGTCGAGGTTCGTTTCGACCATGTGACAGGCGACCGGTTCCGGCACGGAACCAAGCTGTTGCGCTGGCGGCCGGACAAGGAGCCCCGGCAATGCACGTTCGATCAGATCGAGTAAGCCCGCAGCGATGCACCGCTTCAAGGCTCTAGCTGCCCGCTCTACCGTTCATGACAGACCAATGCAGAATTCACCGGTTCACCGCGGCCAACCGAGCCTTGGCAGCCATTTCCGAGGCTCGGTTGCGGTTTTGAAATCAAGCGGCTTCTTGCATTGCGCGTTCGTTGACACCGCTTTCGCCGAGCTTGGAAAGCGCTTCGTCGGTCGCGACCTCTTCCTTGAGAGTTGCCCTGAGCAGCTCGACAACGTCGCTCTTGCCGAGTTCTTCCGCCCACGCGATCAAAGTGCCGTAGCGAGCGATCTCGTAATGCTCGACGGCTTGCGCCGCACCGACAAGCCCGGCGTCGAGCGCGGGAGCACCGTTATACTCCTCGAGCACTTCCGAGCCCTCTTCGATGATGCCGTCGATCGCCGGGCAGGTCTTGCCGCGGGCCGGCTTGCCGAATTTCTCGAACACCTCCTCGAGGCGGTCGACATGTCCTTCGGTTTCCATGCGGTGTTTCTCGAAGGCGGCGGTCACTTCTTCCGACTCCGCGCCCTTGGCCATTTTGGGCAGTGTTTTCAGTATCTTCTTCTCGGCGTAGTAGAGGTCTTTGAGCCCGTCGAGGAACAGATCCTCAAGGCCCTTGCTTGCCGCCTTCGCGGCCTTTTTCGTGGTCGCCATGATCCTCTCCCGAATGGTTGGTGCCGCCTCGCAAAGTAGAGGCGTCCCATAACCCTCCGACGGGAAACAAGTTCCCTGACGGTCCGGGAGCCTTGAAAATTTTTCCGACCCGCCGTGTAGTGTCGCAAGGGGCCTCGACCTGCGGCAGCAATCGGCCAGGAAAGCGCCGTCAGCGCTCGCCGATATGCTCGACCAGGCGGGTATATTCGGCCTCGGCCAGGCCGTAGCCGCCATCCGCCAGTGCGACGAGACCATCGCGATCGCGAATGATAATTTCGCCGCGGCGGGACCGGATGAGCCCTCGCCCCTCGAGCAGCTGCAGCGCGACCGTGACACCCGGACGTCTTACGCCAAGCATGATCGACAGGAATTCGTGAGTGATCGTCAGCCGGCCGCCGTCCACCCGATCGTCACACATGAGCAGCCAGCGCGCCAGCCGGTCTTCAAGTTTCGATCGCGCGTTGACCAGCGCCGTATAGCCGGTCTGGACATGCAGATATTGCACGTAGCGCAGCAAGAACAGCCGCAGCGTCGGGCTTTGCGTCAGCGCCACCTTGAACGGCTCGGCGTCGATCCTGGCGGCTTCTCCCGCCAGCTGCACATAGCAATCATGGATCGTACGGTCGTCGCCCATTATCAGGGCCGAGCCGGTCATACCTTCCAAGCCGACAAGGCCAACTTCCGCATCGCTGCCGTTCGGCATTTTCGCAACCACCGAACCGATGCCGTCCTCGAGGAAATAAATGGCCTCGATCGGCGATCCGGACACTTCGAGCGATTGCCGTAACTCCAGTGAACAGCGCTCGATGTGCGGCTCGAGAGATGCGAAATCGCCGGCGCTCATCCGGCGCAACAGCTTGTTTCTGTATAGATTTCTATTGGAAATTGCTGGATCAGACATAGCTGGCCCCAAAACAGGGCAAGAGCTTTTTTATCTCCCAGCCGTCCGCGCCCGGTATAACCTGCGGACGATAACGCTCATATAAGCACTGAAAGGTATGGAGCCTACTAAATAAAAAAATGAATCGATGCACGACAGTTTCTCCTGCCGCTTGCCTACGAAAACATCCGACTGAAAGTTAGAGTTGGAAACGTACCAAAGACGGTTTGGTACGAAAACGACAATTGAGGTCACCGGACGCGAAAGAGCCCGTCGCGAGGGATGCAACGGGCTCCATTCGGGCGTCGTGGGCTACGCCCAATGATCCAAATGAGGGGTGGGTTGGATCGCAGCAACAATGCAGGTGCAAGGCAGTCGTTCCCAAACTGTCTGTTTGGTAATTTCCGTACATTGAGTTTGGACGAGAGCGGCGCTAATTGAATTGGAGTCGTCCACACAGACATGGCGAGTGGACGCTTGAAAGACGCTTCGCGCTTTCGCCCTTTTTCAAGGGAGGATGGCATGTCGATGCAAGGTGCAGCAACTCCAGCCGAACTGAGCGTGCTGAAAAAAGCGCTCGACGACTGCTGCCGTGAGTTGGGTGTTGCGGACGACAGTCCTGTCCGCGAGCGGTTGGCCGCCCGTATCATGTCACTGTTCAACGAGGGTGTGCTCAGCGCCGATCTGAAAGAAGCGCTGGCCGCCGATCGCCAACACTAAGCTGCTGCTATGGTGGTGTCCTCGGTGCCGAAAGGTTCGGAACCGGGTCGCCGTTTTTAGCCAAGGATCCTGGTTGGCCAAGGATCTTGGAAATCTTGTCTCTTCACGACAAAACGCCCGGCGCTTGTTGCCAAGCGGCAGGCGTTTTTGTCGTGAACGGACACTAAGGCGCGTCGCGTTCGACCGGCCTCATGCGATGCGCTTTAGGTTCCTGTTTTATGCATGTCGCTATCACAAAACCGCTGCACACTTTTGCGCGACATGCATTAAATGCGCCCAAGCAGGACCAGGATAATGACGATAAGCAGCACCAGGCCGAGGCCGCCACCACCGTAATAGCCGGTGCCATAGAACGGTCCGCCGCCCAAGCCGCTGAAGCCGCCAAGCAAGGCAAGGACCAAGATTATGATGAGAATGGTTCCAAGGCCCATGATGTCTGCTCTCCTTGTTTGCGCTGCCGCCATTCGCATCAGCGCGTCGCATTGTACAAAGGTATGAACTCGCAAGAAGCATTCCTGTTCCGGCGGAACGGTAAGGCGTACGCTCATGCGGCGAGCAAAATGCCGGGCCGTGCCGTCAGAAAAGTCCACAGATGCATGCCCGCGGAGAATGGCATGGCGGTCGCCTTGAACACCTGAGAACATGCTGAATTTCATGGGGAATTTGTCGGAACCTTCGCCCGCCCGAACGGTTGTTTTCGTAGTCGCAACGCGACGACCCTCGTAAAAAGGAGAAGCATCATGCTCACGAAAATTCTCGCCGCTTCGGCGCTTACGATCGGTCTGGCCACGTCAGCGATGGCCCAGAACGTCGGCGACCCGTCCGGAGCCGCTGCCGACGGTAGCGGGCGGGCGGTCGTAGTCCCGGATAATGGCGGCCCTGACACCGGCACGGATTCGACCATCACGAATAGCATTCGCGATTTCTCAACGACGAATTCGAATGCCGACCGGAATTGCCCGCCTGGCCCGCAGGGGGCTCTGCCCGATGCGACCGGCAAGGCTCCGGGCACGATGGCGCCGACGGTGAACGACAACCACTGCGGCAAGTAAGCGCCCGGTCATCACAGCCTGACGAGGCCGCGGAGCATAAGCTCCGCGGCCGGCTGGTTTTGCCGTAAAATCAGCCTAGCGGCCGCGCGGTGGTCGAAGCTGACCGCGATATCCCGACCGTCCAGCGCCCGAACGATGAAGCCAACCAGCTCCTCGTCGGTTTGCCGGAACCAGGGAAAGCGTTTGCGCAAATCGGCTATGACGACGGTGGTCGAGAGAATGTCGCCGGAATGATAGTCGGCCATGATGGTATGAACGGCAGCGTCGGTGTCAATACCGATTCCTAGCGGCGACTTGATCTGCCCCACGGAAGCCTCCACCCATCTCTCCCAGCCAACGATAGCAAGACTGCCGCAAAGCGAAAGAGCTTGTACGATTCCGTACGATCTCGTGGCTTGCGTTGCACTTTGCAGGACGCAGCCGGCGTCTTTTGTTTTGCGTTTCCAAACCATTGTTTGGCCTGGCGGCGGCTGTGGCCGCCACGACCAGGCAACCTCGCCGCAGCTTGCGCGTTGAGCCATCGGAGGGATGACATCAGCCTCGGAGAACCCCCATGAAAACCCTTCTATCCATCACTGCGGCAGCGATGATGGCTGGCGCACCTTTGGCTGCTTTTGCCCAATCGGCGACGCTGACGCCTCTAACGACCGACACCATGAGCAAGGTTGACACCGCGACGTTCGTCAAGACCGTGCCCATCGCCAATACATTCGAAATCGAATCGAGCCGACTTGCGCAGACGCAGGCGACTGCCGACGACGTGAAGGCATTCGCGGCGCAAATGGTCACGGACCACACCAAGGCCGGCGAGGACTTCAAGGCGGCGCTCAGCAAGGGTCAGACGACTTCGGCCACCGCGCCAGCCGGCCCGTCGCTGGACACCAAGCACCAGGCGCTGCTCGACCAACTCAAGGAGGCCAGCGGGGACAGCTTCCAATCGAAATATATCGACATGCAGACCCAGGCGCATAAGGAAGCGGTGGCGCTGTTTTCCGCTTACGCGAATTCCGGCGACGATCCGGCGATGAAGGAGTTTGCCAAGAAGACGCTGCCGGTGCTGCAAATGCACGAACGTCATCTCAAGGACCTCGCTGCCGCGCATCAATGAGAGCGAAGAGTGCCTTTTGCAAACGAAAGGCCGCCCCACACACGGCCTGTGTGACGCAGCTGTCGTCCGGCCACACGGCCGGGAACAAAGCACCGAGAGTGCCGTTATTTATCCGGCTTGTTCGGGGGAGGATCCAATGGAAGGCGGCATTCGCGGGGCCTCAAGGATAGTAGCGCCGGCTTTCGGCGCCGTCCTGGTCGCCGCTGTCACAGGCTGAAATCGCTTTCCGAACGGGACAGGCTGCCTTCATGCGCTACGGCGAGATATTTGCAAATTACGGCACTCATGTTGCTGGCCTTGATGATTGGCGGCGTCTTCGTCCTGTTTGGAGAGCCGCTGTGGTCGCGGCACTACGCGAGAATGGTGCTGGTTACGGATATCGATGCCATGACCACCGCGTCAGTCCGAACAAGCTGCGTGCCCAGTCCCTGCCTGCCCGACACCATCGATCACACCGTGCTCGCTCCTCGCCCCGAGGACGGACCTTGATTTGCGATTTGCAGACGCTGGAGCCGGGTACGGAAAAGCCCGCCGCCCGAGCTGCGCGGCGGGCTTTTTTGGTGCATCAACTCACGGTAGACCGTCTGGCCACGACTAGGTCAGGATAATCACGATCTTGTAGGTATTCGGGTCGACGATGACGATCCGGCCGTCGGCGAGCACGAAATACTCATAGCCTTCGTAAGCCGGAACGATCTTGACGATGCGCGCCGGCAGGCGATGCAGCCGGACCTTCTTTCGCGGAACCTCGACACCGACAGAGATGTCGAAATCGACGCTGGAAACCGGTTGGACGTTCGTCTCCTTGATGACCTGCGTGATCTCCGTCTTCTGTTCAACGGTTACATTGTTGATGGACGCGGTCGAACTCTGGTCTTGCGTCTGCGTCGAGGCATTGCCCTGAGTCTGCTCGGTGGTCGTGGTCCCAGTCTTGCCCTGAGCCTGCTCCTCGGTCTTCATTTTCGTGTTGCCTTGGGTCTGCTCGGTGGTGGTGGGTCCGGCCTTGCCTTGGGCTTGCTGATCGGTCTTCATCTTTGTGTTGCCCTGGGCCTGCTGGTCAGTCGTGGCGCCAGCCTTGCCCTGAGCCTGCTCGTTGGTCTTCAGTTTCGGTTTGCCCTGGGCTTGCTGGTCAGTCGTTGCGCCGGCCTTGCCCTGGGCTTGCTCATCGGTCTTCAGCTTCTTGTTGCCTTGCGCCTGTTGATCAGTCGTAGCGCCGGCCTTGCCCTGGGCCTGCTCGCCCATTTTGGCGCCGTTCTGGCAATTGGCAGTGCCGGCTGCACAATTGGCGCCGGACTGGTCGTCGGTCGACTGCTGCGTCTGGGCAAGTGCAGCCCCGCAGCTGACGCTGATTGCTAGCATGCTGGTGATCAGAACGCCTTTCATGAGAGATCTCCTTGGAAAACGCGTCCCTTCACCGCGTAAAACCGCGGCTAAAAAACTTTGTTCCAAACTAATGGAGCGAAACGGCAAGCGATCCGAGTGGCGGAACAAGCTCCACCTGATGACGTTACCGGCCTATAGCGACCCCGCTGCGAACAGCATGACGCGGCGCAGCGCAGAGGTGGCTCACGACGAAAGGAGACGATCATGAGAATGCATCTTTCGGCAGCCGCGGCTGGGTTCTTGCTGCTTGCGGGTATTGGCGCCGCTGCCGCTCAGGACGTGGTCATCGAACCGCAGCAGGAGACGATCGTACGCGAGTATGTGAAAAAGCAGCCTCTGGCGTCCGTGCAGCTTCCCGGCGTGGAGCTCAATGTCGGCTCGACCCTGCCCGATACCGTCGAGCTTCATGAGGTTCCCGACGTCAAATACCGCTATGTCGTCGTCGACAATCGGACCGTCCTGGTCGATCCTGGCACGCGCAGGATTGTAAAGGTCATCGAGTGAGCAAGCGCGTCGCTTTGAAGGGACATGCGGCGCGTCCAGCATTGTCGACATCCCACACTGCTGCCCGTGTTGGGCATTCGGACGCAGAAAGGCCCGCCGCTTCGAAGCACGGCGGGCCTCATATCGGAGACGACGTCCGGACAATTTCTGAACCAGCATTGGCTTAGAACGCATGATCCCAGCACGCCCTGTGCTCGCCAGGCCCGAAACTTTGAGAGAATATTCCTGGCTTCGCATTTCGCGGGAAATACGGTGCTTTGATCCGACGGTCAGCATTCCCGATGATGCCAGCAAGGCTTGGCACTCCGCCTGGCCGCAACGACTTCAGAACCGACGGGATAGATCATGTCTGGGAATACCAACACTTTGCTCTCATTTCTCTCCGCAAGTATAAACCGGCGCGCCGGTCTGGCTGTACTTTTCGCGTCGGCGGTTGGGATTGTCGGCCTTGCTGCGCCGTCGTTCGCCGAAGACAAGACGGCGGTCAAGGTCGGCATCATGAGCGGCGAGGACGAGGATGTGTGGCGCGTCGTCACCGCCCAGGCGGCGGAGAGGGGGCTGACGATCGAGACCGTGGTGTTCAACGACTACACCCAGCCGAATGAAGCACTCGAGCGTGGCGAAATCGACGCCAACGCCTTCCAGCACAAGCCCTATCTCGACAACCAGATCAAGACGCAGGGCTATCACATCGTCCCGGTCGGCTATACCGGGGTCTGGCCGATCGGCCTCTATTCCAAGAAGTACACGAAGATTGCCGACCTGCCCGAAGGCGCCGTCATTGGCGTGCCGAACGACCCGTCCAACGAGGGCCGCGCACTGCGCGTTCTGCAGAGCGAAGGTCTGATCAAGCTCAGGGAAGGCACCGGCATTCTGGCTACGACGACCGACATTGCCGAAAACCCGAAGAAATTGGTCGTCAAGGAGCTTGACGCCGGGATTGTCGGGCGCTCGGTGGAAGACCTCGACGGGGCCGTGGTCAACACGGATTGGGCGCTTAAAAGCGGCCTCACACCGGAGAACCGCATCGCCCAGGAGGCGGTGGCCGACAATCCCTACCGCAACTTCATCGCGGTCAAGGCCGGCAATGAAAACCAGCCCTGGGTAAAGACATTGGTCGCCTCCTACCAGAACGAAAAGGTGAAGGCCGAATTCGACCGAGTCTACAAGGGAACCGGCATCAGCGCCTATTGATACCGAGCTCGACTTGGCGCTGAAGCCCGGCATGATAAAGCGGTCCGCGCTCCAACGCGGACCGCGATCGCGTTTTGCGGGCACGAATACAGGAACTTTCATGAACCAGCATTTCGCCTCGGTCACCGAAGTCATGCATCCCGTCGGCGGCCGCTCCGCGGGACCGAACAATGTCGTGCGCCTCATCGAGCTGAAGCGCTGCTTCGGCGCGACAGCGGCGCTGGACGGCGTATCGCTCAGCGTGCGCCAGGGCGAGATCCTCGGCATCATCGGCCGGAGCGGCGCCGGCAAGTCGACGCTGATACGCTGCCTGAACGGCCTGGAGCGGCCGGATACAGGACAGGTCTTCATCGAAGGCCGCGACATCAGCCGGCTCGGCGAGCGCGAATTGCAACCGCTGCGCCGGCGTATCGGCATGATCTTCCAGCATTTCAACCTGCTGTCTGCCAAGACGGTCGAAGACAATGTAGCGCTGCCGCTCAAGATCGAAGGCCGGCCCAGGGCCGAACGCCTGGCGCGCGCTGCCGAGCTGCTCGAGCTCGTCGGCCTGTCGGAGAAGGCGAAAGCCTATCCGGCGTCGCTGTCGGGCGGGCAGAAGCAGCGCGTCGGCATTGCCCGGGCGCTTGCGGCGCGCCCGGCGCTGCTGCTGTCCGACGAAGCGACCTCGGCATTGGACCCGGAGACGACGCGCTCCATCCTCGCCTTGCTCAGAGATATCAACCGGCAGCTCGGCCTGACCATCCTGCTCATCACCCATGAGATGGAGGTGATCCGTTCGATCGCCGATCGTGTCGCGGTGATCGACGCTGGGCGGATCGTCGAGCAAGGGCCGGTGTGGTCGGTGTTTGCCGATCCGAAGTCGGCGATCACACAAAGCCTGCTCGGCGGCATCCGGCCGCAATTGCCGGCGGAGATCGCAAGCCGGCTAACGCAGAACGCCGGCGTGGAGGCGATCCTCAGGATCGACGTGGCGGGTGAGGCCGCCCGAAGCCCGCTTTTGTCCGATCTTGCCTCGGCAGTTCCCGGCTCGTTCCGCCTCGTGCATGGCGGCATCGATCACGTCCAGCTGCAGCCTGTCGGGACACTGTTCGTGGCGGTCGCCGGCAGCAATGAAGCTCACCTGGCAGAGGTGATCGCGTTCTTGAAAGCCCGCCAAGCGCGGGTGGAGGTGCTTGGCCATGTCGCCGGTTCTGTTTGAGCTTCTCGTCCGTTCGATCTGGGAAACGATCCTGATGACGGCCGCCTCCGGCCTCATCTCGCTGGTTTTCGGGCTGCCGCTCGGCCTGGCGCTGGTCGCCACCGACCGCGGCGGTATCGCCGAAAACCTGTGGGTGAACCGCGCGCTCGCAGCGGTCATCAACGGCTTCCGCTCGGTGCCTTTCATCATCCTGCTGGTTGCGCTGATCCCGGTGACGCGGCTGATCGTCGGCACCTCGATCGGCACCTGGGCAGCGATTGTGCCGCTGTCGATCGCGGCGACGCCCTACTATGCCCGGATCGCCGAAGTGTCGCTGCGCGAGGTCGACCACGGGCTGATCGAGGCAGCACGCGCCATGGGCGGCAACCGCTGGACGATCATTCGAGAGGTGCTGGTGCCGGAAGCGTTGCCCGGCATCGTCGCCGGCTTCACGGTGACGCTGGTGACGCTGATCGGCGCCTCGGCGATGGCCGGCGCCATCGGCGCCGGCGGGCTCGGCGACCTCGCCATCCGCTACGGCTACCAGCGCTTCGAGACGTCCGTTATGATCGCCGTTGTCATTGTGCTGATCATCCTGGTCTGCGGCATCCAGTGGGCCGGCGACCGGCTGGTCGCGAGGCTGGACCACAGGGCATAGCGGTGCGCAGCGGTCTGGGCGATATGCCAGCACCCGGTAAAACCCTCACAGCCGGTCCGGCTTCTCCACCGCGCTCAGCGCCGCCAAGCCTTGTAGCGGCGGCTCTCCGGCCTGCAGATATCGTTGGATCAGTTGCTCATCCTCTGCGCCTTTATAGGCTAACGGAATACCTCTGATTTGAGCGGGCATGTCCCAATCAAGCGGCCGATCCTCCGGCGCGAACCACTTGCATCGCCGAACCTCCACCCAATGCCGGCGAATTGACAAACAATTGCCGAGGCCGTCGTCTTCGTAGCCGAACTCCACTCCACAGCACGAACATATGATGTAGCTGGGTTCTTTGCCGTTCTCGCCCCATGGCAGATCGGGAGATTGATCGAGGCCGCAGACACGGCATTTGAATTTCTCTTGTGGATTCATTTGATCCCGAACAGGTCCCTGGCTTGCTCGGCGGTATAGTACCCTAGCCTGACGTCCCGATCGACCAATTCCGGATCCCGCTGCAACGGATCGCCGTAGCCGCCGCCGCCCGGCGTGCTAACGCGCACGCGGTCGCCTGCCTTCAGCGCGATGTCCTGTTCCTTGGAGAGGTGCGGCGGCACATGTTCCTTGCCGTCGCGGAACACGGTGACCGTGTTGACCGCGCCGTCCTTGCCGCCGAGCGCGCCTTGCGGGCCGAAGCGGCCGTGATCCATGACGAAAGAGGCGCGGGCGTCGCCGCGCAGGATCTCGACCTCATAGGCGAGGCCAAAACCGCCGCGATGCTTGCCGGCGCCGCCCGAGCCTTCGCGCAGGGCGTAGTGGCGGTAGAGCACCGGGAAGGCCTGCTCCATGATTTCGACCGGTGGCGACTTGGAAATGCCGATGGTCGAGCAGCCATTGGTCAGGCCGTCGTGACCGGCATTGCCGCCATAGCCGCCGCCGGAGATCTGGTACATGACATAATCGCGGCCGCGGGCCGGATCGTTGCCGCCGAGCGCGAAATTGCCGCTGGAGCCGGCCGGAGCCGCCGTCACCTTGTCCGGCAGCGCCTGCACCATCGCAGCGAACACCGCCTCGGCAATGCGCTGCGAAACCTCGGCCGCGCAGCCCGATACCGGGCGCGGATATTTGGCGTCGAGGAAGGTGCCTTCCGGCCGCTTGACGATCAGCGGCTCGAAGGCGCCGGCGCTGATCGGCACGTCGGGGAAAATGTGCCGCATGGCGAGATAGACCGAGGACAAGGTCGTCGCCAGCACGCTGTTCATCGGCCCGGCGCAGGGCTTTGATGAGCCCGAGAAGTCGAAGCTGAGCGTGTCGCCCTGTTTTTCGACCGCCAGCGCGATAGTCAGCGGCTCGTTGACCACGCCGTCGGAATCAACAAAAGCCTGCGACCGGTAAATGCCGTCGGGAATGGCTGATATGTTCGCGCGCATCTGTTCAGCGGCGCGGCGGCGCAGTTCGGCGATCGCATCGACGACCGTTTCATCTCCGTAACGATCCAGGATTCCGTTCAGTCGGTCCTGACCGATCAGCAGTGCCGCCGCTTGCGCCCGAATGTCCCCAATGCGCTGGTCGGCGACACGGATGTTGGAGCAGATGATGGCGTAGATCTCAGGGTCGAGCACGCCCTTCTTGAACAATTTCACCGGCGGCAGTCGCAAGCCTTCCTGCTCCACCGCCGTTGCCGAGGCGGAGAAGCCGCCCGGCACCGAACCGCCAATGTCGGGCCAATGGCCGGTGTTCGAAAGCCAGCAGAATATCCTGCCGTCGCGGTAGACCGGCATGGCGAAGCGCACATCCATCAGGTGGGTGCCGCCGAGATAGGGATCATTGACGATGTAGATATCGCCCGGCTCGGGCGGCAGGCAGTGTCCGTCGGCGATCATCTCGATCACGGTTTTGGTCGAATACTGCATGACGCCGACGAACACCGGCAGGCCCTGGCTGCCTTGCGCGATCAGCGAACCATCGAGCGCCGAATAGATGCCATCCGAACGGTCGTTGGCCTCGGCGATGACAGGCGAGAACGCGGCGCGCGAAAACGTCAGGTCCATTTCGTCGCAGACTTGCTGTAGCGCCGCCTGGATGACCGAAAGGGTGATGGCGTCGAGTTTTTCCATCTCAGGCCTCACCGATATCGATGATGATGTTGCCGTCGGCATCCGATCGCGCCCGGTCGCCGGGCTCCAGCACGGTGGTGGCGTCCATCTGTTCGAGGATCGCCGGACCTTCGATTGTTGCGTCGAGCGGCAACTTCTCTCTGCTGTAGACCGGCGTGTCGTACCAGCGCCCGCCATACCAGACAGGCCGGATTTCGCGCCGCGCCTCTTCTAGCGTTTTGGCGCGCCCAGCCGGGTCGATCAGCCGGGACAGATCGATTGCCGGCCGCACGCCGGTGACCGAGGTGTTGAGGTTGACCAGATTGGCGCGGATTTCCGGCAACTGGACCTTGAAGCGGGCGAAATAGGCCTTCTCGAACAGTTGCTGCAGTCCCTCGCGTGTCACCGCAGACGACGGCAGCGGCACGTTGATGATATGCGTCTGGCCGACGAACTGCATGTCGGCGGAATGCGTGACGCGGATCATTTCCGGCTTCACCGCCTCCTTGCCGATCAGCTCCTCGCCTTCGTTTCGGTGCCGTTCCAATGTCTCATGGAGTTGGGTTTCGTCGAGACTGGGCACCGACTGGTTGACCGTGTTGACGAAATCATGGCGCAGATCGGCGACGACGCAGCCGAGAGCATTGGTGATGCCCGGCCGCGCCGGCACCAGCACTTTCGGCAGGCCTAGTTCGCGCGCCAATGCCGTCGCATGCAGCGGCCCGGCGCCGCCGAAGGCGAACAGCGCGAAATCGCGCGGGTCGTGGCCGCGCGACACCGAGACCATGCGGATGGCGCCGGCCATCTTCACGTTGCCGAGCCGCAGCACTGCACCCGCCGCCTCGACGCCGGACAAGCCTGTGGCGCGGCCGATCCTGTCCTCGAATATGCCGGTGACCCGTTCGACGGTGACCGGGTTTTCCACCGCGAGCAGCTTCTTCGGCGCCAGCCTGCCGAGCACCAGATTGGCGTCGGTGATGGTCGGCTCCAAGCCGCCGCGTCCGTAGCATATCGGGCCGGGATTGGCGCCGGCGCTTTCCGGGCCGATCTGGATCAGGCCTGCCGCATCGACGTGGGCGATTGAGCCGCCGCCGGCGCCGACCGTATGCACCGCCACCATCGGCACGTGGATCGGCATCGCATACTCGATCTCGATCTCGTTCGACACCGCCGGCTCGGCGTTGCGGATCAGCGCCACGTCGGTCGAGGTGCCGCCCATGTCATAGGTGACCAGGTTTTCGAAGCCGGCGCGTTTTCCCGTATAGGCGGCAGCAATGACGCCGGAAGCGGGGCCGGACATGACAGTTTTGGCCGACTCACGTGTGACAAAGCGGGCCGAGATCATGCCGCCATTGCCGTTCATGATCAGGAAGTCGCGGGCGTAGCCTTTTGACGCCAGCTCCTTGCGCAGCCGCTCGACATAGCGTTCGAGGATCGGTTGCACCGAAGCGTTGACCGAAGCGGTCACGCCGCGCTCGAATTCGCGCGCCTCCGAAAGCAGCGCATGGCCTGTCGTGATGTAGCCGTTCGGCCAAAGCTCGGCCGCGATCTCGGCGGCACGCCGCTCATGCGCCGGGTTGGCGTAGGAATGCAGGAAATGAATGACGAGGGATTCGCAGCCGGCTTCGATCAGTTGTGAAATCGCTGCCCGCATCTCGGCCTCGTCGAGCGGTATGCGCACCGCGCCCGAGGCCTCGACCCGCTCCGACACTTCGAGCCGCAGATTGCGCGGAATGATCGGGACGAAGGTGCCTGTCATGCCATAGGCCTGCGGCCGTGTCCGCCGGCCAAGCTCGATGACGTCGCGAAAGCCGCGCGTGGTGATCATGCCGGTCTTGGCCAGCCGGCGCTCCAGGACCGCGTTGGTGGTGGTCGTCGTGCCGTGCACGATGAGGTCGATGCCGTCGACCGGAAATCCGGTGGCGCCAAGTGCCGAAACGACGCCGAACGCCTGGTTGTCGACCGTCGTCGGGGTCTTGGCGATGTGCACCCGGCCACCGTCACGGCCGTCGATCAGAAGCAGGTCGGTAAAGGTGCCGCCGACATCGATGCCGGCGACGACGCCGCTAGTCGAATCCAGCGCTTGCGCCGAAAAATTCTGTCCCATTGTCGAAACCCGAAATGCCCGAACTGCCTACATGCCTCAGTTTGGAAAGCTGTTTTACGGCGGCGTCTTGACGCAAATATCGTTTGTATACTAATAAATTCCGGACACAAGAGCTTACCGCTTCGGAGTGTGCAAACGGCACGCTGGAACCTGACCGGTTCGGGCGCGCAGGTGAAGATTTGGCGCGGGCGCTGAGCTGGCCCGGAAGGTTAGGTTTGATGAACACCACATCCGCGTTCAACACTGCCGGAGCCCGGCCGTTGCAGTTCCCGATACCGGCCAATGTCTATGCCGAAACCGTCGTCTCGGTGAAGCATTATACCGACCGGCTGTTTTCGTTCCGCATCACCCGGCCGCAATCGCTGCGCTTCCGTTCCGGCGAGTTCGTCATGATCGGCCTGCCCAATGCCGAGAAGCCGGTGTTCCGCGCCTATTCGATGGCCAGCCCTGCCTGGGACGACGAACTCGAATTCTTCTCGATCAAAGTGCCGGACGGCCCGCTCACTTCGGAGCTGCAGAAGATCCAGATCGGCGACACCGTCATCATGCGGCAGAAGTCGACCGGCACGCTGGTGGTCGACGCGCTGACGCCGGCCAAGCGCCTGTTCATGATCTCGACAGGTACCGGCATCGCGCCCTTCGCCAGCCTGCTGCGCGATCCCGACACTTATGAGAAGTTCGAGCAGGTGGTCCTGACCCATACCTGCCGCGACAATGCCGAACTCACCTACGGCCAGGAGCTGGTGGCAGCACTTGAGAACGACCCGCTGATCGGCGAACTGACCGGTGGCCGCGTCACGCTCTACAATTCAACGACGCGTGAGACCTCCGAGCGCATGGGCCGCATCACCGCGCTGATCGGCTCGGGCAAATTCTACAGCGATCTCGGCATCGACAAGCTCAATCCCGAGACCGACCGCATCATGATCTGCGGCTCGATGCATATGCTCAAGGACGTCAAGGAACTGGCCGAAAGCCTCGGCTTCCAGGAAGGCTCGCTGCACCATCCGGCAAGCTTCGTCGTCGAGCGCGCCTTCGTCGGCTGAGACGCGCAGTTCAGCGTCCACTGGTTCGAGACCCTGATTTTGATCAGGCGGTCAAAAATCGGCTGCCTTGACTGTCTTTTTCCGCTATGACCGCTTGAAGGACTCGTGAAGCGCTGCTTCACGGTCTATCTTCGGCATAAGTCGCTGAACAAGGGGCAGGAGATGAGCAGCACAATCCGCGAAACCGACGTCGGCACATCGAAGGTCACGCCGCTGCCGGCGCGCGCCGCCGCCAATGCGCCGATGCCGCAAGCCCATGGTATTGCTCGCAATCCCGGCATGAGGCTCGATCTCGGCTTCATGGAATCGATGCGCGGCGTCAACCGCTCGGCGCTGGAACGCCGCGTCGCCAGCCTGACCAAAAGACGCTCGATCAAGGCCGATAACCAGGCCGCCTGGCTGCTGCGCGCCGTCGCCTGCATGGACCTGACGACGCTGAACTCGAACGACACGGAAGAGCGCGTGCGCCGGCTTTGTGCCAAGGCGGTCAACCCGTTCCGTCGCGACATTGCCGAGGGGCTCGGCATTACTGGTGAAAAGATCCGCCCGGCGGCGGTCTGCGTCTATCAGCCCTTCGTCGCCACCGCCGTCGAAGCGCTGCGCGGCAGCGGCGTCCATGTCGCCGCCGTTTCCACGGCTTTCCCGCATGGCCTTGCACCGCTTTCGACACGTCTGCAGGAGATCGAAGCATCGGTAAGGGACGGCGCCGACGAGATCGACGTCGTCATCCCGCGCGGCCTGGTATTCGGGGCGAAATGGCAGGAGCTCTATAACGAGATTGTCTCGATGCGCGCCGCTTGCGGCGAGGCGCATCTGAAGGTGATCCTCGGTACCGGCGACCTCGCCACGCTGCGCAACGTCATGCTCGCCTCGATGGTGGCGATGATGGCGGGTGCAGATTTCATCAAGACCTCGACCGGCAAGGAAAGCGTCAACGCGACGCTGCCGGTCGGCCTTGCCATGGTGCGCGCTATCCGCGCCTATTTCGAGGAAACCGGCTATCTCATCGGCTTCAAGCCGGCCGGTGGCATCTCCACGGCAAAAGCCTCGCTCGATTGGCTGGTGCTGATGAAAGAAGAACTGGGCCGGCCGTGGCTGGAGCCGGAGCTGTTCCGCTTCGGAGCATCGAGTCTTTTGACCGATATAGAGCGCCAGCTCGAGCATCATCTGACCGGCCACTACTCGGCCAATCATCGCCACGCGATGGCGTGATTCGGAGCGCTTCATGAACATTCTCGAACGCTATCACGCCATGGAATACGGCCCGGCGCCGGAGGCGCGCAACGAGGCCGATGCGTGGCTTGCCGCGCGGGATTTCGGTAAAGCGCTGTTTATCGGAGGCGACTGGAAGGCAGCCAGCGGAGGCAAAACCTTCGACACCAGCGATCCGTCCTCGAGAAAGCTGCTGGCCAAGGTGTCGGATGCCGGTGCCGCCGATATCGACGCGGCGGTTTCGGCCGCCACAAAAGCGCTGCCGAAATGGAGCGCCAGCACCGGTTATCAACGCGCCAAAGTGCTCTACGCCATCGGCCGCGCCATGCAGCGCCACCAACGGCTGTTCGCGGTATTGGAATCGATCGACAACGGCAAGCCGATCCGCGAAAGCCGCGACATCGACGTGCCGCTGGCCATCCGCCATTTCATCCATCATGCCGGCTGGGCGCAGGCGCTGGACAGGGATTTTCCAGGCCATAAGGGGGTCGGCGTCGTCGGCCAGATCATCCCGTGGAACTTCCCGCTCTTGATGCTGGCCTGGAAGATCGCGCCGGCGCTCGCCGCGGGCTGCACCGTGGTGCTGAAGCCAGCGGAATTCACGCCGCTCACCGCGATCCTGTTTGCCGAGATCTGCGGACGCGCCGGCGTGCCGAAGGGCGTCGTCAACATCGTCCAGGGCGGGCCGGAGGCGGGTGGGGCAATCGTCAATCATCCCGGGATCCAGAAGATTGCCTTCACCGGTTCGTCCGAGGTCGGCAAGATCATCCGCAAGGCCACTGCCGGCTCGGGCAAGAAACTGTCGCTGGAGCTTGGCGGCAAATCGGCATTCGTCGTTTTCGAGGATGCCGACCTCGACAGCGCCGTCGAGGGTCTGGTCGACGGCATCTGGTTCAACCAGGGCCAGGTGTGCTGTGCCGGCTCGCGCCTTCTGGTGCAGGAAGGCATCGCCGACGCCTTCATCGCCAAGGTCAAGACGCGGATGAGCCGGCTGCGCGTCGGCAGCCCGCTCGACAAGAACACCGATATCGGCCCGCTGGTCGATTTGACCCAGCTCGATCGCGTCAAGGGCCTGATCGCCGAGGGCGCCAAGCAGGGCGCAATCTGCTGGCAGCCGGACTCGGCGCTGCCCTCCTCGGGCTATTACCATCTGCCAACGCTGGCGACCGGTGTTTCGCCGGCTAACATCTTGGCACAGGAAGAGGTGTTCGGGCCGGTGCTCGCCACTATGACCTTCCGCAACACCGAGGAAGCGATCGAGCTCGCCAACAACACACGCTATGGCCTGGCCGCTTCGGTGTGGAGCGAGAACATCAATCTTGCCCTGCACGTCGCGCCGCAATTGAAGGCCGGCGTCGTCTGGGTCAACGGCACCAATATGTTCGACGCCTCCTGCGGCTTCGGCGGCTACCGCGAGAGCGGCTTTGGCCGCGAAGGCGGGCGCGAAGGCATGTTCGAATATCTCTCGGCAAAACTGCCGCTCGGCCCGATCATCAAACCGGCAACGTCTTCGGCCCAACCTGTCGAGCAGGCGGAAGGTGGCGCCATCGACCGCACGGCAAAGCTGTTCATCGGCGGCAAGCAGGTCCGGCCGGACGGCAATTATTCCTTCGCCATCGCCACCGCCAAGGGCAAGCTTGCCGGTGAGGTCGGTCTCGGCAACCGCAAGGATATCCGTGACGCCGTCGCGGCCGCGCGCGCCTGCAAGGCCTGGCCGGAAGCGACCGCCTACAACCGCAGCCAGGTGCTCTATTACCTGGCCGAAAACCTTTCCGGCCGCGCCGACGAGTTTGCTGTGCGCCTCACCCAACTTGCCGGCGCGACCGCCAAGGCGGCGCGTGACGAGGTCGAACTGTCGATCGAGCGCCTGTTCCTCTATGCCGGGCTTGCAGACAAGTTCGAGGGCCGCATCCACCAGCCGCCGGCCCGCGCCGTCACGCTGGCGCTGCACGAACCGGTCGGCGTCGTCGGTATCGTCGCGTCGGACAACGCACCTCTGCTCGGCCTGATCTCGCTGGCTGCGCCGGCGCTCGCCATGGGCAACACCGTGGTCGCCGTGCCGTCCGAAAAATACCCGCTGCTTGCCACCGACCTCTACCAGGTCATCGAATATTCCGACGTTCCGGCAGGCGCCATCAATATCGTCACCGGCCGTAGCGCCGAGCTTGCCGGCGTATTGGCCAAGCATGACGATGTCGACGGGCTCTGGGTGTTCGCCGATGCCGAGACTTGCGCCAAGGCCGAGGCCGAGTCCATCGGCAATCTCAAACGCGTCTGGACCGGCAACGGCCACAGCCTCGACTGGGCGTCGAACGAAGCAGCCGGCGATGCCTTGCTGCGCCGTGCGATCGAGGTCAAGAACGTCTGGGTGCCCTACGGCGACTGAGTGTCCCGGAGGGACGTCCGGGCTTGACGGGTCAACAAATGTTCTTTACCGAGAAAAAACATTTGGCTGGCAGGCGAATATCGAAACAGGCGGGATGGTAGTGCCCGGCTGGCACATTGCGCCCCGGCCTTGCGCCGGTAAAAGCCGAACGACCACAGACGGGCGAGGAGAAAAGCATGGCGGATCTGACAGGCAAAATCGTTGTCGTCACGGCGGCGGCGCAAGGCATCGGCCGGGCGAGCGCGCTGGCGTTCGCCAAGGCCGGCGCCGTCGTCCATGCCACCGACATTAACGAGGTGGTGCTCGCCGACCTCGGCAAGACGCCCGGTATCAAGACCCGCAAGCTCGACGTGCTGAACGACGAGGCGGTGAACGCCGCTTTTGCCGAGATCGGCGCCGTCGACGTGCTGTTCAATTGCGCCGGCTTCGTCCATTCCGGCTCGATCCTCGAGATGAAGGACGGCGATCTCGACTTTGCCTATGATCTCAATGTCCGCTCGATGATCCGCACCATCCGCGCCGTGCTGCCCGGCATGCTGGAGCGCGGCGACGGCTCGATCATCAACATGGCGTCGCTGGCCAGTTCGACCAAGGGCGTGCCGAACCGCTTCGTTTACGGGCTGACCAAGGCAGCCGTCATCGGCCTGACCAAATCGGTCGCCGCCGACTATGTCGGCAAGGGCATACGCTGCAATGCGATCTGTCCGGGCACGGTCGAAAGCCCGTCGCTGCAGGACCGCATGCATGCGCAGGGCGACTACGAAGCAGCTCGCGCCGCCTTCATCGCCCGCCAGCCGATGGGCCGGCTCGGCACGCCCGAGGAAATCGCCGATCTCGCCGTCTATCTGGCCGGCGCCACCTATACGTCGGGGCAGGCTTATAATATCGACGGTGGCTGGTCGATCTAAGAGGCCATTTGAAAACCCTACTCCGCCGGGCGCCTGACGCGGCTTTCTGCGCTTCCGGTGCTCACGTACTTTAAGTACGCTCCGCTCCGGTTCTCGAAACCCACGCCATTCGCCGCAGCGGAGCGAGTTTGCAAACGGCCTCTGGTCGCAACTGGGAGAAACTGCATGAAACTGCTGCGCTATGGCGAGGCGGGGAGCGAACGCCCCGGCCTGCTCGATGCCGATGGAACGATCCGCGACCTCTCCGCCCGTGTCACCGACATTGCCGGCAAGGCACTTGACCCGGCATCGCTCGAGACATTGTCGAAGCTCGACCCGAAGACGCTGCCGGCGGTTTCCGGCAAGCCGCGGATCGGCGCCTGCGTCGCCGGCACCGGCAAATTCATCTGCATCGGTCTCAACTATTCCGACCACGCCGCCGAAACCGGTGCTACCGTGCCGCCGGAGCCGATCATCTTCATGAAGGCAAGCTCGGCTATTGTCGGGCCGAATGACGACGTGCTGATCCCGCGCGGCTCGGTGAAGACCGACTGGGAGGTCGAGCTCGGCGTGGTGATCGGCAAGACTGCAAAGTATGTCACCGAGGCCGAGGCGCTGGATTATGTCGCCGGCTATTGCGTCGCGCACGACGTCTCCGAGCGCGCCTTCCAGGCCGAGCGCCAGGGCCAGTGGACCAAGGGCAAGAGCTGCGACACGTTCGGGCCGATCGGCCCGTGGCTGGTGACCAAGGACGAGGTCAAGGACCCGCAGAACATCCCGATGTGGCTGACGGTCAACGGCAAGACGATGCAGAACGGCTCGACTAAGACCATGGTCTTCGGCGTCGCTTATCTCGTCTCCTATCTCAGCCAGTTCATGTCGCTGCACCCGGGCGACATCATCTCGACCGGCACGCCGCCCGGCGTCGGCCTCGGCATGAAGCCGCCGGTCTTCCTGAAGCCCGGCGACGTGGTCGAGCTCGGTATCGAAGGGCTGGGCATCCAGAAGCAGACGTTCAGGGCGGATGCGTAGGCGCTCTTCCTTCTCCCCTTGTGGGAGAAGGTGGATCGGCGCGCAGCGCCGAGACGCATGAGGGGTGCTGGAAGAAACGCGACGAGAAAACATCGAAGGATTTCCGTCGCTTACGCCTTCAGCGTAGCGATCCGTCCAACACCCCTCATCCGACCGAGCTTCGCTCGGCCACCTTCTCCCACAAGGGAGAAGGGGAGTCGGCACCAGCTATTTCAGCACCTTCCCGTCGGCTCCAAACCGGTATGTCTTCGCCGGATCCGGCGTCGCGTAGAGCGTGGCACCAGGTTCGGCGTTATAGACGCCAAAAATGCGCACTGTGATCAAGCCGGCCTTCTCGCAGTCGAGATAGAGGTTGGTGTCGGCGCCAAGGTGCTCGGCATGGACGACCGTGCCTTTCCAGGCGCCGGATTTGGGATCGACGGTCAGATGTTCGGGACGGACGCCGATGGTCTTTGCCGTTTCGCCAAGCCTGGCGCCGTCGACGAAGTTCATCTTCGGTGAGCCGATGAAGCCGGCGACGAATTCATTTGCCGGCGAATTGTAAAGCTCCATCGGTCCGCCGATCTGCTCGATCCTGCCCGCATTAAGGACCACGATCTTGTCGGCCAGCGTCATCGCCTCGACCTGGTCGTGGGTGACATAGATCATCGTGGCCTTCAGCCGGCGATGCAATTGCGCGATCTCCAGCCTGGTGTTGACGCGCAGTGCGGCGTCGAGGTTCGACAGCGGCTCGTCGAACAGAAACAGCTTGGGCTCACGCACCACGGCGCGGCCGATGGCGACGCGCTGGCGCTGGCCGCCGGAGAGCTCGGCCGGCCGCCTCGAGAGGTAGGGCTCCAGCGACAGCATCGAGGAGGCGATGCCGATGCGGCGGTCGATCTCGGCCGCCGGTGTGCCCGCCTGCTTGAGGCCGAGGGCCATATTGTTCTTCACCGTCAGATGTGGATAGAGCGCATAGGTCTGGAACACCATGGCGATGCCGCGCTTGGCCGGCGGGGTGGCGGAGACGTCCGCCCCGTCGATGACCACGCGGCCCGAGGTCGAGTCCTCCAGCCCGGCGATGACCCTCAGCAGCGTCGACTTTCCGCAGCCGGATGGACCGACGAAGACGACGAACTCGCCATCGGTCACCTCGAGGTTGATGCCCTTCAGCACCTCGACCGGCCCGAAGGCCTTTTTTACGTTCTCGATGTTCAGCGAGCCCACGGCTTCGTCCCTGTTCTAGAGTTTGACGGCGAGGCCGCTGCGCACGCTCTCGTCTGCGGCAAGGCAGACCGCGAGCGACTTCACCGCGTCGTCCATGTGACGGGTCAAGTCCAGATCCTCGCGGACCGCCTTCAGCACAAACGCCTGTTCCAGGTCGCAGAGGTCCTGATGGCCGGGCTCACCTTGCATCGACAGCATCTCGTCCGGTTTGGCGAATTTGCCGTCGGCTCCGGTCGCCGCACTGTGCAGGCGGATGGTCGAGGTCTTGGTGTGGGTGTCGATGTCGTCGGACCTGACACCCTCCTTCATGACGATCGACACGCAGCCATTGGGCGAGATCACGTCTTTCACGAAGAAAGCCGTCTCCGAAATCATCGGCCCCCAGCCGGCCTCGTACCAGCCGACCGAACCGTCGTCGAACAGCACCTGCAGATGACCGTAATTGTACATCGACGGCGCGATCTCGTCGCTCAGCCGTAGCCCCATGCCGCGCACCTCGACTGGTCTGGCGTCGGTGATCTGCAGCATCACGTCGAGATAATGCACGCCGCAATCGACGATCGGCGACGTCGTCTGCATCAGCTGCTTGTGCGTCTCCCAGGTATGTCCGGAGGATTGCTGGTTGAGATTCATGCGGAACACGTAAGGGCCGCCGAGCTTGCGCGCCTCGGCGATCAGCCTGATCCAGGACGGGTGGTGGCGCAGGATATAGCCGATCACCAGTTTCTTGCCGTTGGCCTTGGCTGCTGCGACGACGCGTTCTGCATCGGCGACCGTCGTTGCCAGCGGCTTTTCGACGAAGACGTGGCAGCCGGCCTCGAATGCCTTGACCGCATAATCGGCATGGCTGTCGGAATAGGTGGCGATGCAGGCGACATCGGGCTTTTCTTCGCGTAGCGCCTCGTCGAAGGAACGCCGGATGGCGTAGGTCGAAAGCCCTTCCGGCAGCGGCACATCGGAGCGGTTGACCAGCGCGGCGATCTGGAATCCCGGATTGGTGTGATAGGCCAGCGCATGGCTGCGGCCCATATTGCCGAGGCCGGCGACGACGACGCGAAGAGGTTGTTGCGAACTCACTTGACCGCCCCCGAAGTGATGCCGCGGATCAGCTGCCGCGAGAAGATGACGTAGAGGATCAGTACCGGCATGATTGCCAGCGACAGCGCCGCCAGGATGGCGTTCCAGTTGGTGACGAACTGGCCGAGAAACAGCTGGGCGCCGAGCGTCACCGTCTTGGTCTCCTCCGACGGCGCCAGGATCAGCGGGAACCATAGATCGTTCCAGATCGGGATCATGGTGAAGACCGCGACCGTCGCCATCGATGGTCGCACCAGCGGCAGCACCAGGCGAAAGAAGATGGTGTATTCCGAGAGACCGTCGATGCGCCCGGCGTTCTTCAGATCGTCGGAGACCTGCTTCATGAATTCCGAGAGGATGAAGACGGCAAGCGGCAGGCCTTGCGCCGTATAGACCAGGATCAGCGCCGTCAGCGTGTTGACTAGCCCGCTCGCCACCATCAATTGCAGGATGGCGACGGTGGCAAGGCGGATCGGGATCATGATGCCGAGCGCCAGATAGAGCCCCATCAGCGAATTGCCGCGGAAGCGGTATTCCGACAGCGAGAAAGCCGCCATGGCGCCGAACAAAAGCACGAAGAACAGCGAGGCGACGGTGACGACAAGGCTGTTCTGGAAATAGTGGATGAAATCGCCCTGGCCGATCACCGTCGTGTAGCCGATTAGATCGAAGGTTTTCGGCGTCGGCGGCGCCAGCGGCGCACCGAAGATGGCGGCGCGCGACTTGAATGAGTTGACGATGACGATGATTACCGGAAACAGCGCGATCGCCGTGTAGGTCAGAAGGATCGCATGCGCGCCAATGGTGCGGGGCAGCGAGCGGGTTGCCGTGCTCATGTGGCGCCTCAGAACTGGTAGCGACGCAGGCGCGTCTGCACGAGGAACAGGTAGACGCAGACGCCGCCCAGGATGATCAGGAACATCATCGTGGCGATTGCCGCGCCCATGTTGGGATCACCGATCTGCAACTGGAAGCCGAAGAAGGCACGGTAGAGGAAGGTGCCGAGGATATCGGTTGAATAGTTCGGCCCGGCCAGCGCCCCTTGCGCGGTGTAGATCAGGTCGAACGCGTTGAAATTACCGACGAAGGTCAGGATCGAGATGATGCCTATCGACGGCAGGATCAGCGGCAGCTTGATCTTCCAGAACTGCGACATGCCGGTGATGCCGTCGCATTCAGCCGCCTCGATCACCTCTTCGGGGATGGATAAGAGCGCCGCATAGATCAGCATCATCGGGATGCCGACGAACTGCCAGACCGAGATCAGGCTGAGTGTGGTCAGCGCGTACTGCTCCTTGCCCAACCAGGGCGTGAACAGGCTCTTGAGGCCGACCAGATCGAGCAGATGCGGCGCCACGCCCCACAGCGGCGACAGGATCAGCTTCCAGGCGAAGCCGACAATGACGAAGGACAGGATTGTCGGCACGAAGATCGCCGTTCGGTAGAAGGCGGAGAATCTCAGCCGCGGGCTCGACAGCAGCGCCGCCAAAAGGACGCCGATCGGATTCTGCACCAGCATGTGGATGATGAAGAACCAGACATTGTTCCGGAGAGCATTCCAGAAGCCCACCGACCAGTTAGGATCGCCGAACAGCGTGCGGAAGTTTGCCAGTCCCACGAAGACTTGGGATTGGTCTATGTTGCGGAACAAGGAGAGCTGCAGCGTGCCGGCCAGCGGCAGGATCATGATCGCCGTATAGACCAGCACTGCCGGCGCCAGAAAGACGCCGATGTGCCAGCGGAACGGTCTTTTCGGTGTTGCGGCCATGAGTTCGGTCCCGCCGATCAGGTTCTTGCAATTGCCGTCAAAGGGCGCGGCGCCTCCCTCCCCTCGAGGGGAGGGTGCCTCGCAAAGCGAGGCGGGTGGAGTCGGCAGAGGCAGCGCGCTATCGTCGTTCGACCGTGCTTTCCAGCAGCGATCAAGCCGCAGCCTGCCTCGACCGACCCCCTCTGTCGCCTTCGGCGACATCTCCCCCCTCGAGGGGGGAGACAACGCTTCGCCGCACTCTTACTTCGCCGGCTTGTACCAGCTGTCGAGGCCGTCCTGCAGCTTCTTGGCGGCAGCTTCCGGCGTGTCGGTGCCGTTGATGACGTTGGCCGATTCAACCCATGTCTCGTTTTCGAGGTTCGGCGTACCGCGGCCCAGGATCTGGTAAGTCGAGCGGATCGTCGACTTGCACTTGTCGCGCCAGGAGACGAATTCCTGCGCCAGCGGGTCTTCCATCTTCACCGGCGTGTTGTTCAGGCTGAAGAAGCCCGGCAGCGCGTTGGCATAGATGGTGGCAAAATCAGGCGAGGCGACCCAGGACAGGAAGGTCTTGGCCGCATCCGCGTTCTTCGAGGCCGCATTGAGGCCCATGCCGATGTCGGTGTGGTCGGAGATGTAGCAGGTGTCGCCGGCCTTCTGCACCGGCGGCGGGAAGGCGCCCATCTTGAACTGCGCCTGCGTGTTGAACAGGCCGATCTCCCACGAGCCGGCCGGGTAGATGGCGGCGCGGCCGAGCGTGAACAGGTTCTGGCTGTCCGGATAGGTCTGCGCCTCGAAGCCGTCGCCGAGATAGTCCTTCCACTTGGCCAGTTCCTTGAAGGGCTCGACCCACTGAGGGTCGGTCAGCTTCTGCTCGCCCTTGATCAGTGCGGCGCGGCCTTCCTCGCCCTTCCAGTAGTTCGGGCCGATGTTCTGGTAGCCCATGGTGGCGGCTTCCCAGAGGTCCTTGGTGCCCATCGCCATCGGAATGTAGGTGCCGTCGGCCTTGATCTTGTCGAGCGCGGCGTAGAATTCCTCATTCGTGGTCGGCACCTTGATGCCGAGCTTGTCGAAGGCGTCCTTGTTGTAGATGAAGCCATGGATGACCGAGGCCATCGGCACGCAGAATGTCGCCTTGCCGTCGTCGGTCTGCCAGGCCGACTTGGCCACCGGGGAGAAGTTCTCCATGCCCGGCAGCGCCGACAGATCGGCGAGGTTGCCCTTCTTGAAGAGTTCCAGCGACTTGTCGAACGGGCGGCAGGTGATCAGGTCGCCGGCCGAGCCGGCGGCGAGCTTGGCGCCGAGGGCGGCGTCATATTCGGTTGGCGCCGACGGCGCGAACACCACCTTGATGCCCGGGTTCTTGGCTTCGAAGGCCGGGATCAGCTTGTCCTTCCAGATGGCAAGGTCGTCGCCGCGCCAGCTTTCGATGTTGAGCGTTACGTCGTCGGCATAAGCCACCCCGGCGGAGCCGAGAACGCTGGTGCCGAGAAGAAGTGCCGTCAGTAGCTTCGTTGTCATGCTCAGTCTCCCTGTTGACCTTTTTCAGGTTCGGTTTTGATGAGAACAGAGGCATTGCGCCCCTTGCTCCCCTCGATCGCGGAAAGCGCCGGCCGCAGTTTGTGGCCGGTCCCTTCCAATATCTTCTCGGCTGCATCGGCGCTGGCGGCGCCGGCGGCGAGCAGAATAGCGGTCTTGACGACGCCGCCGCTCCTTTCGAGCAGGCGGGCCGCCTCGTCCTTGTCGCGCCCGCTGACGGCGGCAACGATGCGTGCGGCGCGGTCGCGCAGCTTGATGTTGTCGGCCATGAGGTTGACCATGTAGCCGTCATGGACATGGCCGAGATGAATGGCGGCGAGCGTCGACAGCATGTTGAGCGCGATCTTCTGGGCGGTGCCTGCGCCCATGCGCGTTGAGCCGGCAATCAGCTCCGGCGGCGTTTCGAGCAGGATGGCGATGTCGGCCAGCCGCAGCAGCGGCGCATCCCTGTTGTTGGCGATGGCAATGGTCGCCGCACCGCGGCGCCTGGCGTCCTCGATCGCCCCGACTGCATAAGGTGTCGAGCCGCTGGCCGAGACGGCGATCAGGCAGTCGCCCTTGCCGATGCGGGCGGCAGCAACTGCTGCCGAAGCTTCCTCGGTGTCGTCCTCCGGCCCGCCGGCCAGTGTCTTGAAGGCCTCGTCGCCGCCGGCGATCAGGATGGCGATGCGGTCGCGTTGGATGCCGAAAGTGCCCGGCAGCTCAAGCGCATCGGCCAGTGCCATCAGGCCCGAACTGCCGGCAGCCGCATAGGCGAGCTTGCCGCCGCTTTTCAGTCTGCTTGCGATGATTTCGGCTGCCGCGGCAATGGCAGGAATGGCGCCGTGCACAGCCTTGGCGGCCTCGATCTGTGCGTTGGCCAACGAGGAAAGGACGGCTTCCGGGGCCTGGATATCCAGTTCCTCGGCATTCTGGTGAAGCGCTTCGGTGCGCGTTTCGGCCATCCGCTTTCCTCCAATCGAGAAAACCATACCAAAAAAATACCACTTGTCCACACGCATTAATGAAATCCTTGCGGCGGTGCAGGCTTGCGAACGCAATTGGCTGATTTTCCAACAAACTACGCCTTAACTTTTTTGAAACGGAAATTAATCCTTGGCTATTGGTATTTTATTGGTATTATCCACCCGGAGGAGAAATCGCGTGAAATTCGTGCTCGGCATCGACGGCGGCGGCACCAGCTGCAGGGCGGCCCTTGCAACGGCCGACGGCAGCGTCCTCGGCCGCGCCAAAAGCGGTGCCGCCAACATCCGAACCGATCTCACCGGCGCCAGGACGAACATCGTCGACGCAGCGCAGCAGGCCTTTGTCGCCGCGGGCAGGGATCCCGCACTGATCCCGCAAACTCCGGCCGTTCTCGGTCTTGCCGGCGCCAATGTCGGCACCTACCGGCAGCAGCTCGAAGCGATCCTGCCGTTCCGCATCAGCCGCGTCGAGACCGATGCCGAGATCGCGCTGGAAGGCGCGGTTGGCTCAGGCGAGGGCGCCATGGCCATACTCGGCACCGGCACCGCTTATATGGCGCGCAGACGAGGCAAGTCGCGCGCCATCGGTGGCTGGGGTTTTCAGGTCGGCGACCAGGGCAGCGGCGCCCGCATCGGCCGCGACCTGCTCGAGCAGACGCTGCTCGCCTATGACGGCATCCGCCAGGGATCGCCGCTGACGCAGACCATGCTCGCCATTTTCCGCAACAATCCCGAGGATGTGGTCGAATTCACCACCAATGCCAAGCCCGGCGATTTCGGCGGCTTCGCGCCCAAGGTGTTCGAACATGCCGAAAAAGGCGACGCCGTCGCTATCTGGATCCTCGACAAGGCGGTCGCCGATGTCGAGGCAGCGCTTGGCGTGCTCGACCTCGGCGGCGACGATCCGCTCTGCCTGCTCGGCGGGCTGGCGCCGCTTTATGCGCCGCGCCTGTCGGCCCGCTACCGGGCGCTGCTGAAACCGCCGCTCGATGACGCGCTGGGCGGCGCGGTGCAGATGGCGGTTCGGATTTTCGCAAACACGGCGGAGGCAGCTCGATGAGCGAGGCCGCCGACCAGATATTCGCGGCGCTGAAACAATCGTCGCAGAGTGGCGCGCCGCTCTATCTGCAGCTCAGGAAGAGCATCGAGGATGCGGTCAAACGCGGGCTGATCGGACCTGGCGATGCGCTGCCTTCCGAGCGCGACATCGCCAGCAAGGCCGACATTTCGCGCGTCACCGTGCGCAAGGCGGTGCAGGACCTGGTCAAAGGCGGCATCCTCGTCCAGCGCCATGGTTCCGGCACCTTCGTTGCGCCGCGCATGGAGCGCGTCGAGCAGTCGCTGTCGATGCTGACCTCGTTTACCGAAGACATGGCGCGGCGCGGCATGGCGGTGCGTTCGGCTTGGCTCGACCGCGGCCTCTATCCGCCGTCGCCCGACGAGATGATGGTGCTCGGCCTGGCGTCGAACGAATTGGTTGCGCGCGTGGCGCGCCTTCGTATCGCCAACGACACGCCGCTGGCGATCGAGCGCGCCTCGCTATCGACAAGCGTGCTGCCCGATCCGGCGGCGATTGGTTCGTCGCTCTACGCCGCGTTGGAAAAGACCGGCAACAGGCCGGTGCGGGCGGTGCAGCGCATTTCCGCCACCAACCTCGGCGATGGCGACGCACATCTGCTGGAAGTACCGCCGGGCATTGCCGGCCTGCACATCGAGCGTATCTCCTATCTGGCGAGCGGCAAGGTGATCGAGTTTACCCGCTCCATCTACAGGGGCGACGCCTATGATTTTGTCGCCGAACTCCGGCTGAGCGGGCCGGGCGAAGAGGGCCGGCCATGACCGCGACAACGACCCATATGCGGCGCGAGATCGAGGAGATCCCGGAGGCCACCGCCCGTCTGCTCGATGGCTCGGCCGCGGTGCTGACGGAAGCTGGACGCGGCATTCGCGAGCGCGACCCGAATTTCGTCGTCACCGTGGCGCGCGGCTCGTCCGACCATGCCGCAACCTTCATGAAATATGCCGTGGAGTTGACCGCCGGGCTGGCGGTTGCATCGGTCGGCCCGTCGATCGCCTCGATCTATGGCGCCAAGCTGAAGCTGGGCGGCTCGGCCTGCCTGGCGATCTCGCAGTCCGGCAAGAGCCCGGACATCGTTGCAATGGCGCAAGCGGCGAGGACCGGCGGTTCGCTGACCGTCGCCATCACCAACACCGCCGATTCGCCGCTGGCGCGGGCTTCGGACTACGCGATCGACATCCTGGCCGGACCGGAGCGCAGCGTCGCGGCGACGAAGACCTTCGTCAATTCAGCCGTCGCAGGACTCGCCTTGATGGCGCATTGCACCGGCGACGAGAAACTCCTGGTGGCGCTCGCGCGCTTGCCGGAGCATTTTCGCAAGGCGATCGCCTGCGACTGGATGGCGCTGGCTGGGGCACTCGAGACGCCGAAATCGCTGTTCATTCTCGGCCGCGGCCCGTCGGCGGCGATCGCCAACGAGGCGGCGCTGAAATTCAAGGAAACCTGCGCCATGCATGCGGAAGCCTATAGTGCCGCCGAGGTCATGCACGGCCCGCTGGCGCTGGTCGGTCCCGGTTTCCCGGTGCTGGCTCTGGCTGCTCGCGATGCGTCCGAGCCATCGGTGGCCGATGCCGCCGACAGCCTGGCCGGCAAGGGCGCTGCCGTCTTTGTGACGTCGAACAAGGCAAAGAGCGCTCAGCGCCTGCCGCATGTCGCAACCGGTCATCCGCTGACCGACCCGCTGACGCTGATCGTGTCGTTCTATGGTTTCGTCGAGGCTTTTGCCCGCCATCGCGGCCTCGACCCCGACACGCCGCCCAATCTGCGCAAAGTAACGGAAACCCTATGAGCGACCGTTTTGCCCTGACTGGCGCCCGGATTTTCGATGGCGACGACTGGCACGACAATGCGGCGCTCGTGTGCGACGGCCTCGTCGAGGCCATTGTTGCCGCCGGCGCCATTCCATCCAATGTTGCGCGTATCGAGACCGGCGGCGGCATGCTGGCGCCTGGCTTCGTCGATCTGCAGGTCAATGGCGGCGGCGGCGTCATGCTCAACGACCATCCGGACGTCGCCTCGATCGAGACCATCTGCCGGGCGCACGCACCCTTCGGCACGGCGGCGCTGTTGCCGACGCTGATCACCGACACGTCCGAGATCACCGCCGCGGCGGTTGCGGCCGGAGCCGAGGCGGCACGGAGGAAGGTGCCGGGGTTCCTGGGCCTGCACCTCGAAGGGCCGCATCTGTCGATCGCCCGCAAGGGCGCACATGACCCGGCTTTGATCCGGCCGATGCTAGACTCCGACCAGACGATGCTGATCGCCGCACGGAAAAACCTGCCCGTGCTGCTGACGACGGTGGCGCCCGAATCCGTCGAGCCCAGCCAGGTGTCGGCGCTTAGCAAGGCCGGGATTGTCGTCAGCATCGGCCATTCCGATACCGGCTATGCCACGGCTCGCGCCTTTGCCGAGGCCGGCGCAACCGTGGTCACCCATCTGTTCAATGCGATGAGCCAGATCGGCAATCGCGAGCCAGGGCTAGCGGGCGCCGCAATCGATACCGGCACATTCTATGCCGGGATCATCGCCGACGGTATCCATGTCGATCCGGCCACCATGGCCATCGCCTTGCGCGCCAAGCAGGGGCCGGGCAAGATACTGCTCGTTACCGATGCCATGGCGACGATCGGCACCGACATGACCTCGTTCACGCTGAACGGCCGCACCATCCACCGCAAGGATGGGAGGCTGACACTTGCCGACGGCACGCTGGCGGGCGCGGATCTCGACATGATTTCCGCGGTGCGCTTCATGCACCGCGTCGTCGGTCTCGACCTCGATGAAACCTTGCGCATGGCCTCCCTCTATCCGGCGCAGGCGATCGGCCAGTCGCACCGGCTCGGGCGCTTCGCCAACGGTACCGCGGCCAACATCGTTTCGCTGTCGGACGATCTGGACATTAAAAGCGTCTGGATCGATGGTGCCAAGGTTTTTGCAGGCAGCCCTGCTCGTTAGGGTTAGCCGGCTTTGGACGTATAGAGGTCCTTGTAGGCTTCGCGCAGCAGGTTCTTCTGCACCTTGCCCATCGTGTTGCGCGGCAGTTCGTCGACGAAGATCACCCGTTTCGGATGCTTGTACCTGGCGAGGCGCCCGGCGATGGCCTCGACGATCCCTGCGGCGCTGATGGTCGAGCCCGGCGCCCTCACCACGACAGCGGTGACGCCTTCGCCGAAATCCGGATGGGCAACGCCGATGACAGCGCTTTCGGCGACGCCAGGCAGCGCGTCGATCTCGCTCTCGACTTCCTTTGGATAGATATTGTAGCCGCCGGAAATGATCAGGTCCTTGCCGCGGCCAACGATGTGGACATAGCCGTCGGCATCGATCAGCCCGAGATCGCCGGTGATGAAGAAACCGTCGTCACGGAATTCGGCCCTTGTCTTTTCCGGCATGCGCCAGTAGCCGCAAAAGACGTTCGGGCCCTTGACCTCGATCATGCCGACCTCGCCCCGGGCAAGTGTTTCGCCGCCATCGGGATCGGCGATGCGCAGGGAGACGCCGGGCAAGGGGAAGCCAACCGTGCCGGCTCGCCGCTCTTCCTCGTATGGATTCGACGTGTTCATGTTGGTCTCGGTCATGCCGTAGCGCTCGAGGATGGCGTGGCCGGTGCGCTCTCGCCAGGCTCTGTGCGTCTCGGCCAACAGCGGCGCCGAGCCGGAAATGAACAGGCGGATGTTTTTCGCCGCTTGCCGGTTCAAACCGTCCTGCTGCAGCAGGCGGACGTAGAATGTCGGCACGCCCATCAGCACGGTGGCGCGCGGCAGCAGCGAGACGATGCGGGCCGGGTCGAATTTGGTTTCGAACAGCATCGAGGCGCCGGCCATCAGGACGACATTGGTGGCGACGAAAAGGCCATGCGTGTGGAAAACCGGCAGCGCGTGAATCAGCACGTCTGCGGCAGTGAAGCGCCAGAGGTCGACCAGCACCCGCGCATTCGAGGCGAGGTTTTCGTGGCTGAGCATGGCGCCTTTCGAACGGCCGGTGGTGCCGGAGGTGTAGAGGATCGCAGCAAGGTCGTCCGGTCCGCGCGCCACGTCGTGGAAGTCCACGGCCGCCTCAGAGGCGCGATCGGTCAACGAACCCTCGCCCTTGCTGCCGAGTGTCGCGACCGCAGCGCCCGAGGCCTGCGCCAAAGCGCCGATCTCGGTCACTCGCGCCGGGTCGCAGACGATCAGTCGCGGCTCGGCATCCCTGAAGAAATAGTCGAGCTCGGTCAGCGTATAGGCGGTGTTGAGCGGCAGGAAGATCGCGCCGGCACGCAGACAGGCGAGATAGAGGAAAATGGCCTCCGGGCTCTTCTCGACCTGAACGGCGACGCAGTCGCCGGCTTCGACGCCCAGCTGCGACACCACATGTGCCAGTTGAGCGGAGCGCGCCAGCATTTCGCCATAGCTGATCGAGCGCCCGTCCTCTGCCTCCATCAAAAGGCGTCCGGGCGTGGGCATCCGGGCACGGAAAGCATCGAACAGATGGTTGCTCACAAGTCCCCCCGAGCGGCTGTCTCCGGCCGAACGGCGGCGGTCAGCCGGCCGCCTTGTCCGCCGCTGCCCTGATTGCCTCGATGTTTGCCCGATAGGCTGCGACGCTGCCGCCCTTGAAAATGGCCGCACCGGCGACCAGCACGCTGGCGCCGGCGGCGGTGACCAGGGGCGCAGTTTCCGGCGAAATGCCGCCGTCGATCTCGATCCGGATCGGCCTGTCACCGATCAGCGCCTTCACCCGCTTCACCTTGTCTACGATCGCCGGAATGAAGGCCTGGCCGCCGAAGCCCGGATTAACCGTCATGATCAGGATAAGATCGAGCCGGTCGAGCACGTATTCGATCATCGTCTCCGGTGTCGCCGGGTTGAGCGACACACCGGCCTTCTTGCCAAGGTTTTTGATCGTCTGCAGCGAGCGGTCGAGATGCGGCCCGGCTTCGGCGTGCACCGTGATGCCGTCGCACCCGGCCTCGGCGAAGGCGGCCAGATAGGGGTCGGCGGGGGCGATCATCAGATGGCAGTCGAAGAAGGCCTTGGTGCGGTTGCGGATCGCCTTGATCACCGGCGGCCCGAAGGTGATGTTGGGGACGAAATGCCCGTCCATGACGTCGAGATGGATCCAGTCGGCGCCGGCGGCCGCCACCGCCTCGACCTCGTCGCCGAGCTTCGAGAAATCGGAAGCCAGCACCGATGGCGCGATCAGGGTTTTTTGAGCCATGTCCGCTTCCCGTTGTTGAGCCCCATCGGCGTAATCATCTCGGCGCCGCTTGTCGACAGGAATCCGGCGTCAATACCGCATCCGCGCAGAAGGGGAGAAGCGGTGCGAGCCACTTCTCTCCTGTGCAGACCTTTCCTCCAGTGCAAGGACTTTCCAGGGCAAGGACTTTCCAGGGCAAGGCCTTGGATTTCAGTTCGGATGAAGCCGCGGCCTGGCCGTCCGTGGCAGGAAGAGCTTGCCGTTGCCTTGTTTCACCTTCTGCAGATCGGGCTTCTTCAGCGGCGGCTTGGGCACACAATGTCCACGCACCAGTTTTTCGGTTGCACGGCAGGCGGTGACGATCACCGGGTTCTTGACGCATGCCTTGCCGACCAAATGATAGCCGCGCTTGCAGTCGATGACGACCGGCGGCTTGCGCACGCATCTTCCGTCGATGCGCAGCTCATTGCGGTTGCACCTGTCGGCGATCACCGGATTCCTTACGCATTCTAGTCCGATCTGATGGTAGCCGGGCAGGCAGTGGATGCTGATGCCAATGCACTTGCCATTGACGAGCTTTTCGGTGCTGCGGCACGCGCCCACGAGCGGCCTGTCGATGCATTTGCCGTGGATCAGCTTCTGGCTTGGCAGACATTTACGGCCGGGATCGACGACGACCGGAGGCAGCTTGGGCTGATCGGAATCCGGACGGGTGGTCGAGACGAGATCGTTGGCCTTCGGATCGAAGGTGCGCTTTATGCAGGTGAAATCCTCCGTATCCGTATCGACGGTCGCGATTGAACCGTTCTGCTTGATTTCCTGCAGGGTGCATTGGATCGAGCGCGTCCTGACGATGCTGAGATCGTGCGCGGCGCTCGCCTTGAACACACCGCCATTGTTGAAGGCCGCAGTCGTGCCGGTAAAGAAGGCACCATTCGAGCAACTGATGCGGTAGTGAAACGCGCCCGGCGCATCGCGCTCGACTTCGAACGCCACCTGCCCCTTGCGCGGGCAGAGTTTCTTGAGGCCGGCGCTGTCGGACACGGTGACCTCGCCCTGCCAGTCCGAATGAACCGGCGGGTTGACGGGGTTGTCCTGCGGTGAATCGGTGAAGCCGCCGCCGCCGGAACTCGTGCAATGGACGGTGATGTCCTTCCAGCCGTCGAAGGGCTCGAACGGGCCGTTGCCGACAATCTCGGCCTTGTATTGGAAATAGGCGGTGGCGCCGACATCCTCCCATTTTTCATAAAGCGCGAAATAGCCGTTCTTCGCTGCATCGTACGAAGCCCATGCCTGCTGCACCTCGGAGGTGATCGGCCCACCGTCCTTCTGGCGCCAGATGCGCATCGTAACCGGCCCGGCCTGGTTGGCTTGCGCCCGGCTGGTGACCCTGAGCGAAGGGCAAACAGTGCCAGGCGCGGAGCCTGGCTGATTGGACTGGTATGTCGTCAAGAACAGCTTGACGTCATTCACGTCGAACTCGCCGAAATCGGTGGCGATGTCCTGGACCTTTGGTTTGACGACCGCATCGCAGACGATTTGAACGTCGAACGAGCCATGCTCGGCATAGTGCGATCCGTACAGCGGATGCGGCCAGCTGCCGCCCTGTACTTCGCTGACCGCATTGTCCATGTCGAGAGCGGTGTCGGTGGCTGCCGAGAAACTGGCGTGGAATGTGTGCGTGAATGAATAGGATTTGGTCGGGCCGTCGGCCTGGAGGTGCTGGTTGCACTTGGCGGCGATCTCATCGCCATCGGGTACGACGGCGATGCCGGTATTCGACGACAGCGGGATGATGGAGGGATCAAAGGAGAAATTTTCCTGGTGGTCGTAGTCGCGACCAAGCGGCGAGGCACTCCAGATCGGCGGGAACGCCTGGCACTGGCCTGGTCCGCAGACACCAAGCGATACGGCGACATCCTGCACATAACCCGGCCACCAGAGATCGAGCTTCATGTGGCCCCAGAACTGGACGTTGCCGCTTTTCAGCGTGTCCCATTTCTGCTTGTCGCTCGAGCCGACATGGATTGTCGTGTTGGCGCTTTCCGTATGGAATGACATCGATTTTATGTTCGCCTGCTTGGCGAAGGCCGGCGTGCCTGCAAGCGAGGCTGCGATCAATGCAGTGGTCGCCACAGTTCGGAAAAGACGTTTGGCTGAAGGCATTTCCCTCTCCTGATGGGTTGATGGGGTCCTTCAGGAGTTTGTCGCTGCTGACTGCCGTAAGGTTCATGCAAGCCGCCGAAATACGGCGCCGCCAAAGAAAAAACCCGCCGGATCGCTCCGGCGGGTTTGGGTGACGCGAACCATCACCGTTTGAAGTTCCGCGCGCGATCCTATTGCTCGAGCTGCGGCTTGCGCCTTGGCACGACCTGCTGAAGAACCTTTGGATTCAGCAGCAGGCTCGGTTTGCGGATCGGCTGGCACTGGCCATTGATCGGCCGCGCGCCCGGTGCGCATTCCAACCGTGGTTTGCGGCAGGCGCCGTCGCGCAGCTCTGTCCCACGCGGGCAGACGCAAACGCCACGCTTGTTGTGGATCTGACCAGGTATCGGGCACTCCACCACAACAGGCTTCTTGCGCCTGCAGGCATTGCCCTGCACTTCCGTGCCCCGCGGGCAGACGCAATCGCCGTTGGCGTCGTGGATCTGCCCGCGGATGGTGCACTGCTCCGGCTTCGGCTGGATTGGCCGGCAGGCACTATCCCTGACTTCCGTGCCCCGCGGGCAGACGCAATCGCCAGCGGCATTGTGGATCTGACCACGAATGGTGCACTGCTCCGGCTTCGGCTGGATTGGCCGGCAGGCATTGCCCCTGACTTCCGTACCCCGCGGGCAGACGCAATCGCCAGCGGCGTCGTGGATCTGGCCACGGATGGTGCACTGCTCGGGCCTTGGCTGGATTGGCCGGCAGGCATTGCCTCTGACTTCGGTGCCCCGCGGGCAGACGCAATCGCCGGCAGCGTCGTGGATCTGGCCACGGATGGTGCACTGCTCGGGCTTCGGCTCTTTCCCCACGCAAGCGCCGTTCTCCAGCTCGGTTCCGCGCGGACAGACGCAGCGTCCGTCTTCGGTGCGGATCTGGCCTTTGAGCAGAACGCAAGGTTTTGGCTTCGGCACGATGACCGTGCCGCCCCCGGACGAGCATTGGCCATTGCGGAAGGTCGTGCCGGGCGGGCAGACGCAGTTGCCGGCGTCGTTCATGACGAAGCCTTGCGAGCATTCCTTCTTCACCTCATTCCTGATGGTGAAGGGATGGCAGGCATAGGCCTTGCCACGATCACCCTGCACGTCGGCCGCACCGCGGGACAACACGTCGCCACCGCCTTGCACCGGCGTGTTCGGAGACAGCACGCCGACGCAGTTCTGACCATTGACCGTGCCCTGCAGATTTGCCAGGCGACCGTCGTCGGGAAGCACCACGGTCACGTTGTGAACGTGGCTTTCCCCCGAGCCGATCGTCAAATTGGCAATGCAGGAGGCAGGCAAGGTTGCCGGCTCCGGCGAGCAGCCGAAGGGCGGATCGATCGAGGTGATCGCAACGCCCTCCAGCCGGCCGAGGCCTTCGACGCCGATGGCATCGCCGATGCGAACCGGGCCAGAGAAGGCGCTCGCCCCATCGTTCGTGATGGTGATCTCGAACGAGCAGGGCTGGCCGGGCTTGCACTCGGCATCACCGGTCTTCTCGACGCGGATGGTCGAGGCGCCGCCGCCCTTGGCGCAGGCCTGGCCGATCGGATAGACGATGTCGTCTCCCGGAGCCGGGCCGTAGGAGCCGCGTGCGCAGTTCTCGAATTCGCCGTTCGCGGCAACCGTCAGGTCGAAATGGCGGCTGGTTCCAGGCGTCATAACAGCGCCAGGAATCTGGCAGGACAGTGTGTTGGCCGGAAGCGGTCCGCAAGCCCATTCCGCGCCGTCTGGGGTGACGGTCTGGATCTGGACCGGCGCTCCGCCGGCTATCAGCGTCGCGGCATCGTTGACCCGTACCGGACCGGTCGGGGCAATGGTGCCGAGGCTGATGACGGTAATGCGGCAGGAAACGACCGCAGCACCGGCCAGCGAGGCATTGCATACCTTGGTGATGCGCAGGGCCGGCTGGCCGCCATTCGGATGACGGATGCGTTCCTTGGCGCAGGCCCTGTTGTTGGTGATGTCGTTCTCACCGGGAATAGCCTTCACCTCGGCGCAGTTCTCGACACTGTCGGGCCGGTAGTTGGCCGGCATCACCGCCCTGACGAAGATCGGCGTCGAGGCGCCAGGCAACAGCACGATGCCGGCGGTGTCGCAGCGGAACTGGCCGGGGCCGTTCGGTCCGCATGTCCATGGCGGCGTCGGGCCGAAGGTCGAGGATGCCGGCGCGCCGCCCGGATAGGTATCGACGACCGTCAGCGGCCCATTATAGGGGACGCTGCCATTGTTGATTATGTCGACCACGAAGGTGCAGACGCCATCGGCCGAACAGAATTCGGTGCGGGCGCGCTTCTTCAGGATCAGGTCGACCTTCTTCTCCACCGGCGGCCGGCAGTCGCGGTCACGATCGCCACGCCGGCAGACCGGGATCGATGCACAGCCGCGATCGTTTTGCTGGCTGCCGAAAAGCGGCTTGCCGCTGGCGCCGTAATTGTAAGTGGCGCAGTTGCGCAAGACGCTGCCTCGCCAGCCTGCGGCCGGCTTGAAGCCGAGCTTGAGGTCGACAGAGGCACCCGGATTGAGCGTGGTCACCAGATGAGTGCAAATCATCGGGGTGGTTCCAGGCGCGCAGACCCAAGGCGGGTTCGGCCCTGAATCGAGGGTGGAGCCGGCCGGCAGGGTGACTTCGTCGAGCACGATCTTGCCGTGGTAGGGTGCATCGCCGACATTGGTGACCCTGATGGTGAAGTCGCAGCCGCCGCCCATCGTGCAACGTTGCACGTCGGCGCGCTTTTCGACTTTCAGATCCGGTTCCTTGTCCTTCGGCGGGCAGCGCTGATCACGTGGGATGACGATATCGATGGTCTGCGTACAGCACCGGCCCCAGCCCTCCCTCGGGCCGGCATAGGTTTCGATACCGGTGACGATGATGTGGATGACGTCGCCGGGTGAAGCGCCGACGATCTTCCAATTGAGCACACCGCCGCCGGCCGGCACCAATTGCGTGTCGGGAATGATGGTGATGCCGGGTGTCGTCGTCGAAAGCTGCACCCATTTGCCGGCCATCTCTGGGCCGACCGGCATGTGGTAGATGAAGGCGCCGCCGCCGGGCAAGCAATCGACCGTGCCGCGCTCCACCTTGAAGCATTCCTTGCCGGGAGGTGGAGGCGGCGGGTTGCACCTGGTGACGTCGATCTTGATCGACGTCTTTGCACCCGTGAGATAATTGCCGTCGTCCGGCTTGCCCGGATCCTGCGACGGGATTTCGATGCCGGCGCCGCGTTCGCGGCTCACCTTAACCGCGCCCTGGTTGTGAACGATCGTCGGCGACGGAAACGCCGCATGGTCGATCTTGGCGGTGATCTGGAACGTGATGACGCGCTGGTTCGCAGCGCCGATGCCGTCGAGATCGCTGGCGGAAATCCGGAAATCGGACACCGTCGCGGTATCGTCCGGGCCAGCCGAACTGCTGATCGCAGCGCCGGGCAGCGGTCCGCCGGACGCATCGGTGCCGTCGCCGGTCACATGCACGCCGACGATGCGCAGGCCGTGCGGGAGCTGGTCCCTGAAATCGAGCCTGACCTTTTTCAGCATGGCGGCGAGGTCCGGGCTGGCAAAACCCTGCGGATTGCCGCGCAAGCCAAAGCTCAGCGAGTATACGACATAGTCGCAGCCTCTCTGGGTGCCTTTCTTGGTGAAGAAGGGCACGATCCGGCCCGGCTCCGGATTGACGGTGCGAGGATTGTCGAAATCGAGCCTGGGATCTGGAACGGCAGTGTAGATGCCCGCATCGGCAGGCTTGGTCTTGGCCGGAGCAAGGTCTTCAGCGAAGCCTTGCAGCGGACTCAGCATGGCGACCGCGATACCGGCCGCCATCAGCCAGCGCACGCCGCGCCTGGCGAGTGACAGGGGTTTCATGATGGTCTCCATGACGGATGATTGTTTGCCGGTTGATGGGCTGCTTGTCGCAGGCGGGAAAAATGCGAGATTGCTCATCTTCCCCTCCTCACGGTTCGCAGCTGACGGCTGGGGTTCTGAGCCGCAAGGTCATCTTGCAGCAAGGGTAGTAGCCACCCTTGTCGCTATCGGACTGCCTGTAGAAGCAGAGCCCGACATCGACCGTATCGCCAGGGTAATGGCCGGTGATGCCGATCGTGTATGGCGCGCCGGGCGCATGCGACAGAGGTGAAGTCACCCCAACGCCAGGCGTCCTGGACAGAGCCTTGATCGAATCGCCGCCAAAGCCGGCATGGTCATGGAGATAGAGATCGGCCTCGAGGCCGGGGGGCGTGCAGAAATACCTGACATCCTCGACATCAAGGCAAGGAGGCAGATTGCCGGGGGGCGGAAAGTCCGGCGGATAGAACGGTGGCAGATAGCCGCCCGGCACCTGCTCGTAATAGCCGGCACGGCCTTCGCAGGGGCGCCAGACCTCGACGTCGCCGACATGGCCTTCGACTTCCGGGTCTTCGAAATAATTGTCGAAGTCGACGAACCACGCGCCGAAAGGCGGCATGTTGGCCGGCTTGACCAGTGCCGTCGGCGTGATTTGCACGCCGTGCACGGCGAGCGGCCCGCCGGCTGCGAGTTGTTCGGCAAGCTCCGGGTTGTCGCGCAACTTGTCGCCGGTATCGACCAGCGTGTCGGTGCAGACGCCGGTATCGAGATTGCCTTCGGCATCGTAGCCATATTGCAGGTCGAGGCCGCCGGCCGACTGTCGGTTGTCTTGCGGGAAGCCGACCGCATATTCCTGCGGCACTTCCACCCAGGCCGATTCCGTCGCCGGATCGTCCGGATTTTCGCGCCAGTAGCGGATGACCTCACCCTTGCCGGAATCGGCGAACTGGCTGTAGTCGTAGCGGTTCTCCACCGGGCCGCGCTGGGCCAGGTACATGAAGCCCTCGTTGTCGAAGGCGATGTCGGTGACCGCGTAATCCTTGTCGGCCTTGACCGTCAGTTCCCAGCGCGGGTCGCCGGCGAAACTGCCGTCGCCGGCAACGCCCACCGACCAGATCTCCGCCTTATCACCGACCGAATAATAGAGCCGGCCGCCACGATAGGCGACCGACCAGACGCGGCGCTCGTCCTGCGTGTAGCCCCAGCTGTCGGGGTCCTCGCTGTCGAAGGCAGCACCCTGGATGTCAATCACCGAGCCGTCGTCGGCAAGGGCGGCAAGCCCGTGCGCCGGGCGGCCGGCTATGCCGTGGTCGAACGTGTCGAGCAGCGCGCCATTGGCGTCGATGCGGTGGATGAGGCCGGTGTCGAGATCGCTGGCGAAGAACTGGCGGTGGATATTGTCGAAAGTGACGTCGCCGATGCCGGGACCGCTATTGGCGTCGATATCGGCGAATTTCGAGACGGCGCCGGTGATGCCGTCGATCTTCCAGATCGTTCCGGAGCCGCCGCCGTTTTCGGTGCCGAACTGGCCGTCCATGAAGACCGCGTCAGCCGTGCCGCGGCGCTGCCGCTCCGGCCGGCCGTCGGCGTCGCCGTCTGGCGTGACTATGCGGATGCCGTGCAGCGACGTGGCGCCGGCATAGAGGTTTGGAATGGCCGATGGAACGCCGTCGCGCACGCCGTCGTCGTAGGTGATGCCGAACACCTGGCCGATTTGCCCGGCCGTGACCTCGAACGGTGGCGGGGTGAAGACCAATTGGCCAGACGCCGGCCCGCCCAGCCTTGAGACGTCGAAGATGCGCAAGGTCGCGCGCGCCGTGTCGATGAAGGTTTCGTCGACGGGATCGACGCCCGGCGGCAGGCCTTCCTCGAAATTGGGAATGATGGTGCCGGAGAATCCGGTCACTGCCATTGAGCCGGGATAGATGATCTGGGTTTCCTGAGCCTGGGCCGAGCCACCGAGCCAGAGCCCAGCGGCGAGCGCCAAGATCGACAATCCGCTGGCAGCCTGGATGGCGCGGCGCAAACGGCCGGCACGAGAGCGCACGAACGCGCCGTGGTCGCAAGACATGGATCTCCCCCCACAGGTCATGGGAGAAGCATCCGGTCCCGGCGCGCAAATCAGGGCAAGGCGCGGCGTTCCGGCACGTTCATCCCTGATCGAATTGTCTGCTTTCCTCAACGTCACGATACGCCTGCGTCCGCGCAGGGTCAACGGAACCAGCGAAAAGCCCAGCGCATCGACCCGGTCCCGAAGGCGATGGTCGCGCTGAGTTCCTGCTGTTCCCGGAGACCATGGAGCCTCTGGATCTGTGGTCATGGGGCTTTCCTTTCCGGGGCCGCACCACGCGGCACCTGAGCGTCAGTCGCGGGGCGAGGCGGAAAGGTTCATGGGCCGGGGGCCGGGCCGGCTGGATCACCGCCGGAAAATACGGGCCTGCCGGTCCCGAATCCGATCAACCGCGATGAAAGGTGAACGCCTTGCGCAGAATGCTTGCGCGCCACGCAGCCTGTTCTTATATACGCGCCAAGCCGTCCAGCGCCGAATGCCGGTTGCCGGAGCGGAATTTCTTGTGAACAGGGGCTTTCGTCGGAACGCCTGTACGGGTCCTGAGAGCCTGCTTAGCGGAGAGATTAGAGAAATGGCAAAAGTAATCGGTATCGATCTGGGAACAACCAATTCCTGTGTCGCCATCATGGACGGCAAGGAATCCAAGGTCATCGAGAATGCGGAAGGCGCGCGCACGACCCCTTCCATCGTCGCCATCAACAGCGACGGCGAGCGCCTCGTCGGCCAGCCGGCAAAGCGCCAGGCGGTTACCAATCCTGAGAACACCATTTTCGCGGTCAAGCGCCTGATCGGCCGCCGCTACGACGATCCGGTGACGGAGAAGGACAAGAAGCTTGTCCCCTACAAGATCGTCAAGGGCGACAATGGCGACGCCTGGGTCGAGGCCGGCGGCAAGAAGCAGTCGCCTAGCCAGATCTCGGCGATGATCCTGCAGAAGATGAAGGAAACGGCGGAGGCCTATCTCGGCGAGAAGGTCGAGAAGGCGGTCATCACCGTTCCGGCCTATTTCAACGACGCCCAGCGCCAGGCGACCAAGGATGCCGGCAAGATCGCCGGCCTCGAAGTGCTGCGCATCATCAACGAGCCGACGGCGGCCGCGCTTGCCTATGGACTGGACAAGAAGGAAGGCAAGACGATTGCCGTCTATGACCTTGGCGGCGGCACGTTCGATATTTCGGTGCTCGAAATCGGCGACGGCGTGTTCGAGGTGAAGTCGACCAATGGCGACACCTTCCTCGGCGGCGAGGATTTCGACATGCGTCTGGTCGAATATCTGGCAGCCGAGTTCAAGAAGGAACAGGGCATCGACCTGCGGAACGACAAGCTCGCCCTTCAGCGCCTCAAGGAAGCGGCTGAAAAGGCCAAGATTGAGCTGTCGTCCACCACGCAGACCGAGATCAACCTGCCCTTCATCACCGCCGATGCCACCGGCCCCAAGCACCTGACGCTGAAGCTGACGCGGGCGAAGTTCGAGAGCCTGGTCGAGGATCTCGTCCAGCGCACGATCGATCCTTGCAAGGCGGCGCTCAAGGATGCCGGCCTGAAGGCCGGCGAAATCGACGAAGTCGTCCTGGTCGGCGGCATGACCCGTATGCCCAAGATCCAGGAGATCGTGAAGCAGTTCTTCGGCAAGGAGCCGCACAAGGGCGTCAACCCGGATGAAGTCGTCGCGTTGGGCGCCGCTATCCAGGCCGGCGTGCTGCAGGGCGACGTCAAGGACGTGCTGCTGCTCGACGTGACGCCGTTGTCGCTCGGCATCGAGACGCTGGGCGGCGTGTTCACTCGGCTGATCGAACGCAACACGACGATTCCGACAAAGAAGAGCCAGGTGTTCTCCACGGCCGAGGATTCGCAGTCGGCGGTGACCATCCGCGTCTTCCAGGGCGAGCGTGAAATGGCCGCCGACAACAAGGCGCTCGGCCAGTTCGATCTGGTCGGCATCCCGCCTGCGCCGCGCGGCGTGCCGCAGATCGAGGTCACCTTCGACATCGACGCCAACGGCATCGTCAACGTCTCGGCCAAGGACAAGGGCACCGGCAAGGAGCACCAGATCCGCATCCAGGCGTCCGGCGGCCTTTCGGACGCCGACATCGAGAAGATGGTCAAGGACGCCGAGGCCAATGCCGAAGCCGACAAGAAGCGGCGCGCGCTGGTCGAGGCCCGCAACCAGGCCGAGGCGCTGGTGCATTCCTCGGAGAAATCTCTGAAGGAATACGGCGAGAAGGTTTCCGAGGCCGACCGCACGGCGATTGCCGATGCGATCGCGGCGCTGAAGACCGCTGCCGAAGGCGACGATGTGACCGAGATCGAGGCCAAGACGCAGACGCTCGCCGAAGTCTCGATGAAGCTCGGCCAGGCCATGTACGAGGCTTCGCAGAAGGAAGCCGCCGAGGCCGACGCCAAGGCTGATGCCGCCAAGGACAGTGACGTCGTCGATGCCGACTTCGAGGAAATCGACGAAGACGACGAGAAGAAGAAGTCGGCCTGAACCGCCTGACGGTACAGGTAAGGGAAAAAGCCCGGCGCACAGCCGGGCTTTTTTGCAACCCTTTGCCGGAAAAACGCTGAGCTGCCCGAAAAAATGCGGACAAAGCCTCGTAGACACTGGCATCGCGGCTCCATCACACCTAAATCGGAACAGCGTGCCGGCAAACGACGCAACGATGCTTCAAGACGTTGACTATCCGGACTGCGGGAAAACATGAAAGCTGATTTTTACGAAACGCTAGGCGTGCAAAAGGGCGCCGACGAGAAGGAGCTCAAGAGCGCTTTTCGCAAGCTCGCCATGCAGTTCCATCCCGACCGCAACCCAGGCGACCATGCCTGCGAGCACAAGTTCAAGGAAATCAACGAAGCCTATGAGACACTGAAGGACCCGCAGAAGCGCGCCGCCTATGATCGCTTCGGCCACGCCGCCTTCGAGCACGGCGGTATGAATGGCGGGGCGCAAGGCTTTGGCGCCGGCGGTTTCGCCGACATTTTCGAAGACATTTTCGGCGACATGATGGGCGGGCGCCAGCGCCGCTCGTCCGGCGGCCGCGAGCGCGGCGCCGACCTGCGCTACAATATGGAAATTACGCTGGAAGAGGCATTTTCCGGCAAGACCGCGCAGATTCGGGTGCCAGCCTCGATCTCCTGCTCGGAATGCTCGGGCAGCGGCGCCAAGCCTGGCACCCAGCCCGTCACCTGCTCGATGTGCAACGGCCACGGCAAGGTGCGCGCCACGCAAGGCTTCTTCTCGATCGAGCGCACCTGCCCGCAATGCCAGGGGCGCGGCCAGACCATCAAGGATCCGTGCCCGAAATGCGCCGGCCAGGGCCGTGTCACCGAGGAGCGCTCGCTGTCGGTAAACATCCCTGCCGGCATCGAGGATGGCACCCGCATCCGGCTGGCCAATGAGGGCGAGGCCGGCCTGCGCGGCGGCCCGTCGGGCGATCTCTACATCTTCCTCGCGGTCAAGCCGCACGAATTCTTCCAGCGCGACGGGGCCGATCTTTATTGCAAGGTGCCGATCTCGATGACGACGGCAGCGCTTGGCGGCTCGTTCGAGGTGACGACACTGGACGGTACCCAGACGAAGGTGAAGGTGCCGGAAGGCACCCAGAACGGTCGCCAGTTCCGCCTCAAGGGCAAGGGCATGCCGGTGCTGCGCCAGCCCAATATCGGCGACCTCTACATCCAGACCGTGGTTGAGACGCCGCAGAACCTTTCGCGCCGTCAGCGCGAATTGCTGGAGGAATTCGAGCAGCTTTCCTCAAAGGACAATTCGCCTCAGTCGAGCGGATTTTTCGCCCGCATGAAAGACTTTTTCGAAACGTTCGGCGAGCACTGAAGCTGATCCCTGGAAAACGCTTCCCGAGCGTCATCAACACCTTATCCGGGGATTCGACTTGTCTTGCACCTCGTAACTGTTAAGTAGCATGCGAGGGAGCGTTGAGGAGGACTTTCGATGACGCGTAGTCCCGGACTGCGAAAGACGCTGGCGGAAAAGTTCGACGACGAGCTGAAGTTCTTCAAGGGCTGGATCGACAAGCCGAAGGCGGTCGGTTCGATCGTCCCGACCAGTTCCATCACCGCAGGCAAGATGGCCTCGATCGTCGATCCGACATCCGGCCTGCCGGTGCTCGAGGTCGGGCCCGGTACAGGCGTCATCACACGCGCCATCCTCGCCCAGGGCATAAAGCCTGAGAACCTCTACGCGGTCGAATATTCCACTGATTTCGTGCGCCATCTGCGCCAGCTTTATCCAGGCGTCAACGTCATCGAGGGCGACGCCTTCAATCTCGACGCGACGCTTGGCGACAAGCGCGACCTGATCTTCGATTCTGTGATATCGGGCGTGCCGCTGCTCAATTTCCCTGTCGCCCAGCGCATCGCCTATGTCGAGAGCCTGCTCGACCGTATCCCGGCGGGCCGGCCGATCGTGCAGCTGACTTACGGGCCGCTGTCGCCGATCCCGCCGGGCCGCGGCGACTATACGGTCGAGCATTTCCATTTCGTCATCCGCAACATTCCGCCGACGCAGCTTTGGATCTACCGACGCGGGGCCGCATGAATTGAAGCGTTGGGTTTGAATAGCACTTGTCTTATACCCATCGGGTGACAAGGCAGACCCATGGCTGTGATCCCGAAAATTCTCGTCGTCGCCGGTTCGTTGCGCAGCGGCGCCTATAGCGGCAGGACCGCCGACGTGGCACAGAAGGAACTTGCCATGCAGGGCGCCGAGGTGACCCGCATCTCGCTCGCCGACTATCCGCTGCCGATCCTCGACCAGGATTTGGAAAAGGACGAAGGCATTCCCGAAAACGCCGTCAAGCTCGGCCGGATGATCGCCGCCCATGACGGGCTGCTGATCGCGACGCCCGAATATAACGGCTCCATTCCACCGCTGCTCAAGAACAGCATCGATTGGGTGAGCCAGCTGCGCAAGGATGGCGGCCGGACGTTCAGGCCGCTTGCCGGCAAGGTCGCCGGCCTCTGCTCGTCTTCCAACGGACCCTTCGGCGGGATACGCTGCATCAACCATCTGCGCGCCGTTCTGGTACGCTGCCGGATGGAGGTGGTGACACCGGAGTGTTCGGTGCCGGAGGGCGGCTACGCCTTCGACGACGAGGGCAACTTCCGGGACGAAAGACTACGCCAATCGATGGAGCACCTATGCCGAACGCTGATCGAAACCTCGCGCATGCTGTCGACGCGGATCGAGGCATGATCCCGGACGCCGCGCATGCCGACACGATGCAGGAACGGCTGATCGTCGGCCTCGACCTGCCGACGCTGAAGGAAGCCGAGAAAGCGGTGCGCGAGCTCGACGGGATCGTCTCCTTCTACAAGATCGGTTACCAGCTCGCCTTTGCCGGCGGGCTCGATTTCGCCCGCGAGCTGGCCAGCGGCGGCACTAGGATCTTTCTCGACATGAAGCTCCTCGACATCGATAACACCGTTGCCAAGGGGGTCGACAACATCGCCAGGATGGGCATGAGCATGCTGACCATCCATGCCTATCCGAAGACGATGAAGGCGGCGGTCGAGGCCGCGAGGGGCAGCGACCTTTGCCTGCTCGGGGTCACCGTGCTGACCTCGATGGACGAGCAGGACGTGATCGACGCCGGCTATGAGTATGATCCGCATACACTGGTGCTGAGGCGCTCCGAGCAGGCGCTGCATGCCGGCATGGGCGGCATCGTCTGCTCGGCCGAGGAAGCTGAGGCGGTGCGCCGCATCGTCGGCCCCGACCTGGCGGTCGTGACGCCGGGAATCCGGCCGAAGGGCAGCGACCATGGCGACCAGAAGCGGGTGGTGACGCCGGCGCAGGCGATCCGTAACGGCTCCAGCCATCTCGTCGTCGGCCGGCCGATCGTCGGTGCGGCCGACAGGCGGGCGGCGGCGGAAGCCATCCTTGACGAAATGCGCTCCGCGTAACATCCCCAAAACCATTTCGGAGAAATGCCATGCCCAAGGGATACTGGATCGCTCGCGTCGACGTGCGCGATGCGGAAGGCTACAAGGACTATGTCGCAGCTGCCAAACCGGCCTTCGACCGCTTCGGCGCCAAGTTCCTGGCGCGCGGCGGCGCGCATGAGAAGGCCGAGGGGCCGGGCCGCGACCGCAACGTGATCATCGAGTTTCCGTCGCTTGCGGCGGCGCATGACTGCTACCACTCTCCCGAATACCAGCGCGCCGTCGCGATCCGCCAGAAGGTGGCCGAGGGCGAAATCGTGCTGGTCGAGGGGATTTAGGCGAGAAGCCGGTTCGCCGCTGCCTCCGCCATCGTATCGGCGAGGCTCAAGCCCCATTGCTGGCGACAGTAATCGCGGAAATCGAAGCAGGGCAGGCCGGGGCAGACCTCGAACTCGATGAGGTGGACGCTGTCGTCGGCTTCGACCCGGAAATCGATGGAAAACACATCCCGCAGGCCAAGCCCGACCATCAGGCTTTCGGCGATGTTGCGGATCCTTGCATCAGCCAGAGGCTGGCTGCCGGCGACCGGCAGCAGCAACGGCTCGGCGTAATTTCCCGTGGCTTTGGCCGCTTCGCCGGTATTGCCGTAAAGCGCCAGGCTGTCCTGCATGGTCTGGAAATCGCCGCCTGAATCGACAAAGGCGATGCCCAGCGCCTCGACGCCGGTATCCGGCCTCAATCCGAGAAAACTGGCGCGCGCGTTGCGGCCGGCGACATAGGGCTGGACGACGACATCGTCGCGATAGGCGGCGAAGACGCGCCGGCTAAGCTCCAGCGCATGGCCGAGATCGTGGCAGCGCGAATCGGGCCAGATACCGATCTTGGCGCCGAGCCGGTTCGGCTTGACGAACCAGCCGGCGGGCGAAGCCGGCGGCGCGACCAGCCAGGCGCCGTCACGGGCAAGGCCCGCCTGCGGCACCGGCAAGCCGAACGCGCCGAGCACGGCGCCTGAACGGAACTTGTCCTGGCAGAGCGCGAAAAGCGCATCGTCGGCGCCGATCGCCTCCAGGCCGTTCAGCCGTGCCAGAGCTGGTGCCGCGCCGCCGCGGAAATAGGCGATGCCGTCGGTCAGCGTCCAGACTAGCGTGGTCTTCGGGTCCTCGCCGGCGAGAACGCTTGCGGCGTCGTCGAGCGCCACCGGCGCAAACGACGGGCCGCGCTTCTGGCAAGCGGCGGCAAGTGCGTCGAATTCAGCAGCGATATCGGTCGATTGCGCCAGATAGGAGGCAATTTCGGCGGCACGCTCCGGCACGTGGTTATCGGCAACCAGCCGATCGAAGCAAGCCTTTTCTGGCTCGTAGACAAGGATCAGCTTCGGCTTGCGGCTTGACATGATCGAACGATTTCCCGGCAGCACGATTGCTAAAGCAATTCCAGGAAAAGTGTGAAACGGTTTTCCGTCCGGAATTGCGTCAAAACAAAGAGATAGAGCGGTTCAGCGTTCCCGCGAAACGATGAACCGTTCTAGCATCGCACGGCGAATGCATTCGGCTTTCGCGGAACCGACGTCAGCCGGACGCCTGCACGACAGCAACGGCGCCATCTTCCTGTTTGACCATGATCTTTTCCGAAAACCGGTTCCCACTTTTCGGGATCATGGTCAGCCAATCAGCACACGCGGCTCGAAGCGACCATTGACTGGAATGTCGAGCATAAATGTCATGCCGGCTTGCGGGTCGAGCAGGCGCTGCTTCTCGCTCTTGCCCGACCAGGCGGAGGTGACCGCCAGCCGGTCGGCATTCCTGCCGACGAAAGCCGGACAGGAAGGCTGCGTCGCCGGCATCGCCACCGAACGGACGAGCTTGCCGTCGGGTCCATAGGCTTCGACGACGCTGCCGCCCCAGCAGGCGTTCCACAATATGCCGTCACGGTCGAGCACCGAACCATCGATATAGCCCTTGGCCGAACGGTGGTCGACGAAGACCTTCGGTTCGCCAACCGGCAGGCCGGTCGCCGGATCGCAGCCGACGCGCATCAACAGCCCGGTGCTGGTGTCGGTGTAATAGGCGATCGTCCCATCCTCGGAAAAGCAGATCGAATTGGGCACCGTGACGTCGGCATAGAGCCGGCGCAGCTCGCACTTGAAGAACCAGTAGATCGAACCGGCGGCCTTCTCCTCGCCCTTGCCCATGGTGCCGACCCAGAGGGCGCCGCAAGGGTGAACGCGTGAATCGTTCGAGCGGGTGACCGTATTGTCGGCCTCGATCGGCGTGTGCAGCGTCAGCTTGCCGGTCGCGACGTCGCGGACATGCAGACCGGTCTCGGTGGCGATCAGCTGGCGTTGGTCGTCGATGATGCAGATGGCGCTGGCCATCTGACCGAGCTCGTGGATTTTGACGGCACCGCCCGACAGGCGCTGTTCGAGGAGCTGGCCGTTGACGATGTCGAACCAGTAGAGCGTGTCGGTGGCAGGGTCATAGCTTGGTCCCTCCCCGAGTTGGCAGACATGGTCGGAAAAAACCGAAACAATGGTCTCGCTCATCATGCCACTCCAAACGCCGCGTCCCAGGCCTGAACTGCGGCTTTCGCTCGCGCTGCCACTTCGTCGACGCTCATGCCCGGCTTGAACAGGCTGGAGCCAAGACCGAAGACGCTGACGCCGGCTGCCTTGTAGCCGGCAAAATCCTTATCCGAAACGCCGCCGACCGCGCCGACCAGCACACTGGCCGGCAGCACCGCGCGCATCGCCGAAATGCCCGCCGCGCCAAGCACGCTCGCCGGGAAGAATTTCAGTGCCGAGGCGCCGAGCCGGATTGCTTGAAATGCCTCGGTCGGCGTGAACACGCCGGGCATCGTCACCATGCCGTAGTGCATGGCACGGCCCATGACCTCGGCATCGATATTGGGGCTGACCAGCAGCCGCCCGCCGGCCTTGTGCAGGCCGTCGACATCGGCGGCGCTGAGCACCGTGCCGGCACCGACCAAGGCTGTTGGAGGAAGCGCTCCGACAATGCTGGCGATGGAGGCGTAAGGATCGGGCGAGTTGAGCGGCACCTCGATCGCTTCGATACCGGCGCCGAAGATCGCCTGGCCGATCGCCACCGCCTCGCTTGGCTTGAGGCCACGCAGGATGGCGACCAGACCCCGCTCGAGCTTTGGAAAAGGTGCGGTCTCTGTCATGCGGCAACTCCATTTCCGGCGATCATGCCATTTTCGCGCGCGGCTTCGGCAAGACCGGCACGCACCGCCTCGTCGGCGTCGACCACCCTGACCGCGAGCCCGGCAAGGCCGAGCGCGTCGGCATAGAGCGTGCCAAGTGCGCCCGACGCGATCAGCACGACGGGCACGGCACTCGCCCCATAACGGCGATTTGCCGAAGCGATCTCGCCGCCGATCAGCAGGCCGGACAGGCACGCGGCGGCATCCTCGGGCTTCAGATCCTGCAGCAGGCTGGCGGCGCGGATCGAGAACAGTCTTGAACCGATGTCACCGCCTTCGGCCAACGCCTTCAGGCACCACTCCCGGAAAAATGGATTTTCGGCGGCAACCGGCTTCGGCGGCTCGCCCAGCGAATGGCGCAGGATCGAGTGCGCGGCCAGCACCGAAAACAGCTCGCCGGTCGGCCAGGTGCCGAAACCGGCAACGGCACCGTCCTCGACCAGCACCCATTTCGAATGCGTGCCAGGCATGCAGACGACATGGCGTCCCTTTGCCGGCAAACCGGCGCCGGCAAGCTGCGTCTCCTCGCCGCGCATGACATCCGGGGCGTCGGCCAGACGCTGGGCAAGGCCGGGCACGATGCGGATGTCGCGGCGCTGGCCGGGGATGCGGGCAGCGCCGGCGAGAATAGCGCCGATCGGCGCCGGCACGCTGACATAGGGCGCCTCCAGCCAGCCCTGGCGCGAACCGGCCATGCCGCAAATGATGACCGGCAGCGCCTCGGCTGCGCCCAGTGCAGCCAGATGCCCTTCAAGAATGGACGAAAATCCTTTAGCCTGGGCGGTGATCAGCCCGTCATCGCCGCGCCGCTCGGCGAGAACCTTGCCGGCGCCGTCGAGCAGCCAGACCCTCATACGGGTGGTGCCCCAGTCGACGGCCGCGACGGAAGCTGCCTTGCTCGATGAGATCACAGGAACCCCCCATCGACGATCAGCATCTGCGCGGTCAGCATGCGTGAGGCATCCGACGCCAGGAACAGCACGGTGCCGACAATGTCTTCCGGCTGCATCACCTCTTTGATGCACTGTTTGGCGACATGAGCGGCGAGCGCTTCTTCGGTGACCCAGAGCTTTCTCTGCCGCTCGGTGATCACCCAGCCGGGCGCGATCGCGTTGACACGGATGCCATCGACGCCGAGCTTGCCGGCAAGACCCTTGGTGAGACCGACGATGCCGGCCTTGGCGGCGGTGTAGGCCGGCATATCGGGATGGTTGATGAGAAACGACGTCGAGGTGAAGTTGATGATCGAGCCGCCGCCGGCCCGCTTCATGCCCGGCGCCACCGCCTGTGCGCTGAAGAAATGCGGGCGCAGGTTGATGGCATGGTTGTTGTCCCAGAACTCCACCGTGACGTCTTCGACGGCATGACGGTCATCCTGAGCGGCATTGTTGACCAGCACGGTCACGTTGCCATGCGCCTCGGCGGCTTTGGCGATTGATACCCGCAATGCCTCGATGTCGCGTATGTCGGTCTTGAGATAGAACGGCCGCCGGCCGAGCTCCTTGTCTAACCGATCGGCCAGCGCCAGGCTCGGACGGTCGGCGATATCGATGAAGGCGACCTTTGCCCCCTGGCGGACAAAACCTTCGGTCAAGGCAGCACCAATGCCGGAGCCGCCGCCGGTGATCAGCACCGAAGCGCCTTCGAGGTCGGCAAAGCGTGCCGATGGCATCATGAAATTCTCTCCCGGTCCAATGATCGCGGTCGGCCGGCGCGCATCCTATCCAGCCATGTCGGGCGGGCAAGGGCGAAAGAGTGGATTGTCAGGACTTATGTCCGACAAAAGGCCGCACGGGCCGCCGATCGATCAGTTGCCCAGCCGGACGCGGTACAATTCGACGGCGGCTCCGCTGGTCCCGGCCACCGGCTCAAGCCATTCCGGCACGCTGCCGCGCATCAGCCCGGCAAGAAAGCCTGCCGGCGCCTCGGCTGCGAGGAGCTTGCTTTCGGCGCTGCCGGGGCACAGCGCGACGAGGCCGACGTGATGATCCGCCAGGATGGTCCTGGCATCGGCATCGGACCCAAGGAAGGCATCGAGCGCCAGCAGGTTGCCGGCGACGTTGCGATGATAGGGCCCGGCGAAGACGTGATGTCCGGAATAGGCCAGGATCGGCGATCCGAGATTGGAAATTGCCAGTATGGTGGTGCCTGGCAGGCGGCCAAGCGCCGCAAAGGAGGCCATGCGCTGGCAAGCGACATCGGCGCCGTCGCCATTATCGGCGGCGGTACTGCTGTCCTCGAAGGCGACCGAGGTTGCCGCGGCAGCCCCAGTCCAGACGGCATTCACCGAAACCAGCCAGACGGCGGCCATGCGCAGCGCCACGCTGCGCGACGGGCTGACCTCGGCCCGTTGACGCCATTTGGCAATCCAGGCGGCAAGCGGGACGACAGCGAAGGCGATCGAGAATGTCGAACCGCGCACCTGCCAAGCACTGACGATGAAGGCCACGACAAGCAGCGCGCCGACAAGGCTGTCCTGCCGCCGCCAGCCGCCACGGCCAAGGCGAAGCGCCATCAGCACGAGCGCAATGAGCGGCGTGGCATAGCGCGCCACCACCCCGGCCGGATCTTCAGCGAGCAGCTTGAACAGCGATTGCGCCTCGTCGATGTGATCAAGCCATAGCTCCTTGAGGCGCGGATCGAGGTTGGCGTAGGGCGCTGCCAGGCATTGTGGGAACAACAAGACGACGACAGCGCCCAATAGCAGGGCAAGCAGGCCAAGTGAGGCGATGCGCCGTTGGCGCGTGCGGCCGGCCGGCTCGATCGACGCTATCGCCGCAAGGCCGGTTCCGGCAATCGCCGCGACGACGAACTGCACGGTCGAAAAGGCGTCGCATTGCGCCTGACCCCAGGCAGACGGCGCAATGGTGGCGACAAAGACGAGAGCGGACACGCCGGCAAAGCCGAGGCCGAAATCCCTGGCGATCAGCCTCTCGCCATTGGCGCCGAGGGCGAACAGCATGGCGACAGAGGCGCCGATGGTGGCCACATAAGGGGCGGTCTCCATACCGACGGCCAGCATCAATCCGGCGCACAGGCCGGAGAGCAATGCCGCCGGCCTGCGCATTGGCGCTTCAAGCAATAGGCTCAGGCTGGCCATGCTCAGCATCAGCTGGATATTGTGGTGATCGAGCGCGCCAGGCGAAAAAATGCCAATGAAATACAGTGCGGCAGCGCCGACCACGACAGCGGGCAGCACGGCGCTGTCACCGGCAAAGCTGCGTGCGGCGCGGGCGGTGAAAAACACGGTCAGGCAGAAGAGCAGCGTCGGCCACAGCACTTGCGCAACATTCTCGGCAAAGGCCGCGCTGCCGGTCAGGGCCGATACGGCGATGATGATGGCGGCGATCGGCGCATCGACCAGCCGCGACCAATGCATGACGAAACCGCCTTCCAGGCCCATCCTGTACTGGTGCAGATCGAACCAGCCCTGGCTGGCCAGCATGTCGCGAACTTCGACAAGGCGCAGCAGATTGTCGTTGTCGCCGCCGGCATTGGTCAATTCCGGGAAGCCGGCAAGGGCATTGACGGCAAGTGCCGGCAACGTGGCAAGCAGCGCCAGCGCGATATCGGACCTCCAAATGGAGGCGCCATCGTCGGCTGTGCTCATATCAGGACCTTTGGAAGGAATACGGTGCGGTTTAAACCTAGCCTTAACAGCTTCAATAAATAGTAAAGCCGCCCGAGCGAGGCCGGCGCTTGAGCGGTCAGGGGCCTCACAGGGCATCCGGAGACGAAAAATGCCACAAGAAGTGCGCCATGAGCCGAGCATCGCCGTGCTCCTGCCTTGCTACAATGAGGAGCTGACGATCGGCGAAGTGGTGCGGCGCTTTCGCGAAACGCTGCCTGCCGCCGCGATCTATGTCTACGACAACAATTCGCGCGATCTGACGGCGCTCCGAGCCCGCGCCGCCGGCGCCATCGTGGTGCGCGAGCCGCGCCAGGGCAAAGGCAATGTCGTGCGCCGCATGTTCGCCGACATCGAGGCCGACATCTACCTGATGGCCGACGGCGACGGCACCTATGCGCCGGAGGACGCGCCGCAACTGATCAACACGCTGCTGACCGAGCGCTCCGACATGGTGGTGGGCACCAGGCGCGGCGTCGCCAACGACGCCGGCAGGACAGGCCACGCCTTCGGCAACCGCATCTTCAACAGCCTCTACAAACGTTTGTTCGGCTCGGACTTTACCGATATCTTCTCGGGTTACCGCGCCTTCACCAGGCGCTTCGTCAAGAGTTTTCCCGCCGTTTCCGGCGGTTTCGAGATCGAGACCGAAATGTCGGTGCACGCCTCGCAGCTCAAATTGCCGGTCAGCGAGATCGGACTCGACTATGGCCGCCGGCCGGAAGGCTCCTCGTCGAAGCTGTCGACCTTTCGCGACGGCGCGAAGATCCTGTGGATGTTCGCCATGCTGATGAAGGAGACGCAGCCGCTGCGTTTCTTCGGCGCTTTTTCGGTGTTCTTCCTGGCATCAAGCCTGTTTCTGATGGCGCCGGTGCTGATCGAGTTCGCCGAAACCGGGCTTGTGCCGCGCATGCCGACCTGGGTTCTGTCGGTCGGCCTGCTGCTGCTGTCGATGCTGGCGGCGGTGACCGGGGTGATCCTCGATTCGGTGTCGCGCGGCCGCGCCGAGCAGAAGCGCATCTTCTATCTGTCGATGCCTTCCGGTCGCGTCGAACGTGAACGTGCAAGCGCGCTCGCGACTTTGAAGGCCGGACCGCGCAAGACCCCGCGCGCGGCCTAGAGCCTAAATGGGACGCCTCGCCCGCTTCATTGTCGCCGGCGGCATCGGCTTCGTCGCCGACGCGGGTGCGCTTTGGCTGGTGCTGGCGGCAACGCCGCTTGGCCCCTTGGCAGCCCGCATCATTTCGATCGGTTTTGCGCTGTCCGCCACCTGGCTGATCAACCGCCACCTGACCTTCTCGCCTTCCAGCCGGGGCATCGCGCATGAGGGCGCCCGCTACGGCGGCGTCGGCATTGCCACCAGCGTCGTCAATTATCTCGTCTATTGCGTCATGTTGTTCGCACTGCCGATGGTGTCGCCGCTCATAGCCCTTGCGGTCGCCTCGCTGGTCGCCATGGCGCTGTCCTTCCTCGGCTATTCCAAGCTGGTGTTCGACCGCTGAAGGCACATCGCGTTGGGATCTGCGCCAAGCGAAGCGCAGCCTCATCATGACCTTGGCCGATTGGCAGAGGCCGCCGATTTCCTTATATCGCTGTCGTCGATGCATCGGCCCGAAAAATCGGAATCGATTTTCGGAAAGCACGATGCATGGATTCAAGAAATGTTGGAGCGTACTTTGTGCGTCCAAGTGGATCGCTCCAAGTGCGCCGGAGAGCTGCCATGCCCCTGAAAGTCGCCGTCCAGATGGACCACATCTCCACCGTGTCGGTAGCCGGCGACACGTCGTTTGCACTGTCGCTGGAGGCGCAGCGGCGCGGCCACCAATTGTTCCACTACACGCCCGACCGGCTGTCGCTGCGCGATGGCAAGGTGTTTGCCCGTATCGAGGCGATGCAGGTCCGCGACGAGAAGGGCAATCATTATTCGCTGGGCGAAGAAGTCCGCACCGATCTTTCGGAGATGGACGTCATCCTTTTGCGGCAGGATCCGCCCTTCGACATGAACTACATCACCACCACGCATATTCTCGAGCGCATCCATCCGAAGACGCTGGTGGTCAACGACCCGGCCTGGGTGCGCAACAGCCCGGAAAAGATCTTCGTCACCGAATTTCCCGACCTGATGCCGGACACGCTGATCACCAAGGACCCTCTCGAGGTCGCAGCCTTCCGCAAGGAGTTCGGCGATATCATCGTCAAACCGCTCTACGGCAATGGCGGCGCCGGCATCTTCCACCTGCACGAGGCCGACCGCAACCTCGCCTCGCTGCTCGAAATGTTCGACCAGTTGTTCCGCGAACCCTACATCGTGCAGCGCTACCTCAAGGAGGTGCGGGCTGGCGACAAGCGCATCATCCTGGTTGACGGCGAGCCTGTCGGCGCCATCAACCGGGTACCGGCCGAGCATGATTCCCGCTCCAACATGCATGTCGGCGGCCGCGCCGAAAAGACCGAGCTGACGGCGCGCGAACGCGAGATCTGTGCCCGCATCGGCCCCGCGCTGAAGGAGCGCGGCTTCATCCTTGTCGGCATCGACGTCATCGGCGACTACATGACCGAGATCAACGTGACCTCACCGACCGGCATACGCGAAGTGCAGCGCTTCGGCGGCGCCGACATCGCCAGCCTATTTTGGGATGCCGTCGAGGAGAAGCGCAACTAGCGTACATTGCTTCTGGAAGCGGCCGCGTTCCGGACCATTGCAGCCGTGGCGCTCAGCTGTTCCCCAAATGTTCTTGCCTTCGCCGGAAATCTGTGGTTGTCTCCGGTGACGCCGTTCGCGGCATGATCGCAAAGGCTTGGGGCAAAAGCCTGCATCCGGGGTGAAGACATGGTGGCGCGGGTTCGCACGGTTGCTTTCCAGGGCATCGAGGCCGTGCCGGTCGACGTGCAGGTGATGATCGCGCCGGGCAAGGTCAACATGCACATCGTCGGGCTGGCCGACAAGGCTGTAGCCGAAAGCCGCGAGCGGGTGCAGGCAGCGCTGCATGCATCCGGCCTGTCGATGCCGTCGAAGAAGGTCACCGTCAATCTGGCACCCGCTGACCTGCCCAAGGAAGGCAGCCATTACGATCTGCCGATCGCGCTCGGGCTGATGGCGGCGCTCGGCGCCATTCCGGGCGACATGCTGGCCGGCTATGTCGTGCTTGGCGAATTGTCGCTCGACGGCACCATCGCGGCGGTGGCCGGCGCGCTGCCGGCGGCGATCGGCGCCAATGCCGAAGGCAAGGGCTTGATCTGCCCGTTCGCCTGCGGGCCGGAAGCGGCCTGGGCCGGCAAGGATTTCGACATATTGGCGCCGCGCAGCCTGATCGCCATCGCCAATCATTTTCGCGGCACGCAGGTTCTGTCGCGGCCGGAAGCCGGCATCCATGCCTCGGCGCGCGACCTGCCCGACCTTGCCGACATCAAGGGCCAGGAGACCGCCAAGCGGGCGCTGGAGGTGGCGGCGGCCGGCGGCCACAATCTTCTGATGGTCGGACCGCCGGGGTCGGGAAAGTCGATGCTGGCGCAGCGGCTGCCGTCGATCCTGCCGCCGCTGGCGCCCAGGGAATTGCTCGAAGTCTCGATGATCGCCTCGGTGGCCGGCGAACTCGGCGAAGGAAAACTCACCGACCGGCGGCCGTTCCGCGCGCCACATCATTCGGCCTCGATGGCGGCGATGGTCGGCGGCGGTCTGCGCGTGCGGCCGGGCGAGGCCTCGCTTGCCCATCACGGCGTGCTGTTCCTCGACGAGTTCCCCGAATTCTCGCCGCAGGCGCTCGATGCACTGCGCCAGCCGCTCGAGACCGGCGACTGCATGATCGCGCGCGCCAATCATCGCGTCACCTATCCGGCACGTATCCAGCTGGTCGCGGCGATGAACCCGTGCCGCTGCGGCATGGCCGGCGAGCCCGGCTATCGCTGCCTGCGCGGCGACCGCTGCCGCACCGACTACCAGGCGCGCATTTCCGGCCCGCTGCTCGACCGTATCGACCTCAGGATCGAGGTGCCGGCGGTCTCGGCCAGCGATTTGATCCGGCCGGACCGGGCAGAGAAAAGTGCCGCGGTGGCGCTGCGCGTCGCCCGCGCCCGTACGATCCAGCGCGAGCGCTTCGAGCGGCTCGGCGCGACCGCCACCACCAACGCCCATTGCTCGCCCTCCGTCATCGAGGCGATCGCCATGCCCGATGCCGCCGGCCTGTCGTTGCTCAGAGATGCCAGCGAAAAACTCGGCTTTTCCGCGCGCGCCTATCACCGCGTCTTGAAGGTGGCGCGGACGCTGGCCGACCTCGAGGCAAGCGAAACAGTCGGCCGCATCCATCTGGCCGAAGCGATTTCCTACCGCATGAGCTCGGAACGGATGGCACAAGCGGCGTAGGCTTCCTTCCCCTCGAGGGGAGGGTGGCCGCGAAGCGGCCGGGTGGGGTCGCCGGCGACGTGCTCGGCCTTTAACGTCTGCACGATATGCGCAGATCAAGATGGCACCGAGTATTGGTCGCCAAGACAATCCCGTTCTTGTCGCTGGAATGGGAGTCGGCGCACTTCTTGCAGGACCCCTCCCGGCCCTTCGGGCCACCCTCCCCTCAAGGGGGAGGGGGACCCCGACTCCCATGCCTTCGCTTCAGGTGCCCTGCTTCGCCTTCAGCTCCAGCCGCCGCGCGTGCAGCACTGGCTCGGTGTAGCCGTTGGGCTGGATGCGGCCTTTGAAGACGAGGTCGCAGGCGGCGAGGAAGGCGATGGACTTGTCGAAATCCGGCGCCATCGGCCGGTAGAGCGGATCGCCTTCGTTCTGGCGGTCGACGATCGCCGCCATGCGTTTCATCGTCTCCATGACCTGCTCGGGCGTGCAGACGCCGTGATGCAGCCAGTTGGCGATGTGCTGCGAGGAGATGCGCAGCGTGGCGCGGTCCTCCATCAGGCCGACGTCGTTTATGTCCGGCACTTTCGAACAGCCGACGCCCTGGTCGATCCAGCGCACGACATAGCCCAGAATGCCTTGCGCGTTGTTGTCGAGTTCCTTCTGGATGTCCGCCTGAGACCAGTTCGGCCGCACCGCGACCGGCACCGACAGGATGTCGTCGAGTTTTGCCTTGGGCCGGCTCTTCAGTGCCGCCTGCACGGCATGGACGTCGACCTTGTGGTAGTGCGTGGCGTGCAGGGTTGCCGCCGTCGGCGACGGCACCCAGGCGGTGTTGGCGCCGGCCTTGGGATGCGCGATTTTCTCGGCCAGCATCGCCGCCATCAGGTCGGGCATCGCCCACATGCCCTTGCCTATCTGGGCGTGGCCGGCCAACCCACATTCCAGCCCGATGTCGACGTTCCAGGCTTCGTAGGCGGCAATCCAGGCGGCCTGCTTCATGTCGCCCTTGCGGATCATCGGGCCGGCTTCCATCGAGGTGTGGATCTCGTCGCCGGTGCGATCGAGGAAGCCGGTGTTGATGAAGACGACGCGTTCTTTCGCGGCGCGGATCGCCTCCTTGAGGTTGACGGTGGTGCGCCGCTCCTCGTCCATGATGCCCATCTTGAGGGTGTTTTTGGGCACGCCGAGCAGCGCCTCGACACGGTCGAAAATCTCGACGGCGAAGGCAACTTCGTCGGGCCCGTGCATCTTGGGCTTTACGATGTACATCGAGCCGGCGCGAGAATTGGTGCGGCGCCCGTTCACGCCGATGTCATGCAGCGCGATCAGCGCCGTCAGCGCCGCATCCATGATGCCTTCCGGCACCTCGTTGCCGTCGCGGTCTGATATCGCCGGATTGGTCATAAGGTGGCCGACATTCCTGACCAGCATCAGCGAGCGGCCGGGCAAGGTCAGCGTGCCGCCATCCGGCGCGGTGTAAGTACGGTCGGGGTTGAGCCTTCGGACAAAGCTCTTGCCGGCCTTGGTGATCTCTTCCGCCAAGTCGCCCTTCATCAGGCCGAGCCAGTTGCGGTAGACCAGCACCTTGTCCTGCGCATCCACCGCGGCGACCGAATCCTCGCAGTCCTGGATGGTGGTCAGCGCCGATTCCAGCACGACATCGGCAATGCCGGCCGGATCGGTGCGGCCGATCTGGTTGTTGTGGTCGACAACGATTTCGATGTGCAGGCCGTTCTTGGTGAGCAGCACGGCTTCGGGGTCGGCGGCATCGCCGCGATAGCCGGCAAACTGTCTGAGGTCGGCAAGCGTGGTGGCGCCGGCACCCTCGCCGAGCCGCAACATGCCGTTGGCGACCGAAAGCCCGTTGACGCCGGCCCATTTGCCTGTGGTGAGCGGCACCGCCTCGTCGAAGAAGCTTTTCACCCAGGCGACGACCTTGGCGCCGCGCGCCGGATTGAATTTGTTGCCTCGCTCGGCGCCGGCCGTCTCCGGGATAGCGTCGGTTCCGTAGAGCGCATCGTACAGCGAGCCCCAGCGCGCATTGGCGGCGTTCAGCGCATAACGCGCGTTCATCACCGGCACCACCAGCTGCGGCCCGGCGACCGAAGCGATTTCCGGGTCGACATTTTCGGTCGTCACGCTGAAGGCCGGCCCCTCGGGCAGGAGATAGCCGATCTCGCGCAGGAAGCTCGTGTAGGCCTCCATGTCGACGGGCGCGCCATTGTCGCGATACCAGCGGTCGAGCTTGTCCTGCATGGCATCGCGCTTTTCGAGCAGCGCCCGGTTTTTTGGCGAGAGATCATGGACGATGGCCGAAAAACCGTTCCAGAATGCCTCCGCCTCGATGCCGGTGCCCGGCATCGCTTCGTTCACGACAAAATCATGAAGCTCGCGGGCAATCCGCAATCCGGCGATCTCGACGCGATCAGTCATCAGGGCTTCTCCAGACGAAAGGCTAGGCCGGGCCTTTGGCATGTCACGGTGGCAGGGTCAATTCAGCTCAGGGAGAAGGTAGGGCAAATCGCTTCGGGTTTCTAATTCGCCACACCGGAACTTGGTATTGCCGCTGGAGCTGCCAATCTCCCCTCTCGTGGGGGAGATGCCCGGCAGGGCAGAGGGGGGCGCGAAGGATCGCAGACCTTGTCACTCGCGAACAAGCCTGAGGGCGCAACTGCGAAGGACTGATACGTCGGCGGGACAGCGCCCCCCTCTGTCCTGCCGGACATCTCCCCACAAGGGGGGAGATTGGCTGAACCTACACCGCAATCCTTGGCCGTCCCGACGCCACCGCCACGACATGCGCCTCGATGAACATGCGCTGGCCCTCTACGGTGGAGACTCGGAACTCGCTGGCGATTTCGATCTCGGCACTGTCGGTGCCGGCGTCCTTAGCCCGCCCGGCGGCAATCGCCCGCACATCTTTCTCCGCCGCGGCGATTGCCGCCGCCTCGTCGTTGAAATCGCGCACGCTTTCACCGGAGGCGACGCGGAACAGCCCTTCCTTGGGCTGGCTGACGCGCGCCTCGGCCGAGACCCGCACCTGGCCGACGACGGCGCCGAGCGCGTTGGCGACATCGGTATCCTCAGGCACCATGCATTCATTGCCGACCAGCTCGGCCAGGCCGGCATAGTGCAGCGGCGCCGAGGCGCCGAGGCCGATGACCGGACGGTCGAGCGCGACGCTGAGGCGGGCGATGCCGGGATGCGCGTCGACGGCGCGCTGGACCAGGGCATGGGCGACGGTCGCCGCGCCATCCAGCCCGTCCTCGGCAAAGGCGGTCTCGAGGATGACTTCCGCCGACAGGCGGGTCAGCGCGGTCAGCACCCGTTCCGAGATCGCCTCCGGCGAGGCGGCGATGAACTGGCCGCGGCCGTCGCGCTTGCGCGCGAACAACTCGGCGCCGAGACGCGCCGCGGCCGCATCCCAATTGGCCTGCCTGCCCAGCACATGCGCGGCGTCCGACGGCGTGAAGCCGGCGACATGCACCAGCCCGCGCGACACCAGCCGGTTCAAGGTGGCGTTCTGGGCGTTCGAGGTCAGCAATCTGTCGAGAGCCTGCGGCACGGCACCAATCAGCTCGTAAAGCTTGGCTTCGGCACCGGTCAGTCCGGCCGCCAGCCGCTCCGGCACGCCGGTGCGCACCGCCAGCCGGCCATCCATGCGGCCGGGGTTGGGCGCGCGCAGCTGGCGTTCGAGCTCCGCGGTGACGGCCTCGCCATGCATCATGCCGGCCAGCGCCAGCGGCACCAGGCGGCGCGGGCCGAGCAGGATTCTCGGATTGAGCGCGCCGTCCTCCAGCGCCACTTCGGAATCGCCGCCGAGGCCAAAAGTGCGCATCGCGACGGCCTCGACCATGGTGCGGAAACCGCCGACGGTGGCGCCTTCCGGATCGAGCCGCGGCCGGCCCTTGTCGAGCACGGCGACGTCGGTGGTGGTGCCGCCGATATCGGAGACCACGGCATCGTCGAGGCCGGTCATGTGGCGGGCGCCGACAAGGCTGGCGGCGGGGCCGGACAGGATGGTCTCGATCGGCCGCTGGCGGGCAAAGGCGGCCGAGACCAGAGCGCCGTCGCCGCGCACCACCATCAGCGGGGCGGCGATGTTGCGCGCGGCCAAAAAGCCTTCGGTTGCCGCGACCAGCCGGTCGATCATCGAGATCAGCCTGGCGTTGAGCAATGTCGTCAGCGCCCGGCGCGGGCCGCCGAGCTTGGCCGACAGTTCGTGGCTGGCGGTGACCGGCAGGCCGGTCCTGTCGCGGATCAGGTTCCGCGCGCTTAGCTCATGCGCCGGGTTGCGGGTGGCGAAATAGGCGCAGACGGCAAAGCCGGACACCGACTTTTCCAGTTCCGGCAAAGCTGCCTCCAGCCCGGAAAGATCGAGCTTTGCCGCATTGCCATGGACATCGTGGCCGCCGGGGCAGAACACCACCGGGTCGGTGCCGAGCGCCGCCTTCAGCCCGTCGCGGGCAAGGTCGCCCTCGGCAAAGCCGATCATCACCAGCGCTACGCGCCCGCCCTGGCCCTCGACCAGCGCATTGGTGGCTAGCGTCGTCGACATCGACACCAGTTTGATCGCTGCCGGGTCGGTGCCGGCCTTTTGCAGCACCGCATCGACTGCGCCCGATATGCCGACCGCCAGGTCGTGGCGGGTGGTCAGCGCCTTGGCCTTGGCCAGCACTTTTCCGCCGGGGCCGCCGGCTTCCGACCACAGCACCGCGTCGGTATAGGTGCCGCCGGTGTCGATGCCGAGGAACAGGGGTGGCGATTTGATCTTGGCGGTCATATTTGGGTCCGGAGAATTGCTGCCCCGCCCTTAGCCGATATGAACGGGCCGATAAAGGCACGAGCGCTGGGCCAAGGCAGCGTAATCTCCCCCCTCGAGGGGGAGATGGCCGGCAGGCCAGAGGGGGTCGTCTCGCGTGGAGCCCCGGCATTCTCTGGCCGCGATGGCATTGGCGTCAGGACGTACCGACCCCCTCTGTCGCCTTCGGCGACATCTCCCCCTCAAGGGGGGAGATCGCTAGGCTACCCGACAAACCCCACGCGCTTATGCGACCCGTCACAAAACGGCTTGTTGGCGGAATGGCCGCAGCGGCAGAGGAAGGCGCGTTGCGTACGGTCGACCGTGTGGCCGGTGCCGGTGACGATTTCGACATTGCCTTCGAGCTTGAGCGGGCCGTTGGTCGTCGGTGTGACGGTCAGCGGGCCATTCCGCACCTCCAGCGCCGGCGCGTCCTTCAGCGCCGGCTCGCCGGTGGCGGTGAAGCCCGATTTGGTGTGGCTGCCATCGCAGAACGGCTTGTTTTCCGAGGCGCCGCAGCGGCACAGCGTGGCGCGGTAAAACGTTTCGCCGCCCAACACGATCTCGGCATGGACGGCAAGCGGGCCGTTTTCGCGGATGCGCACAATGTTGACCACCGGCGGCTGTTCCTGCGGCCCGCCATCCTTGCGGATATAGGTGATGGCGCCGGACGGGCAGGCTTCGGCGAGCGCCACGATCTTCTCGACGCTGGCCGCCTCGGGGTGGATCCACTGGCCGGGCGCGTTGGGCACGAAAACATGCGGATCGCCAAGCACGCAGTTGCGCGAATGGATGCAACGTTTTCCCGAAAAGCCGATGTCGATGTTCTCGCCTTCGACCACTGCCATTGGGTGGGTCTCCTGTCGGACTACGCTATGGCGACAGTCAGGACGACGTCAAGGCAGCATTCTCACCCTCGTGAGGGCCGACCTCGGGCGCGGCGGTAAGGGAATTCGCATTTCTTGCTCGCAGCACCACATTTTGTTCTTGCTTTGTGCCGGCAGCTATGCTACTAATTTGGGTATGGTGCTAATTGGCTCCAACGACCCGCCTGCCGAGGCGGGTTTTTTGTTTCAGCTTTGAAATTCCGGCGTTGCCGGCCTGCACTCGCGGGACGGCCCTCTCCCCCCTCGCGGGGGAGATGGCCGCGCAGCGGCCAGAGGGGGTCGGCACGACCGGACTCGGCCTACTGCTGCAGAACAGGTTGGCGCTCTATGCGCGGCGACCCCCTCTGTCGCCTTTGGCGACATCTCCCCCTCAAGGGGGGAGATCTGCCACGTCACGGAACCAGATCGATTTCCTCGGTCTCGCCGCCACTGCAGGTGTAGCAGCAATCGTCGCACTTTTCCGTATTGCCGGGGCCGACGCCCCAATAGGTGTTCTCGTCGCCATCGACCCAGGCGCCGTAGCAGATCGATTCGCCGTCACTGCAGGACAGCGGGATCGCCTTGGTCTCGCCGTCGTTGAGATAATAATCCTGATTGTTGCCCGGCCAGACATGATCGCGGTTCTGGCTGTAGAGCTCGACGCGCATGGCGTTCGGATGGCTGTTCTTGATCTCGAAGGTGACATCGCCGGCATGCGCGACGGGCGCAAACAGCGTGACAATGAACAGCGACGCGGCGACGCGGCGCGCGAAAGCGTAGGACGACATGATGATTTCCCCCCGGAATGAAGCGGCCTGCCCGGCCGCGAGCGAGAACATGGCATGGCGGCGGGATGGGTGGAAGGGGGTGCGCCATTTGCACATCGCGAAAGCGCAGCGTTGCCAAGGAAGACCCCTCTCCGGTTTGCTTCGCAAACCACCTCTCCCCACTTCGTGGGGCGAGGAAATGCCAATCGCCGAAGCCTCACAAGACCTGGGTTCCTCGCCCCCACGAAGTGGGGGAGAGGTGGCCGCGAAGCGGCCGGAGAGGGGGCGGTCCGACTGGCCTCACCGGCGGGGCTTCAGCAGCGTCCAGATCCAGCCGATGAATGTGAGCACCAGGAAGGGATATCCGGCAGCGGGCAGCGGCTCCGAGGTCGGCAGTAACGGCGCCCCCCAGAGGATCAGGCCCGCCGACGCAACAAACAGCAAGGCGGCCACGACAGCCGTGAGCCGCATCCACAGCGCGAAGGTTTTCGGCGCGCTGACCATGACCAGCGCCGCCGCCCAAAGCGAGATACCGCCGACATAGGAGGGCACGCTGGCCTCAAGCCCCGCCGCATTGCCGGAGAGCAGCAGGCTTTCGCCGGCGAGAAAGGTCAGAAATCCGGCCGCCACCCAGTCATTGCCCTGCCGCTGATATTTCATCGTCAGCAGCGCGGTCGCCACTACGAGCGCCACGCCGTCGATCGTCCAGAGCGTTTCGCGAAGGGGCGCGCTCTCGACGAAGGTGCCGGCGAGTCCGAAAGCGCCGCCGATGGCGAGGCCGATCGCGGCGATGGTATCCACAGTGGAGCGCATTGAGATCTCCCCCCAAAGCCACCTAAGGATACTTCAGGGCGGGGCGTTCTCAAAGGGCGGCCTCAAGGGCCGGCGCGTATCTGACGGTTATCAAGCCGGCGGCGCGATCAACTCGAGGTTAGCCAACGCCGGCCGCTTGGCATCAGACAGGCGGGGAAGATGCTCAATGCTAAAGAACCTGCGCGGTTGCATGAACTTCTCTCCATTAAATTCAGCAAGTATGGTTAGGTGCTCTCTTGGCAATCTGAAGGCTCATCGTGAACCAAGTTAATCAAGTTAATATTGCGTCCGTTTCAGACGTCGCTGATGCTATGCGGCGTGACTACCAACCTCAATCTGGGTCAAAGGCTCTTGGGCGCACCATTCTTCTCGTTGGTGCCGGATGTTCCAGAAGTGCGGGCATCCCACTTGCAGGAGAAATTGCCCAAGAGTTGGCTATTCGTCTAGCCGACAGTTATGGTATTGAACGCGCGAACATAGCAGATCCTGCGGAGGCTCTTCGGTATTTAGTCACCTCCGGAAAGTTTGAAAGCGACCTCTTTCAAGGTGTCAATGGCGACGCCACCGATTGGCCATCGGTGTACGATTACATCTTCTCAAAACACTACAAAACCCCAAAGGAAATAAGGGGAGTTTTTTCCCAACTATTCGACCGAATAGATCGCCGCATAAATTGGACTCACCTATGCATTGGAGAGCTAGTTAGATTAGGTTATGTCTCCACCATACTGACGACGAATTTTGATCAACTGGTCCTTGACGGACTTTCTCGTAGTGGGCGTCTTCCAGTCGTTGCTGACGGCTTGGACTCTTTATATCGGATAAGCGGCGATTCCAACTATCCGCAGCTCATTCAAATTCATGGATCTCGCCACACTTACTATCTCCGAAATTCGCAAACCGATACGGATGAACTTGCCAATAATCATGCGGCTCGCCACGCGATCGATGAACTTTTTCGCACCGCAAGCGTGTTCATTGCCATCGGATATGGCGGACGTGAGCGAGGATTGATGCAATTACTCATCGAGGCGGGGCGCCGATGGCCAGATACCCAGATCTTTTGGATATCCTATTCGGATCGACTAGCCGCCACGGACAAATACGTTGCCGAGCTCCTCGCTACTAGTCGGTATGCCTCCGTCGTGCCAAACCAGGACGCGGACGATTTCTTTAGAAAACTTCTTGAAGAATTAAAAGTGTACGTCCCGAGAGCAATTGCTGACCCTCTGTACCCGGTCAAAGACCTGAAGGAGAACTTAGTCTATGGCGGCAATGCCGAGATAAAGAAACTTATCGATGACCATCAGGACCGGGTGAACGAGATCCAAGCAAAGTATAATCGAAGTCACATCGCATCTATTGGTGACTCGGAGATGAGCACGGCCGCGCTATTGTCGCAGTCGCAGCGACTCCAGGCTGTAGGCCAGCTCTCAGCAGGGATTGCTCATGATTTTGGAAGTGTTTTGAGCTCTATCTCTTCTTCAGCTGAGGAATTATTCAGTGTCGTTTCACCCGGTGTGCCAGCCTATCAAAAACTACTTAGCATAAGAGAGTCGGCCAACAGGGGTGCCAGTCTCATTCGACAGCTTTTGGCATTTTCTCGCAAACAGGAGATCACTCCTGAAATATTGGACCTGGCGGAGGTCCTCGACGATCTCCTCATGCTTTTAACTCGCTTAGTTGGAAACGGCATTGTGATTGCAAGCCAATCTGATCCGGGCCTTTGGGAGGTAAAGGTCGACATCAGCCAGATCGAACAGATTATCGTCAATCTCGTAGTCAACTCGCGCGATGCTATGCCCGACGACGGAGGCTCTGTTTTCATAGAGTTGAAAAACCATACTGTACGCTCGCGACTCATTTTTGGCGACGAGGTCGTTAGCTCCGGTGACTACGTAGAACTCTCAGTCCGAGATACCGGCAAAGGTATCGAACCTGAAATAATTGACAGAATATTCGAGCCCTTTTTTACGACGAAGGAGGTTGGACGTGGCTCTGGGCTAGGCCTATCCATGGTGTACGGCATCGTTAAACAGAGTGGAGGATACATAACAGTTACTTCGAAATTGAACGAGGGGAGCACCTTTAGGATCCTACTCCCGAGAGCTTTTCCAGATAAAGTGGAGGCAACCAAAAAGACTGCTTGAAAGCGCTGAATGCGAGAGAACAAATCGGGAATTTCGTGTATATTAGCGAGTGCGAATCGAAATTTGGGAAGGTGTCCCAATGCCAGCTTTCGGAATTTCTGCCTTCTTGCGAATCGTTCACATGAACGTTCGCCCACAGCGAACTGAGCTGCGCCGGAGATCTACGCCACGAGAAAGCGGCTATGATTTTCACATGAGCCTTCGCAGACTCTGCCATCGGCTGACGGCTGGAGAGTCGTTAGAGAGCTTGCTGACTGCGACTTCAACAATAGCACAAGAGCCAGAGCGACGATCTGCTCAACTTGGCCTACAGCGGCTGGCCGCTTGGAGAGCTCTCAATCCCGGTGCAATTTTGGATTTTGCGCCGACTACTGTGCGAAGCCCTGGCGAAACGTTTTCCGTAACTTTTACGCCGAATTTTGGTCTCCAGATAGGAAGCCAGTCGGTCGCTATTCACGTTTGGAACACCGCTCTCCCGCGACTGGAACCAAGATTGGTCCGCGCCGTCCTTTCCGCATTCCAGGCTGCCTACCAAATAACGGATAACTCACCTAACGACATTGCTGTTCTATGCCTGCAAACAATGCGTCTCATTCGCTTAGGCGACGCATCTGAGGTTGCAGAACTCGGTCGGCTAATCTTCGCAGGTGTCGATGGCATTTTTCGAGAGATTGCCACGGAGTCGAGGGAACCCCCGCCTGTGCCCGAGGATCGTCCGCCACCGCCGCCGCCCGGAGAATAATCTCCACCATGCAGCTTCAGCGCCGCGCTGGCGGGGGGCCCGCTGCCTCCGGCAGCTCCCCCGCTTTCGAAGCCTGCCATCGATTCACTGGATCGATGGCTTGGCGCGCCGTGCGCGCCAACCAGCTTCTCAATCCCCCATCTTCAGCGCCTGGATAAACGCCTCCTGCGGGATATCCACCTTGCCGAACTGCCGCATCCGCTTCTTGCCCTCTTTCTGCTTGTCGAGCAGCTTGCGTTTGCGTGAGACGTCGCCGCCGTAGCATTTGGCCGTGACGTCCTTGCGCAGCGCAGAGATCGTCTCGCGGGCGATGACCTTGCCGCCGATCGCCGCCTGGATCGGGATCTTGAACAGATGATGCGGGATCAGCTCCTTCAGCTTCTCGCACATCTGGCGGCCGCGCTTTTCCGCTGCCGTACGGTGGACCAGCATCGACAGCGCATCGACTGGCTCTTCGTTGACCAGGATCGACATCTTGACCAGGTCGCCTTCCTTGTAGTCGGTCAAATGATAGTCGAACGAGGCGTAGCCCTTGGAGATCGATTTCAGCCGGTCGTAGAAGTCGAAGACCACCTCGTTGAGCGGCAGATCGTAGATGAGCATGGCGCGTTTGCCGACATAGGAGAGGTCGGCCTGAATGCCGCGCCTATCCTGGCAGAGTTTCAGGATGCCGCCGAGATAGTCGTCGGGGGTGAGGATGGTGGCGCGGATCCATGGCTCCTCGATGGCCGATATCTTGACCACGTCGGGCATGTCGGCCGGGTTGTGCAGTTCCTTGACCGTGCCATCGTTCAACAGCAGGCGGTAGACGACGCTAGGTGCGGTGGCGATGAGGTCGAGATTGAACTCGCGCTCCAGCCGCTCCTGGATGATTTCAAGATGCAGCAGGCCAAGGAAGCCGCAGCGATAGCCGAAGCCAAGTGCGGCACTGGTTTCCATTTCAAAGGAGAAGGAGGCGTCGTTGAGGCGCAGCTTGCCGACGGCGGCGCGCAGATCCTCGAAGTCGGCGGCGTCGACCGGGAACAGGCCGCAGAACACCACTGGCTGCGCCGGCTTGAAGCCGGGCAGGGCTTGTGCCGTCGGGCGCCTGTCCTCGGTGATGGTGTCGCCGACGCGAGTGTCGGCGACTTCCTTGATCGAGCCGGTGAAGAAACCGAACTCGCCGGGGCCGAGCTCGTCGACATTGATGCGGGCGGGCGTAAAGACGCCGGTGCGCTCGACCAGGTACCTGGCGCCAGTGCCCATCATGCGGATGGTCTGGCCCTTCTTCAGCACGCCGTCGATGATGCGGACCAGCACGATGACGCCGAGATAGGCGTCGTACCAGCTGTCGACCAGCATCGCCTTCAGCGGGGCCGTGATGTCGCCCTCGCGCGGCGGCGGCAGATCGTTGACGATCGCTTCGAGCACGTCGGGAATGCCGAGGCCGGTCTTGGCCGAAATCAGCACGGCGTTGGAGGCGTCGATGCCGATCACCTCCTCGACCTGTTCGCGGATGCGCTCGGGCTCGGCGGCGGGCAGGTCGACCTTGTTCAGCACCACGACGATCTCGTGGTTGTTGTCGATCGCCTGGTAGACATTGGCCAGCGTCTGTGCCTCGACGCCTTGCGAGGCGTCGACGACCAGCAGCGAACCTTCGCAGGCGGCGAGCGAGCGCGACACTTCATAGGCGAAGTCGACATGGCCGGGCGTGTCGATCAGGTTGAGGATATAGTCCTCGCCATTGTTGGCGCGGTATTTCAGCCGCACCGTCTGCGCCTTGATGGTGATGCCGCGCTCGCGCTCGATGTCCATCGAGTCCAGCACCTGCTCCTTCATGTCGCGCAGCTCCAGCCCGCCGGTCGACTGGATCAGCCGGTCGGCAAGCGTGGATTTGCCATGGTCGATATGGGCAACGATGGAGAAGTTGCGGATGTTTTTGATCGGCGTGGTCATGCGCCGCGCTTTAGCAGGGGCACGCTACATCGGCAAGCGGCGGGGCGCGGGTGCGGCGGCGGGGCGGCAAAGTCGTTAAACTTTGATCCATGAGATTAGAGCATAGTTCGCGCCCGGCGTGATAGCCACTGGCCATCGCCGTTTCGGGGGGATCGGAATGCCGTTGTCAGCACGCAAATTTCTCAAATCGGTGAGCGGCTCGTTCGCGCCATTGCTCGCCATCTTGCTTATCCCGATGGTTGCCGCATTGGGTTTTTCCATCGACTATACCTCTGCGGTTTCAACCAGGGCATCGATGCAGAACGCCCTCGATGCAGCGTCGCTGTCGATCACGACGCTTTCGACGGACACCTCACTGGCGGACCGCCAGGTAAAACTGCAGGAGGCATACCTGGCCAATGGCGGGCAAGGCACGGCCAAGCTCGACAGCTTCGTCGTCGCCACCGACGGCGCCGCCAGCATCAAGGCTTCGGCCGGCTTTGCCATGCCGACGAATTTCATGCAGATCGCCAGGATCAACACGGTGCAGATCGGCGTTGCGTCGGCAGTGACAAAGCGGCCGGCATTGGTGCAAGCCACGTTCAAGGTCGACAAGATCTCTGGCTGGTGGGACAAGACGGTGACGCTCTACGGCACCAAACCCGGTGACGCGGCGGCCAACAAGCTGATGAGGATCTCCTACGCGTACAACAGGTTTGGCGATCCCAAAGGCTACGGGACGTCCTCTGTTTACACGATCAACGGAACGACGGAGACGCTGGTCCAGAAACAAGTATGCACGACCGTCACGGTGACCAGCTTCTATGGCTTGCCCACCGGCACAATCACTCAGATCAGCGGTACCAGGAAATACGCAACCACCTGCGTCAACACGATGTATCCCGCGACCGGCGCCGGTGCGGTGATCGACGTGAAGGACATGGATAACCTGTCTCTGGAGATGAAGATTCCGAATCCCAATCCTGGTCTTGGCGGCGGCTATCTGGCCTCGGGCACGAAAGAAACCCTGCGATCGGACGATCCGGCCACGTCCGACCGATTGTTTATCGACAAGGTCAAGACGCTGGCCAATACGACTGTCGACATCTTTGAGGCCGTGCCGTGCGGCATCACCAGCAGTCAAGCGTGGGAAGATGGCGGATCACTTACCAACAACACCATAGACGATGCCGATTTTTCCTATTTTGTGACCGGCAAGTGCGCGTTCAACAAGCGGCCTTCGGAAACCGTGCTCACACAATAGGGGCGACTTGAGTGCCGATCTCCCCCTTGTGGGTCCTCAAGGGGGGAGATCGGACATCCCCTCGGCTCTCGCTAATGCTCTAGGAACTCGGACTTCTCCTCAATCACGAAGCGGTGATGCTGTAACGAACCGTGTGTCGGCGGCGAAGTGTGGACATGGAACCGCACAGGAGAACAGCGATGACCGGATCGAAACGCAGCACAGCCCTGATGGGGCTCGCCGCGGCACTGTTTTCCGCGACTGTGCTGTCGGCAACCAGCGCGGCCGCCGGCCAGACGCTGACCGTCGTAGAGCTGTTCACCAGCCAGGGCTGCTCGTCCTGTCCGCCGGCCAACGCCAATCTGATCAAGGTCAAGGACCGGCCCGGCGTGCTGGCGCTGTCCTTCAACGTCACCTACTGGGACTATCTCGGCTGGAAGGACACATTCGGCAAAGAAGAATTCACGCAGCGCCAGGTCCGCTATGAACCGTCGCTCGGCCGTTGCGGCCCGTTCACGCCGCAAGTGGTGGTCAACGGCAGGGCCGATGCCGTCGGCGCCAGGCCGGGCGAGATCGAGCAGCTGATTTCGAGTGGCGGCCACGCTGACGGACCTTCGTTGTCGCTCGCCGGCGGAAAGGTCAGCATCGGCGCCGGTCCGGTGCCCGGCGGCAGGGCCGATGTCTGGCTGGTGCGTTACGGCAAGGGCGTCGTCGAGGTGCCGGTGGCGCGCGGAGAAAACACCGGCCGCACGCTGCCGCACGCCAATGTCGTGCATTCGCTGACCAGGCTGGGCAGTTGGACCGGCGACGCCACCGCACTGCCGCTGCCGGCGGCGACGGGCGGCCTCAGCACAGCGGTGCTGGTGCAGGTGCCGGGCGGCGGGCCGATCCTCGCTGCCGCAGCGAATTAGAACCCGTTCCGAAATTTGCGCAACGCCGCAGCGGCGCCGCTGCATGCCGTCAACCCCTGCCAAACCCTAGGAGATCATCATGACCAATCCTTTGACCAATCGCCCGACCCTGGCGGCACTCGCCTTCGCACTTTGCTCGACGGCGCTGTTCGCAGGAGGCGCGGCGCGGGCCGAAGATGCGATGAAGCCGGCGAACGCCATGGCAACAAACGCCATGAAACCGGCAACGGACGCAATGAAGCCGGCCGGCGCCATGGCGGCTGACGCGATGGCCACGACCGCGATGAAGGCGACAGATCCGATGAAGGCCGACTGCATGGCCAAGGCCGCCGCCGAGACGGACGCCATGAAGAAAGCCGAAGCGACCAAGGCCTGCGATGCCATGGCTCCGGCCAAATAGGCGATGCGCACAGCAATGTGAGAGCCCGGCGGACCTATCCGTCGTATAATCCACACCAGCATCATGGGAGATCAGACATGACGGGAGCCCTGAAACGATCGTCGATTTTCGCAAAAGCAGCACTTGCCGCGCTCATCCTCACGGCCGCCGCGGCCGTGCTCTGGCAGACGCCGGCAGTCTCGGCCGAAGACGCGGTGGTGATCCCGCCGCCGGCATTGGACGAGAAGGCCACCGCCGGCACCGAAAAGGCGGTCTTCGCCGGCGGCTGCTTCTGGGGTGTGCAAGGCGTGTTCCAGCACGTCAACGGCGTCACCAGCGCCGTTTCCGGCTATGCCGGCGGCGACAAGGACACGGCCGTCTATGAAATGGTCGGCACCAGCCGGACGGGCCATGCCGAATCCGTCGAGATCACCTACGAGCCGTCCGAGGTGACCTACGGCCAGCTGCTGCAGGTGTATTTCTCGGTCGCGCACAATCCGACGCAGCTGAACTACCAGGGGCCGGACAGCGGCACCCAGTACCGTTCGACGATCTTTGCCGAAAACGACACGCAGAAAAAGATCGCCGAAGGCTACATCGCCCAGCTCGACAAGGCCAAGGTGTTTCCCAAGCCGATCGTGACGACGCTGGAGACCGGCAAGACCTTCTATCCGGCCGAGGACTATCACCAGGACTTTCTGACGCTCAACCCGACCTATCCCTATATCGTCTACAACGATCTGCCCAAGGTCGAGAATCTGAAGCGGCTCTTCCCCAACCTCTACCGCGAAAAGCCGGTACTGGTGCTGGCCGCCAGCAAGAGCTGAGTTTTGCGGCGGGGCCTGCTGATCTCCCCCCTTGAGGGGGAGATGGCCGGCAGGCCAGAGGGGGTCGGTTCGGTTGGCGCGACGCGGTCCGGCATATCGAGGAAGACGAAGTTGGCACTCCACGCGCGGCGACCCCCTCTGTCGCTTTCAGCGACATCTCCCCCTCAAGGGGGGAGATCAGCAGTTTCCGCGCTTCGCACTACTCCCCCTTTTTCCAGGGCAGGCTCCAGCGCACCTTCTCCAGCGTCGCCTTTGCCTCGGCCGAGTCCGGGTCGGGCTCTGTCTCGCGATAATGCGCCGAGCCCTCAGGCGGGTAGGCAAGTGTGTTGTTGAGGGCGAATTTGTCGATCTGGCTGAAGTCGGGGAAAGGCAGGTTTTGCGCCTCGCGCCAATCGCTGACCCTTTTCTCCGCGGCGATGCGTTTTTCGTCGTCGACCGGAAGGTCGGTGGCTCTGTATTCCAGTGACGAAGGGAAGGCGAACTGCGCGCCGGCATCATCCATGATGTTGATCATGGACAACAGGATGTCCTCGCGGATGGCTTGAAAATCGGCCACGTCGGCGGTTTTGATATAAGTGAACACGTCGATATCGAGCGAATAGGCGCCGAAGCCGGCAAAGCGCACGCGGCACGGCTCATCGATGACGCGCGGATGGGCAATCAGCAACTTGCGCAGCTCGGCCAGGACGTAACGTAGCTGATCGGGCGTCGTTTCGTAGCGCAGCTGCAGCGTCGTCGCGAACCGGGTGCGGTCGCGATGCGCGTAGTTCTCGATCTGCATGCCGGCGAAATCCGAGTTTGGCACCGAGATGATCGTGCGGTCGAGCGACCGGATGCGGGTGGAGCGCATGCCGATATGCTCGATCGTGCCGGACTGGTCGCCGAACTTGCAGAAGTCGCCGACGCTGACCGGCCGGTCGGCATAGAGCGTCAGGCCGGAGAGGAAGTTCTGCAGCGTCGGCTGCGCCGCCAGCGCCACCGCCAGACCGCCGATGCCGAGACCGGCAATGACGCCTTCGTAGGGGATGGCGAGCACTTCGGCCAGCAGCAGGAAGGCGACGACCAGCACGGCGACGCGCGCCACGCCGGTGGACAGCGAAATCAGCGTGTCGTGATAGCCGGGCACCTGCCACAGTCCACGGTAATGGTCGGCGACCTTGCCGATCAGGTGCCAGACCACCGGCACGGCGCCAATCACGACCAGGCTCCAGGCGATTGCCTTGACCGGGGCGGCGACCACTTGCGGCAGACCGAGCGGGCGCAGCGTCAACAGCAGGAAGAGGCCAAGCACGATCGAGCGCACCGCCCATTCGACAATGCGGAAGAAGGCCGGGCTGTCCGTCCTTCGCACAAACAAGGAAATCAGCGCATTGGCGATGAAGCCGAAGACGATGCCGGCCAGTGCGGCAAGGCCGAGCATCCACCATTGCCAGTGCTCCATCGGGCCGGCGCGGGTGAGCAGGCCGGGGCTGATCTCGCGGGCGAGGCCACGGGCGATGAAGAACGGGTCGGTGCTGGCGAAGGCGGCGAATTCCGGCGCCACCGGCATGTCTTCGACATCGGCGTAGAGCGCGCGGATGTGGGCGAGCGTCTCGGGCGTGAACTGCCAGATCTTGCCCTTCTCAGTCTCGACCGGGCCGATGACGATGTTGCCGGCGGGATGCTCGAAATAGACGAAGGGGGTGTTGCTCTTCGGATCGTCGGGGATCTCCTGCCAATAGACGTAGCCGATGCGGTCGATGACCTTTTTGAGATAGCGCTCGAGCAGGAACGCCTCGTCGCCACGCACCGCCTGACTGTAGTTGCGCAGGTCGAGCGCCGCCTGGGCCGGGTCGCCGGCTTCGGTGAGGCCGCTCAACAGTACCTTGAACGTGTCGCGCGGCGAGGCGAGCCTGCTCGGATCGTCGACCATGTCGACGGCTTCGCCACGCGCTTCCTGGAATTCGGCGAGCTTTGCCTGGAGTTGGCCAAGTGGCGGCCCGACGATGAACCAGTCGCCATTCTTGCGGCGAAAAGTGACGGCGAAGGAGACCCTGGTGCCGTATTGCGGCAGCGTCGCCGTCACCTCGTCTCCGGAAATCGCATCATGCGGCAGGCTCCACAGACGGAACGTCGCGTTGTCGATGACGGTGAACAGAAGCTTGGTGTAATCGGGCATGTTGAGGCCGCCGCGGTCGGCCTCGGTGACGTCGACGAGACCCGCTGCCAGACCGGCAAGACCCATGCCGCCACCGGTGGCGCGCGGCACGTTGTCGGCGCCGCTCTCGTTCATCGTCTGCAGGAACGAGCGCATGGTGCTCATCGGGCTCGACTGGTCGACACGGACGTCCTCGACGGCGCTGACGCGCACACCTGTCCACCATTCGGCGGTGGCGGCATCGAAGCGGCCCATGAAGCTGCCGCCGTCAGGCGATTGGACGAAGGTGAAGGCGCCCTGGCGGTCGCCTTCGAACCAGTGGCCGACAAGCTTGTCGCCTTCGGCCTTGGCCTCGATACGGCCGTTATAAAGCGGGTACACGCCCTTTACGTCAGTGCCCGTCTGCTCGAACTTGATCTGGGCGCCGCCGCCGCGCCACTTCGTGTCCCACACGCCCGTCCAGTTGGCCGCGTCCTGGGCGTGCGCCTGCGGCATGGCCGGCAGCAGGCCGGCAAGCGCGAGTGCGCCGATCAACGCGACCGTCCGGATCAGCAAAAGCAGCAGCCGATCCTGTCCTGCCGCAGAAAAGGGGTTCATTCTGTTGCCCTTCTTCTTGCCGGTGATTCTGCTGGGCCGGCCAGAGAAGGTTATTCCGCTTGAAGATGAATATTCTGTTTCAGGCTGCGACGGCGATGCCGGTCAGTCATAGGTCAGATCCGTCGCCTTGCCGGCGAACACCCGGTAGGCAAAGAACGAATAGAAGATGATGATCGGCAGCACGACGACCGTCCCGACCAGGATGACGGCCAGGCTTTCGGGTGCCGAAGCAGCCTGCCAGATGGTCAGCCGGTCGGGCACCACGAAGGGGTAGAACGACCAGGCGAGGCCGGCAAAGCCGAGCGTGAAGATCGCGGCCAATGTCAGGAACGGGAGCAGCGCGTGGCGGTCGCCGGGTTTCGGCAGATGGAAGGTCTGGCGCCACAGCCACAGGAACAGCACTGCCGACAGGATCGGCAGTGGCGACAAATAGAACATGGCCGGCCAGACGAACCATTTGTCGAAGATGCGCGCGCTGGCAAAGGGCGTGGCCAGCGATACCGCGACCATGCCGAGCGCGGTCAGCACCAACGCCGTGCGCAGCCACAGCACCGCCTTCTTCTGCAGATCGCCTTCCGTCTTGTAGATGACCCAGGCCGCTCCCATCGCCGCGTAGGCCGCGGCAAGGCAGAGCGCCACCAGCGCGCCGAAAGCGACGCCGCCAGGGCCAACGTCGAGGCCGAGCACATAGACGCCGAGCATATAACCTTGCGCCAGCGAAGCGATGACCGAGCCGAGGAAGAAGATGCGGTTCCAGCGGTGCTTCCTGCCGGCCGGCACCTTGGCGCGGAAATCGAACGCGACGCCGCGCAGGATCAAGCCGACCAGCAGCACGAAGACCGGAATGTAGAGCGCCGTCAGAATGGTGCCGTGCGCCAATGGAAAGGCGACCAGCAGCAAGCCGACCGCCAGCACCAGCCAGGTCTCGTTAGCGTCCCAGAACGGGCCGATGGCGGCGATCATCGTATCCTGTTCGGTGTCTTCGGCTGCGGCGAACAGGATGCCGATGCCGAGATCGAAGCCGTCGAGGATGACGTAGATCAGGATAGCGAGGCCCATCAGCCCGGCGAAGATCAGAGGCAGCAGGGTCGGCCAGTCGAAGCTCATGATGTTTCTCCCGGTTGCGCAACCGGCTGCGACAGCGGCCTGTTCATGACGCCCGGCAGCGGCGAGGTGTCACCATCCTTCGCCGCCTTCAATGCCAGATGCACCAACACGCCGAGATAGGCGATCAAGAGCAGCACGTAGAGGATGAGATAGACCGCGAGCGACAGCGCGACATGGCTGCCGGCGACGGGGCCGACGGCATCGGCGGTACGCAGCACGCCGGTGACCAGCCAGGGCTGGCGGCCGATCTCGGTGGTGTACCAGCCGGCCAGCGTCGCCAGCCAGCCGGACAGCGCCATCGGCACCATGACAAGCGCCAGCGGCTTGGGCAGGCCGTGGCGGCGCTTGAGGAAGAAGGCCGCCGACCAGGAGACGGCGAGCATCAGGAGGCCGGTGCCGACCATGATGCGAAAGCCCCAGAACACCGGAAATACCGGCGGATGGTTGCCGGCATAATCGTTCAGCCCCGGTACGATGCCGCCGGCGCTGTGCCTGAGGATGAGGCTGGCGCCATCGGGAATGGTGAGCTCGAACCTGTTCTCCTTGGCCGCTTCATCGGGAAGCGCAAACAGCACCAGCGGCACGTTGGGACCGGTGTTCCAGTTGGCCTCCATGGCGGCGATCTTCTGCGGCTGATGTTCCAGCGTGTTGAGGCCGTGCTGGTCGCCGGCAAAGATCTGGATCGGGATCAGGATCGCGGCGGTGAAGACGCCGGTGCGCAGCGCCTTCCACATCGATTCCGAGCGATCGCCGTAGAGATAGCGCAGCGCCGACAGGCCGGCGACCAGGAACGAGACGGTCAGGCCCGAAGCAAGCAGCATATGGACGAGCCGGTAGGGCATGGACGGATTGAAGACAACGGCCCACCAGTCGGTGGCGTGCGCAACACCATCGCGCATTTCGAAGCCGGCCGGCGTCTGCATCCACGAATTGAGTGCGATGATCCAGAAGGCGGACAAGGTGGTGCCGCCGGCCACCAGCACCGTCGCCAGTGTATGGACGCGGTTCGAGACACGGCGGAAGCCGAACAGCATGATGCCGAGGAACGCCGCCTCGAGGAAGAAGGCGGTCAGGATCTCGTAGGCCAGCAGCGGGCCGGCGATGTTGCCGACCGTCTCCATATAGCCCGGCCAGTTGGTGCCGAACTGAAAACTCATGGTGACGCCGGAAACCACGCCCATGGCGAAGGACAGCGCGAATACCTTAACCCAGGTGAAATAAGCGCGCATCCAGGCGGAATCGTTTGTCGCGTTGTAGCGGAGCTTGAAGAACAGCAGCACCCAGCCGAGCGCGATGGTGATCGCCGGGAACAGGATGTGGAACGAGATGTTCGCGCCGAACTGTATGCGCGACAGAATGAGCGGGTCCATGGCGGCTCCGGCTGCTGCTTGTTTGTTGAAGGATAGGCTTGATGCACCGGACGGTCAAAGCGGCGTCCCGCCGCGAGGCGGAACGCCGCAGTGCGGTTAATCTGCTTTTGCGTGGAATTTGGCTGGACGACCGGGCAGGTGTTGCCTATTCCGGCGAACCTCGATGGTCCAGAACTGTCAGGAGCGCCATTGACATCCGGATTTGCGAACCGACATTCAGCGGATTAAATCAACAACTCTGTTTCAAGCAGTCGTTTTCAGCCATGCAGCCGATCATCTCGATTTCCGGGGTCACCAAGACCTACGCCACCGGCTTCAAGGCGCTGAAGGAGATCAATCTCGACATCGTGCGCGGCGAGATCTTTGCGCTGCTCGGGCCGAATGGCGCCGGCAAGACAACGCTGATCTCGATCGTCTGCGGCATCGTCAACCGCTCGTCGGGTTCCGTCACCGTCGACGGCCATGACATCAACCGCGACTACCGCGCCGCGCGCAGTCTGATCGGGCTGGTGCCGCAGGAACTGACCATCGACGCCTTCGAGAGCGTGTGGGCGACGGTCAACTACAGCCGCGGCCTGTTCGGCAAGCCGGCGGACAAGGCGTTCGTCGAAAAGGTGCTGCGCGACCTGTCGCTCTGGGACAAGAAGGACGCCAAGGCGATCACGCTGTCCGGCGGCATGAAGCGCCGGCTGATGATTGCCAAGGCGCTGTCGCACGAGCCGCGCATCCTGTTCCTCGACGAACCGACGGCAGGCGTCGATGTCGAGCTGCGCCAGGACATGTGGGCGATGGTGCGCCGGCTGCGCGAAGACGGCGTCACCATCATCCTGACCACGCATTACATCGAAGAAGCCGAGGCGATGGCCGACCGCGTCGGCGTCATCAACCGCGGCGAGATCGTGCTGGTGGAGGACAAGGCCGAGCTGATGCGCAAGCTTGGCCGCAAACGGCTTGTGCTGGAACTGCGCAGTCCCCTGGCCACCGTTCCCGATGCTTTTTCGCACTACGCGCTGGAGCTTTCGCCGGATGGCGGACAGCTGACCTATACTTATGACAACCAGAGCGAACGGCCGGGCGTCGCCTCGCTGATCCGCGAGCTCGAGGCGGCCGGCATCCAGTTCCGCGACATCGATACGGAAAACAGCTCGCTCGAGGAGATCTTCGTCAATCTGGTGAGGAAACCGGCATGAACCCGCGCGCGGCCATGAATCTTCATGCGGTATGGGCGATCTATCGGGTGGAGATGGCGCGCGCCCTTCGCACTGTGCTGCAGAGCATCGTTTCGCCGGTCATTTCGACGTCGCTCTATTTCGTCGTCTTCGGTTCGGCCATCGGCTCGCGCATCACCGAGATCGACGGCATCAGCTACGGCGCCTTCATCGTACCGGGGCTGATCATGCTGTCGCTGCTGACGCAATCGATCTCCAACGCCTCCTTCGCCATCTATTTTCCGAAATTCGTCGGCTCGATCTACGAATTGCTGTCCGCGCCGGTGTCCTATCTGGAGATCGTCATCGCCTATGTCGGGGGCGCGGCGACAAAGTCGATCGTGCTTGGCCTGATCATCCTGGCGACGGCCTCGCTGTTCGTGCCGCTGACGATCGAGCATCCGTTCTGGATGCTCGCCTTCCTGGTGCTGACGGCGGTGACCTTCAGCCTGTTCGGCTTTATCATCGGCATCTGGGCGAAGAGCTTCGAGCAGCTGCAGCTGGTGCCGCTGCTGATCATCACGCCGCTGACCTTCCTCGGCGGCAGCTTCTATTCGATCAACATGCTGCCCGGCATCTGGCGCACGGTGACGCTGTTCAACCCGGTGGTCTACCTGGTCAGTGGGTTCCGCTGGAGCTTCTACGGCAAGTCCGACGTTTCGGTCGGCGTCAGCCTCGGCATGACGGTGGTCTTCCTGCTCATCTGCATAGCGATCGTCGCCTGGATCTTCAGGACCGGCTACCGGCTGCGCAACTGATCGAACGGGCCTCGTCCAGGCGAAGCAGCCTTATCGATCGACCTTTCCTTGCCGAAGGCGACATACGCCCGATGCCTGGAACCCGCGCTTGAATGCCTCGATCTTGCTTTTCATGCATTGTTATATATCATGTTATCGATGTTCATGGGATGAATTGACCTATGGAAGACGTCATACGATCGCTTGGCTTCCTGTGCCTGGGCAGCAGGCTGAAGCGTATAGGCGAGCAACTGCAAGCGGAGGCGCAGCGCCTGCTCGACAGGCTGGATGTCCCGGTTCAGGCGAGCCAATACCCGCTGCTGGCCGCGCTCGACAGACTGGGTCCGCTGTCGGTCGGGGAACTGGCGCAATCCCTTGGCATCGCGCAGCCAGGCGTAACGCGAAGCGTCTCGCTTCTGGCCGGATTGGGACTGCTCGAGGTCAGTCCGTCGACCGATGACCAGCGGCGCAGGATCGTCTCGCTTACTCGGGACGGCCGGCGGCTGGTCGATGTCGCAAAGCGCGACGTCTGGCCTTGCATCGAGAACGTGGTCGCGGATTTGTGCGCAGGTTTTTCGGGGCCACTTCTTGAGCAGCTGGCTGCCATCGAGGACGGCCTCGCCGCTGCCCCTCTCGACCGTCGTGTAAATAAGCCTGAGGGTGCCGCGCAATGAGACATCTGCTCGACCGCCCTATCTGGAGCGCGCTTCAGACGCGACATCGGGCCTTCGCGGAGGGTGACAACCTCGCCATGCGATATCGGCCGTCGATCGTCCCTTTCGCCGCCACTGGCGCGGACGACCCGGAAAGCCTGCGGGCGCTCGAAAAGCTTGTCTCCCCGGGCGAGAGTGTGATCCTGCTTCAAGCGGACGCGATTGCTCTGCCCACCGGGCTTTCCGCGACTTCGACCGCAGCCGGGGTTCAGATGATCGCCGAGCAGCCATTGCAGATCGTCTCCGACCCGCGCGTGCATCGTCTGACCCGAGACGATGCTGCTGAGATGCTCGCCCTGGCATTGCTCACCAAGCCTGGCCCATTCACGCTCGAAGCCTTGAGCCTGGGCGATTTTTGGGGTGTGAAAATCGAGGGCAGGCTTGCGGCAATGGCCGGCGAGCGCATGAAGCAACCTGGCTATACCGAACTCAGCGGGGTGTGCTCACATCCGGAATTTCGCGGCGGTGGCCTGGGCAAGCTGCTGTCCCTATTCGTGGCAAACCGGATAGTGGCGCGCGGCGAAGTTCCCTATCTCCACGCCTATGCCAGCAACGCCGCGGCCATAGCGTTATACGAGTCCATCGGCTTCAGGTTGCGAAGCACAATGAATGTCGCCGTGGCTCAGCGCAGCGAATGATTAGTCGGCGCCTGATGCGCAGCATGGATGCATCCCGTATCGGAAGGAAGGATTTCGTATGGCCGAAATCCTTCCTTGAGACTGCAAGACCTTGCTGCGTGTCAGACCGCGATCTTGCCGCCGCCTTGCCTGGTGATGGCAACGACCGCCGGGCGCACCGGCATGTCCGGCTTGAAGTCGGGCCAGCGCGTCGACAAATCCTCATAGTAGGACGGACGGCCGAAAGCCTCCCAGTCCTCGCCGCCGTCGCCCGGATGCTGGACGGCAACGAAGGCGGTCTGGTCGTCCGGCGCAAACAGGGGACCGCACATTTCGGCGCCGATCGGCACGCGGAAGAACAGCTTTGATGTCGCCCGTGCCGTCCCCTCCGTATCGACAGCCCACAGACCATCGGTGCGGCCGGTGGCTTTCGGGCCTTGGCCGTCGGTGGCGACCCAGAGGCGGCCGGCCGAATCGACCGCGCAATTATCCGGCATGCCGAACCAGCCATTGGCGGTGGTTGCGGTCGAGAAGGTGGCGCCGACGTCGGCCACAGCGGGATCGCCGCATTTCAGCAGGATTTCCCACCTGCCCTTTGTCGCGGTGAAATCACCGCCGTCCTCGACGATCTCGATGATGTGGCCAAAGGCATTTTCGGCACGCGGGTTGGCGGCGTCGACCTGGTCGGCCTTGCGCTTCGAATTGTTGGTCAGCATGACATAGACCCTGCCGTTGGTGGCATTGGGCTGGATGTCTTCCGGACGGTCCATCTTGGTGGCGCCGAGCAGGTCGGCGGCGCGGCGCGTCTCGATCAGCACGTCGGCCTGGCTGGCAAAGCCGTTCTCCGCCGTCAGCGGCCCTTGGCCGAAGACGATCGGCAGCCACTCGACCGAACCGTCGTCGGCAAACTTGGCGACATGCAAGGTGCCGTCGTCGAGCAAATCCATGTTGGCGGCGCGGTCGTCCGGATCGAACTTGCCTGTGGTGACGAACTTATAGACATAGTCGAAGCGCTCGTCGTCGCCGAGATAGAAGACGACACGGCCATCCTTGGCGACGATTGATTCGGCGCCCTCATGCTTGAAGCGCCCCATCGCGGTGCGCTTCCTCGGCGCCGAAGTCGGATCCTGGACGTCGACCTCGACGATCCAGCCGAAGCGGTTCGGCTCGTTCGGCTCCTTGCCGATGTCGAAACGGTCGTAATGCGCTGCCCATTCATAGGCACCTTCGGGAATGCCGAGGCGCTTGTAATTGGCGGCTTCCTTATGCCCCTGCGGCAGCTCGCCCGAGAAATAGCCGTGGATGTTCTCCTCGGCCATGACATAGGTGCCCCATGGCGTGACGCCGCCGGCGCAATTGTTGATGGTGCCGATGATCTTCGTGCCGGTCGGATCGGCGCTGGTCTTGACGCGGTCGTGGCCGGCGACCGGGCCGGAGAGCGCGATCTCGGTGTTGGAGGTGATGCGGCGGTTGAGCTTGCCGTCGCGAACGACCTGCCATTTGCCTGATACCTTGCGTATCTCGACGATAGTGCCGCCATGCGCCGTCATCTCGACGTCGACTTGTTCCTTGCTGAGGGGCGCCTGCTTGGCCTTGCCGTCGACGATGGTGACGAGGCCCGGAAACATCAGGTGCGGATTGGTGTATTCGTGGTTGACCACCAGCAGGCCGTGCTCGGCCGAGCCGTCGATCGGGATATAGCCGACATAGTCGTTGTTGTAGCCGAATTGTCTGGCCTGGGCTTCCGCCGACTGTTTTGTCGGATCGAATTCCGGCGAATCGGCGAACAGCGGATCGCCCCAGCGCAGCAGTACATCGGCGTCATAGCCGGGTGCGACGTGATGCTTGTCGTCGATGCCGGCCTCGAGCTCGTCAAAAGCGAAGGCGGAGCCTTCGGCGGCGCGGGCATTGTCGGCGGTGATCAGCGCCAGCGGGCTGACGGTAGCGGCTATGGCCGAGACGGCAAGCGAGCCCTTGAGGAAGCCCCGGCGCGAGAACCGCGCGGCGATGATCTCACCCATGGTGCGGTTGTTGGTGGGATTGGCTCCTGGCCCATCATTTTCCTCGAGCACGCTGGTGCGGAAATGGGCGTCAGGGGAGCGATGTTCGGTCATAGTGGGCCTGCCTCTGGCTGGATGGATTGCTGGAGCGTGTTGCCTGGCCAATCCGGTATCGCCGGCAGGTCACAGTTTGATGACATGCCGGCTAATTACCATCTGCGATTTCGTGTCCAACATCGGGCCCGCTTGACCGCGACCGGCGCTTCGGAAACAAGAGCTGCGGCAGGCGCGTAGGGACACATCGGGAGAGAACAAAAGTGAGTTTCTGGGGACTTGGGCAGCTCTGCGTTTCGACGGTAATCTTCCTGCTGGCGGCGATGGCCGCAAAACAGTGGGGGCTGGCGCCGAGCCTCGGCAAGATTGTGCTGACGTTGGCGCTCTATTCGCTGGGCAATCTGATCATGCTGAGGCTGATCCGTGAATTCGGCATGTCGGTGTCGTTCAGCCTGTCGGCGGTGATCCAGCTGGTGTCGGTGAATGTGGTGGCGCTGGTCTTCTTCGGCGAGCGCGTCAATGCCTTACAGGCAACCGGCATCGTGCTTGCCATCGCAGCTGTGGCGCTGATCACGCTCGGGCCCTATCTGCAAAGGCTGTAACTGCGATCGGGCCGATGAAGAAGATTGCAAGCAGACTGCGCAACTGGCTGGAGTTCCCGGTTCTGCTGGCCGGGCTGGTCATTGCCGGCGGGCTGTGGGGGTTCGAGGAGCTGATGGAGCTGGCGCGGGCCACCACGCCGCATGCCTTCGACACCGAAATCCTGCTTGCCTTCCGCAAGGCCGGGCAGCCCGACAATCCGATCGGACCGGCGTGGCTGGAAGGGGCGATGCGCGACATCACCAGCCTCGGCAGCGCCAGCGTACTGGTGGTGATCACGGCAGCAATGATCGTCTACCTGCTCCTTATCCGCAGGCCAGGCGCGGCGCTTCTCATGTTCGTCGCGGTAGCGGGCGGCCAGCTCCTGTCAAGCGTGCTGAAATTCGACATCGACCGGCCGCGCCCTGATCTGGTCTCGCATCTCGCCGATGTGGCATCGCTTTCGTTTCCGAGCGGCCACGCCATGCTGTCGGCGGTGACATATTTGACGCTGGGCAGCATGGCGGCGCGGTTTTTGCCCGGGCGGACAACGAAGATCTATGTACTCGGGCTGGCGGTGCTGACGACGGTGGTGGTCGGCATCAGCCGCATCTATCTCGGCGTCCACTGGCCGTCCGACGTATTGGCCGGCTGGTGCGCCGGCTTTGCCTGGGCGATGCTGTGCTGGCTTGCGGCACGGTTCCTGCAGCGATGGCTTGGGCGGGCCGACGGCACCTGACTCAAATCAGCCTGTTGATCAGGCCATGACCGCAGCCTGCCAGCAGGAAAACCATCGACAGCAAGGCTGTCGAGGTCGCCAACGCTTTGAATATCTTCACCCGCTCATCCTTTTGAAGTCGTGCCTGTGAAATCGGGATCGCAGTGGATGTCCCGCCAAACGATGCCGAGGTTTGTAGCATGACAGCGCATCGGCTGGCAAAGAGTGCTGCATGTTTGGAGGCAGACCATCAATCCTTGGTGCAGGAAGACGTCGCCGACCGCGCCAGCGCAGGAACTTCATCCTCGACTGTTCGGCGGTGCCGTTCTTCGATTCAACGGCGGCCAATGTCATCGAGGGTGCGGCCCACAAGGCGAGCCGCGCCGGCGTTCGCTTCATTATATCAGGCGCTTCGCCGCAGATACGCCGCATGCTGATCAACCACGGCGTCAAGCGGCCGCTGGTGACTTATGCCGCCTCGATCAAGGATCGCGGGCGCAGCTGAAGAAAGCCGCGCCCGCCGCCTGAGCCGATGGCTGGCTTAGTCGAGGCCCAATGCCGCGATCTCGCCGTCGTTCATCAGCGGCACGAAGATTGTCGACTTGCCGTCGGTGCCGATGTCGGCGCTGCCCGGTTTGAACGTCGCAACCGCTTGCGGCGTGCCGCCGGCTTTGTAGCGGTAGAGCGTGCCGGTCATATACGCGGTGGCGTAGATGCTGCCGCCGATGGCAACGACGCCATCGAGGTTGGCAAACTTTTCCGCGCCGGGCAGTGGCGAAACGGCCTTGGTAGCAAGATCGACCGAGAGCAGGCCGCCCGGCTCCGCGGTGCTGAAGTCGGGCTTGATGCCCTTGCCCCAGGAAGCGACGATCAGCCGGCCGCCATCGGCGAAGATGCCATTCGGCGAAGCAAGCGCCGCATCCCTGACGAACAGTTCGGGCCGGTCGCCGTCGATGCGATAGATCGTATCGGCAAGCATATCCGTGACGTAGATCTTGCCGGACGCGTCGGCGGTCACGTCGTTGAGGAAGACCGCGTTCGGCACGTCGATCGTCGATGTTAGCTTGCCGCTTGCGAGATCGACGACGCGCACATGGGTGAGGTCGGCGACGTAGAGTTTGCCGCCGACAATCGCCATGCCCTTGGGCGCGTCCATGCCGTCGGTCCAGTGTTGCGTGACTAGCTTGCCGTCCATCGACAGGATCGACAGATAGCCGTTGCCGTCGGCTTCGCCGGGATTGCCGACGATGTTCGAGACGATAACGCGCTGGCCGGCGGCGTCGAACAGCGCCGATTCAGGCTGCTCGAGGCCGCCGGTGCGCCAGAGTTCAGCGGCCTGAACTGCTGGCGCGGCCGCGATGCCGACCAGGGCGAGAAGTATCGAGGTGAAGAGGCTCTTCATGGCTAGTCTCCTGTAATGGACTGGCGGAGAGCTAGGCCTTTCGATACTTTTCGGGAAGATCTATCAGGACTAGTACCGAAGGCTGATACCAAATCGTGCAAAAGAGGTGCATCCCATGAACGGCCTGATCTTCGAAGCGCTGAAGCGGACGCTTAAGGCAAAGGGCATCACCTATCGCGTCCTTGCCGAGCGGATGGGTGTTTCCGAGCCGACGGTGAAGCGCATCTTCCACGAGCGCAACTGCAAGCTCGACCGGCTGATGGAGATCTGCACTGCCGCCGGCGTAGAGTTGGAGAACGTGCTCGGCTCTATGAACAGAGGACCAGGACCCGCCAACCAGATCGCGCCGGAGATCGAGCGCAAGCTCGCCGGGCGGCCGGCACTGCTGTTCGTCTTTGTCATGCTTTCCGAGAAATTCACGCCCGAAGGCATCATGCGCTCACAAGGGCTGAGCGAGGCTTCGATGTTCCTCTATCTGCGCGACCTCGAGGAACTCGGCCTGGTCGCGCTCGGTCGCGGCCTGTCGGCAAGGCTGCTGGTCGAGGCGCCGATCCAGTGGAATTTCGACGGGCCATTGCGGCCGCTGTTCGAGATGACCAACAAGAATTTCATCGGCTGGGCCATTACCCATCTTGAGCGCGAGGCGACGTTCGTCAGCTTCTCCAGGCGGATGCGGCCGGAAACGGCGGAAATGATCAAGCGCGAGGCTGAGGAATTGGCGGAGCGCGCCAAATTGCTTGCCCATCACGACCAGCACACGACGCCCGAAGACGGGCTGGTCGGTTACAAATGGACGTTCGCGTTCGGCGCAACGCCGTTCCCGGTGATCATGCCGATCGGGCCGCATCCGCGCGACGCAGGCGCACGGACGGACGATCGAGTTGCGGCTGCCGCAAACGGACGACGTCTGCCGGCCTAGGTCAAAATGCAGAACGACCGAGTCCTGGCTGTTGGCGGCAGCCAGTCTGACTGAGCTTCTCACCCCTGAGTATCGGCCGCAAACCGGTTCTCAGAGCGTCCCTTGCTCAACCACAAGATCGAGCGGCTATTCCGCGGTCTTGTTCGCCGCCACCTTGTCATCCCAGACCATCTGCCGGTAGTCGAAGCCGTATTCCAGCGTCGGCTTGACGATGCGGAAATAGGGCGACAGGTCAAAGTCGCGCGGCGTGTAGAGCGAGTGGTGGCGGATGTGCAGGATTTCCTTGCGCGAATAGCTCGACTGGGCCGAAGCACGGCCGGGCGCCCGGGTAATCTCGGGCAGGATCGGGTAGCGGATCCGGCCGTATGCCTCGGCGATCAGCGACGAGCAGATGGCGCGCGTCGGGTCGCCGGAACCGAAAGCCAGCATGCGGCGGCGCCAACGCACCGGCACCGGCGGCGTCGGCAAGAAGTAGCGCAGCATGTCGAATATGTTCTTGAGATCGTATCTGAGACCGAGCCTGCCGATCATGAAGGCGACGACCGTGTCGCGGTCTTCGGGAGCCAGGCCGCTCGCCCGGCAGATGCGGGTGTTATAGCTGCGGTAGCGCGACAGCGGCACGGCGGTGCAGCCATCGCCAAGCGTGACCTCGATCAGGCGCCGCCGCTCCGAGCCGTCCTCGGGTTCCGGCAATGCATCGCCGACATAGAAGGCGGCATGCGACCAGGTCGACTGGGTGAGGTATTTGATCGCCGCCGAGATCTTCTGGTTGCCTTCGATGAGCAGGATGTCGCCGGGCTCGAGCGTGCGGCGCAGCGTTTCAGCGTCCGACGGCGTGTAAGGCTCGTAGCCGGACGATTCCTCCTGCAGCCGGCCGGCAAGCCAGCGGCCAAGTCGGTCCAGAAGCGTGTCGCCGGGCTCGGTCATGCCAGACGGCGATTACCACAGGGCGGCAAATTAGACCATGATCAGCCCACGCCAGGCGCGCCGGCGTCTTCGTGCTGCGGTGCCGCTGTGAGATCTTCGCGCACCTTGCGGGCGAGCTTCCTCGTCGAGCGCTTCGGACTGTCGCCGAAAAGCTCGGCCGCCTCGGCGAGGCAGGTCTTTTTCAGGCCCTTTTCCGAGCGCTTCAGCAGCTTGGCAAGCAACCGCGTCTCCTCAGGGGGGCCGAGCGGTTGGTCCTCGGCATCTATAAGCGCGCGCATGACGAACACATCGTGGAGCTCGCCAAGCCGCTCGCCCAATTCGTCGACGGCCTTGCGCCGCGTCTTGATCGGCGTCGGCCACAGCCTGCCAAGCAGCGACAGGTGCATGCCATGCGTCTTGGCCGCCTTGCGCAGATCGTGAAAGTCATCGGCTTCGCCGCGCGAAGCCGCCTTGTCCAGCGCTTTCCTGGCGCGGCGCAAAGTGGTGCGCGCGCCTTCGGCGAGCACGTCGGCAGCCTGCTCCGGCTGGTCGGGCAGAGCGAGCTTGTCGATCCGGGCGACACCTTCCTCGCAAGCGGAAATCGCCGCGCCTATCGCAGCATCGAGGCCTGCTCCGCCATGCAGTTCATGCTGGCGCGCGACGAGCCTGTCACGCACGGCACCGAGGCCATCGCCGGCACTTTGCTCGGGAAAGCTTGCCGCCAGCCGGTCGATTGTTTCCACCAGTGCGGTCGCCTCGCGCGGGCCGGCAAGCAGGGCCGCCACCTGGCGGTAGCACTGATTCTCCGTCACGCAGAATGTTTCATCTCCGGAACGGACAAGGCGCAGCAAGGCGCGGACGTTCTTCAGCCGTTTGCGGCATTTGTGCAGCCCCTGTTCGGGCCTGTCACGCGCGGCGTCCAGATGGACAAGCGCCTTGCCGATCTCCTCGGCGAAGATGCGCCTGACCTCTCCGGTCAGCGACATGCGCGGATCGATACGAAAGCTCATGCGACGATCTCCGGAATCCCCCCAAGGGCGAGCGACGCGTTGTAAAATCTTGGCTCGCCGGTGACTTCACGGCCGAGCCAATGTGGCAGCATTTCGTCCTGTACATCATCCGGCGTCTCGAGCTCGGCGATCACCAACCCCGCAAGCGTCCCGCCGAAGACATCGACTTCGTAGCGATAGCCGCGGTGTCTAACATGGTGGCGTGTCTTCTCGATGACATGTCCGATGGCAAAGGCCTGCATCTCCTGCGCCTCCGCCAAAGGTACCGGATATTCGAATTCATCGCGCTCGCGTGCCTGGCTGCCGAACTTGAGCGTCAGCTTGGCGGCCGCATCGTTGCTGATGCGCACACGCACCGTGCGGCTGGGTTCGGCGACTAGATAGAATTGACGGATATGAATGTCCGCCTCGACCATTGCCCGCCATTCCTCACCTGAGACCAGGAACTTACGCTCGATTTCCTTGCCCATGGCCAGGCACTAAAGCGCGCACGGCCAGAGTTGGCAAGCCGCTTGACCGCACTTGACTTTAATCATTCGATTGATTAAATTGTTGGCCATGATCAAATCGCCCAGCGCCAGCGGCCTTCCTCATGAGGCGCCCAAGACCGCCGCGGATATGACGCGGACGGCACTCGTGCGCGCGGCGCTGAAGCTGTTCGGACGCCAGGGTTTCGACGGCACGTCAACGCGCCAGATCGCGGCTGAGGCCAAGGCCAATATCGGCTCGATCGCCTATCATTTCGGCGGCAAGGAAGGGCTCCGCAACGCCGCGGCCGACTACATCGTCGACACCATCCAGACCGTTGCCGGCCAGGCGATCGGCAATCTGCAAGCGCCGGCCGCGGCATTGGCGGACACCGAGGCCGCGCGGGCACATTTGGCCGTCGCACTGGAGCGGATGGTCGCCTTCATCGCGGCAAGGCCGGAAGCCGGCGAGATTGTACAGTTCGTCCTGCGTGAGCTGTCGCATCCAACCGCCGCGCTCGACCGTATCTATGATGGCGTGTTCGAACCGGCGCATCACCGACTCTGCCTGATCTGGGAACAGGCCACGGGCGAGCCGGCCGAGAGCGAGCGCACTAAACTCACCGTATTTACGCTGATCGGCCAGGTCGTCTATTTCCGCATCGGCCGCGAGGCAGTTATGCGCCGGATGGGCTGGCGCGAGATCGGCGACGACGAGGCCGGCAAGATCGCGGCAACAATAACCGACAATCTCAGCGCGATTTTAGCTCGGCGCGATTTGGCTGTCCGGAAGGATCGTGGATCATGAGCCTGCTCTGTTCTTTGCCGTTTGCCGCCCAGCTTTTCAGCGCCTGCGCGCCGGCAGCACCGCTCGCCGTCGGCTACGTCGAGGGCGACTACGTCCTGCTCGCGCCGATCGAGGTGGCGCAGGTCGAGACGATTGCGGTCAAGCGCGGCGACCGCGTCGCGCCCGGCACGCCGGTGGTGACGCTGGAAAACGCCGACGCCAAGATCGCCATCGCACAAGCCGAGGCGGCCCTTGCGCAGGCCCAGGCGCAACTTGCCGACCTACAGGTCGGCAAGCGGCCGGAAGAGATTGCGGTGCTCAAGGCGCAGGTCGACATGGCCAAGGCGCAAGCCGCCGACGCCAAACGCCGTTACATCCGCGCCAGCGATCTGTTCAAACGCGGCACCGGCACACAGGCCGACTACGACACGGCTTCCGCGACGCTGGAGACGGCCAACGCGCAGGTCGGCCAGGCGGAGGCCAATCTCGCGGTCGGCGGCCTGCCGGCACGGCCCGAGACTATCAAGGCCGCCGACAATCAGGTCAGGCAGGCGCAATCGGCGCTGGAGCAAGCGCAATGGCGGCTGTCGAAGCGCGTGCTGACGGCGCCTTCGCCCGGCCGGGTCAACGACGTGATCCGCAATCCCGGCGATACGGCCGGGCCGACGGCACCGGTTATCTCGATACTGCCGGACGGCGCGGTGAAGCTCAGCGTCTATGTGCCGGAAAGCGCGTTCTCCTCGGTCGACGTCGGCACGCTGCTCAACGTCCATTGCGACGGCTGCGGGTCGGGCGTGAAGGCACGCGTCAGCTATGTGTCGCCCGATCCGGAATTCACGCCGCCGGTGATCTACTCGCTCGAGACCCGGCAAAAGCTGGTCTATCTGGTCGAAGCGCGGCCGGAGGGCGACGCCAGCGCCTTGCAGCCCGGGCAGATCGTCGACGTCGATCTGGCGGACATCGGAAAATGAACGTCATCGACGTGCACGGCCTGGTCAAACGCTTTGGCGACAAGACCGTCGTCGATCATGTGACTATGGCTGTGGCCGAGGGCGAGATCGTCGGCTTCCTCGGGCCGAACGGCTCGGGCAAGACGACGACCATCCGCATCATGTGCGGCTTGCTGACGCCGGATGAGGGCGAAGGCACGGTTCTGGGCTTCGACATCCGCACCGACAGCCTGCGGATCAAACGCGAAGTCGGCTACATGACGCAGAGATTCTCGTTCTACGAAGATCTGACGATCGGCGAGAATCTCGAATTCGTGGCACGGCTGTACCGGCTGAAGCCGCTCGACGAGCACGTGGCTAAGACGCTTGAGGAGCTCGGCCTGAAATCGCGCAGGAACCAGTTGGCCGGTACCCTGTCCGGCGGCTGGAAGCAGCGGCTGGCGCTGGCCGCCTGCATCATGCACAAGCCGAAACTGCTGCTGCTCGATGAACCGACGGCGGGCGTCGACCCGAAAGCGCGACGCGAATTCTGGGACGAGATCCACCGGCTGGCGAGCGGCGGCCTGACCGTGCTGGTCTCCACCCATTACATGGATGAGGCCGAGCGCTGCCATCGCATCAGTTACATCTCCTACGGCAAGATGCTGGCCACCGGCACGGTCGAGGACGTGGTGAGGAATGCCGGGCTGACCACCTTCGTCCTGCAAGGTCCGCGGCTCGATCAGGTCGCTGCCGCACTTCATGGCCGCCCCGGCGTCGACCAGGTGGCGCCGTTCGGCGCGACGCTGCATGTCGTCGGCTCCGACAGGACGGCACTTCAGGCAGCGCTCGCCGATGTCGAGAAAGAGCACGAGGGCGTTACGGTGACGCCCGGCGAGACCAGCCTGGAGGATGTGTTCATCCAGTTCATGTCCGGTTCGAAGGACAACATGGGATGAAAAATGGGATAAACAGCATCTTTTCGTTCGCCAGGCTAGGCGCGCTGCTGATCAAGGAGTTCATCCAGATGCGGCGCGACCGCATCACCTTCGCCATGATGCTCGGCGTGCCGTTGATGCAGCTGGTGCTGTTCGGCTATGCCATCAACAACGATCCGAAGAGCCTGCCGGCAGCGCTGGTGGCGATGAGCAGCGATTCTTACACACGAGCCATGGTTTCGGCGCTGCAGACCACCGGCTATTACCGCTTCGACCACGTCGCGCAAAGTGCCGCCGAAGCCGAATTCCTGATGGCGCGCGGCGACGTCGCCTTCGTCGTCACCATTCCCGCCGATTTTGCCCGGCGGGTCGAGCGCGGCGACAGCCCGCAGATTCTGATCGAGGCGGATGCGACCGATCCGGCCGTCGCCAGCGGCGCCATCTCGACGCTCGGCACCGTCGCCAACCAGGCGCTGCTCAGGGCACGCGGCATGCAGGAAACGGCGGCCGAGGCTGCCCGGGGCCAGCTCCAGGTGGTGGTGCACCGGCGCTACAATCCGGAAGCCGTCTCGCAATACAACATCGTGCCCGGCCTGCTCGGCGTCATCCTGCAGATGACGATGGTGATGATGACCTCGATCGCGCTGACGCGCGAGACCGAGCGCGGCACGATGGAGAACCTTCTGGCGATGCCGTCAAGCCCGCTCGAGATCATGCTGGGCAAGGTGCTGCCCTATCTGGCGGTCGGCGCCGTGCAGGTGCTGGTGGTGCTGGCAGCCTCGAAGCTTCTGTTTGCCATCCCCTTCACCGGATCGATGTCGCTGCTGTTGACGGCGGTCCTTATCTTCGTCTTGGCGCTGGTGCTGCTCGGCTACACGATCTCGACGATCGCCCGCACGCAAATGCAGGCCCTGCAGCTCACTTTCTTCTTCTTCTTGCCGTCGATCATGCTGTCCGGCTTCATGTTCCCCTATCGCGGCATGCCGGACTGGGCGCAGGTCTTTGGCGAGGTGCTGCCGCTGACGCATTTCCTGCGCATCATCCGCGCGGTGATGCTGAAGGGCGCCGAACTGCCGGCGGTGGCAACGGAAATCGGCTGGCTGGTGGTGTTCGTGGCGCTGTTCGCCGGTATTGCGCTGGTGCGGTTCCGCCGGACGCTGGATTAGGGTCGAACTCGATCCGCTTGTCCAAATGATCGAGATTCACACGGACTTGGCCTGGCCCGGGACCGGTGTCAATTCAGGCGCATTGAGCCCTTCGAAGGGATCGCGCCAGGCGTCGATTTCTTCGAGTTGAAGATACCAGCGACTGACAGAGGGATAGTCATCGAGCGGCAATCGGGCGACATCGTTGAAGGGCAGAAATGTCGCCATTCGAAAGTCGGCATAGGAAACCGAAGCGCCGACCAGCCATTCTCGCTGGGAAAGCTCGGCATCAAGTATGGCAGCGGCCGTGCGGAAGTCGCTCAGGCCCTCCTCAACCCGCGCCTGATCTATCGGGCCGAGCCCATAGCGCTGTTTGGTCCCGCGTTCGAAATGCACGACATCGCAGGCTCTTGCGAAGTTCTCTTTCCCCCAACTCAGCCATCGGATCATCTCGGGCTCGTCGTCGCCAGCGCGCCAGAAATCCGAATGCATATCGCGCGAAAGCCGACAGGCTATGGCGTCGGCCTCCCAGAGGCTTTTTCCCGAACCTATAAGGATGGGCAATGAAAGATTTGGATTGAGCGGCCGAAATCGCTCGGCCTGGCCCGTAGCGAAGGGAGAGGCGAATTCAAACTCGACCTTGGCGTTGAGATACCGTGCCACCGCGACCGCGAGGCGAGGATTGGGATTGCGGCTGAAGAACAGTTTCATTGATCTCAGTCTTTGAAGGGTACCGGTTCGACCGGGTGCAACGGACGCTTGAGCACCTCGAATCGGCACATGAGCTGGAACTGGTTGCTATCCTAGCCGGCAGCAATGATCTCGGCATAGGTGCTGAGATCGACATTGCCGCCGGAGAGCACCACGGCAATGCATTTGCCGGCAAGGTCGATTTCGCCTGACGACAGCGCGGCCAAGCCGACGCAACCGCCAGGTTCGACCACCAGCTTCAGACAAGCCATCGCGTCGCGCATCGCCTGTGTCACCGCGCTGTCGGAAACGGCGATGGCGCCGGCGAGATTCTTGCGGTTGATTTCGAAAGTGATCGCGCCGGGCTCGGCGACGAGAAGGGCATCGCAGATCGAGGTGTGGCCGGGCGCGTTCGATACCCTGGCGCCTTTGATCAGCGAACGGCGTGTGTCGTCGAAATGCTCGGGTTCCACGGCCCAGACGGCGGTGCCCGGCGAGGCGTCCTTGACCGCGATCGAAATGCCGCTGCTCAAGCCGCCACCGCCGCAGGGAACCACCACCGCATCGAGGCTGACGCCAAGCGCGTTTGCTTGGCGCATCAATTCGAGGCCGACCGTGCCCTGGCCGGCGATGATAGCCGGATCGTCGTAGGGCGGCACCAGGACCATGCCGTTTTCCACGTAAGAACGGACGACGGCAGTGCGATCGTCGCGGACCCGGTCGAAGGTGATCACTTCGGCGCCCATCTTCCTGACATTGCCGACCTTCATCGCCGGCGCGTCGGTAGGCATGGCGATTACGGCCTTGACGCCGAACATCCCCGCCGCGGCGGCGACGCCTTGCGCGTGATTACCCGACGAGAAGGCGACGACGCCGCGGGCGCGTTCTTCCGCCGAGAGCGAGGAGAGCTTGTTGTATGCACCGCGGAACTTGAACGAGCCGGTGCGCTGCAACGTCTCCGGCTTGAACAGGATCCTGGCGCCGAAGCGATTGTTCAACTCCGGCGATTCGATCAGCGGCGTTTCGACGATCCGTCCGGACAATCGCGCTGCTGCGCTGTGAATATCGGCGATGCCGGGAGGGGTGGTCATGGCTAGGTCCTACAAGAGATGAGACCGCCTATGCTGCACGGAAAGGGAGGCGGCGCACCAAGGAAAAAATGTGACCGTTACAATTCGTCCTTGGAGGCAGGAGAGTGGGGCGTGACTGTCCCCACCGCCTCCTCGGCCCTCTGCCATGCATTCGCCGCTTCAGTCGACAAATCGTTGTCGATTGACCGGCATAGCCTGCCGCTCCTCACCCCAACAGCGTCTTTTGCCGTTTGGGGCCGCCCATCTTGCGCCACGTGTTGAAGCGGTGGGTGGCGGCGGCGAAGGAGATCTTCATCTGCTGGGCAACCGAATAGCGCGACTTGCCCTCGTCGAACAGGCGATAGCAGCACTCGACACCCTCCTCGGTCAACTTGCCGTCGGGAGCCTTGTTGTGCGGATTGGCGGGATCAAATTTTTCGACCTGCTGCTCGACTAGGCCTTTCAGGCGCTGCAGATCCGCCTCAATATTAGCGATAAGATCGAGAACCGGTTTGGGATCAAACAGCTGCTGTTTTTCCGGCATCTGCGGCGTTCCTTTCTCTTGGTTGAGATTCGGTTATATAAGTGAACGTTTGCCGATAGCAACGGCGATGTGTTCGGGATTTTGAAGCCTGTACCTTTTGAGCATGAGTGGAGCGCACACGATTGACCGGCGACGTGCGAGGCCCTAGTTTAGAACTGTTCTAAACTGGGGTGAATTTCTCATGCTTTCCCGCGTTTTCGGCTTCGGCCGCCGTCCCTTTGAATCGCTCTCGGAACAGGAGATTCTGGCGCTCGCCATCTCCTCCGAGGAGGATGACGGGCGCATCTATCGCGCCTATGCCGACGGGCTGGCGGAGAGCTTTCCGCAATCGGCCAAGGTGTTCGAGGAGATGGCGGAGGAGGAGGACGGCCATCGCGATTCGCTGATCGAGCTTTACCGCAAGCGTTTCGGCGAGCGCATACCGCTGATCCGGCGCGAACATGTGAAGGGCTATTACGAACGCAAGCCGGACTGGCTGGTGAGGCCGCTCGGCATCGATCATGTGCGCAGCCAAGCCGAGGCCATGGAGCGGCAGGCCTACCTGTTCTATATCGAGGCGGCCAAACGCACAGGCGATGCGTCGACGCGAAAGCTGCTCGACGACCTGGCCATCGCAGAACAGGGCCACGAGACACTGGCGCAGCGGCTGGAGCAAAAGCATGTGCCGGGCGCGGTCAAGGACGAAGAAACGGCAGCCGAGCAGCGCCAGTTCATCCTGACCTATGTCCAACCGGGGCTGGCCGGGCTGATGGATGGCTCGGTGTCGACGCTGGCGCCGATCTTTGCCGCCGCCTTTGCCACGCATGATACGTTCCAGACCTTTCTGGTCGGGCTTGCCGCCTCGATCGGCGCTGGCATCTCGATGGGTTTCACCGAGGTGGCTTCCGACGACGGCAAATTATCGGGCCGCGGCTCGCCGGCAAAACGCGGGCTGACCGTCGGCGTCATGACGACGCTGGGCGGGCTCGGCCATGCGCTGCCCTATCTAATCCCGCTTTTTTGGACGGCGACCATTGTCGCCGCCGTGGTGGTTTTCTTCGAGCTGTGGGCGATCGCCTTCGTGCAGAACCGCTACATGCAGACGCCATTCTGGCGCGCCGCCTTCCAGGTGGTGCTGGGTGGCGCGCTGGTGTTTGCGGCAGGGGTGCTGATCGGGAATGCCTAACAGTCCTTAACCATTTACCGCCTGGCTGTCCTGAGGCGCCTCGGCGCGTTCGGTCAGGCCGTAATCGCGCACGACATGGGCGATGCGCAAACGATAGTCCGCAAAGATACCGCCGCGCCCGGCCTTCTGCGCCTGCCGATGTTCCTGCGTGTTGCGCCAGGCCTTCACCGCGTCCTCGTCGCGCCAGAAGGACAGCGACAGGATGCGGTTCGGATCGGCAAGGCTCTGGAAGCGCTCGATCGACAGGAAACCGTCGATGCCGTCGAGCAGTGGGCGCAGGTCGGCGGCGATGCCGAGATAGGCATCGCGCTTGCCCGCCGCCGGCTCGACCTCGAAGATGACGGCGATCATGGCTTCACCAAAGGAGCATGCGGCCCGGAGGCCAGCTTGAGGAAGATGCGGTCCTCCTTCAGAATGAATTTTTCCCGTCGGGCGAACTCGTAGTTCGCCTTGCCGGCGGGATCGGCGGCGAGCCGGGCGCGGTAGGCTTCGTAGGCCGCAAGACTGTCGATGTTGTAGGCGGCATAAGCCGTGTTGGCCGAGCCTTCGTGCGGCGCGAAATAGCCGATCAGATCGGCGCCGCAGCGCGGGATCGCCTGCCCCCAATTGCGTGCATATTCCTCGAACGCCGCCTTGCCGAACGGATCGATCTCGTAGCGGATGAAGCAGGTGATGGTCATTTTCGCCTCCTTGGCGGTGGATGTTATCTTGCGGTCACAGTTCGAGCCGGATCGAAACGTTCCGAAGGTCGATATGCTAGGCAAATCCCTCGCTGATCATGCCTGCCAGAACGATTTCGCGCATTCGCGGCGGACGTCTTCAGGTGTCAGGCCAAGGTCACGCAGCAGATGATCGTCGATCTCGGCGAGGTCGAGACGCTGCAAATGACGGTCGTACCACCGCTTCAGGAGCCGCAGCCGCAAGCGGCGCAAGACAATGAACGGGAACGGCCGGCGAGCAGGCGCGGCGCTGAGAATGGTCCTTGCAGGCATCGTTGTCTCCTTGATTTGCATCGAGACTAATGCTTTATCTGACGAGGATGCTTCGATGAGGAACGAACTATGCGCGAAGGACCTGACATAGCCCGAATTGCCAGCCTGGTGGGCGATCCGGCGCGGGCAAACATGTTGTCCGCACTGATGGGCGGCACGGCACTGACGGCGAGCGAACTGGCACTCGAAGCCGGGGTGTCGCTTCCGACAGCGAGCTCGCATCTGTCGAAGCTGATGGAAGGCGGGCTGCTGACACTGGCGAGCCAGGGGCGGCACCGCTATTACGGCCTCGCAGGCCCGCAGGTGGCGGGAATGATCGAAGCCATCACCGGCGTCGCCGCTGCGGTCGGACCGCAGAGGGTGCGACCCGGCCCTCGCGACGCGGCCATGCGCGTGGCGCGGGTCTGCTACGACCACCTCGCCGGCGAGCAGGCGGTGGCGATGCTGGACCGTCTTGTGGCTCGACAAGCGCTCCTGCGCGACGACAAGGTGATCCAGCTTGGGCCGTCGGCCGCCTCGCATTTCGCCGCGATCGGCATCGACATCCATACCAAAGCGCGGCGACCGGTGTGCCGCGCCTGCCTCGACTGGAGCGTGAGGCGCTCGCACCTCGCCGGCACGCTGGGCGCCGCCATTCTCGACAAGATCCTCGCCGAGAAATGGGCCCGGCGCGAGAAGGACAGCCGTGCCGTGATCTTTTCACCGGTAGGCAAGCAGGCCTTCGAGACGACGTTTCTCGCCTGACGGCTCGCTTCAATGCGCTAGAACGGTTCGTCGTTTCACGGAAACGCCGAACCGCTGTAACTTTTTGTTTTGAAGCATGTCGTTGTCGCAAACCGCTGCACATTTTTGCGCGACATGCATTAGCCGCGCTTGAGCGGCTTGGCCTGCTTGAAAAAATCCGCCCAGGGATCGGCTTGCCCGAGCCGCTTCAGCGTCGTCTTGTCGCCGATCGGAAAGGCGTTCGGCGGCAATCCGGCCTCGATTTCCGCCCAGGTCACTGGCATCGATATCGTGGCGCCTTTTTTGGCGCGCGACGAATAAGGCGCAACCGTGGTGGCGCCGCGGCCGTTGCGCAGATAATCGACGAAAATCTTGCCCGTGCGCGCCTTCTTCGACAGCGTCGCCGTGTAGCGGTCGGGTGCGGCTTGCTCGAGCGCTCGGGCGAACTCATGGGCGAAGCCTTTGACCTCGTCCCAGTCCGCCGACGGCTTCAGCGGGACGAGGACATGATAGCCCTTGCCGCCCGAGGTCTTGACGAAATTAGGCAGGGACAGTTCGTCGAGCCGGCTGCGGATATCGAGCGCCGCGGCACGCACTGCCTTCACGTCGACACCCTCGTCGGGATCGAGATCGAAGATGATCTGGTCGGGTTTTTCCAGTTCGTCCGTGGTCGAGCCCCAGATGTGGATCTCGACGACGCCGAGCTGCACCAGGGCCACGACACCGTCGAAATCGCGGATGAACAATATCTCCTCGCCGTCGGTGGGATCCTTCATCACTGCGATCTTGTCGTGCATGCCGGCCGAGGCATGTTTTTGGAAGAACCGTTGGCCGCCAACGCCGTCCGGCGCCCGCACGAGGCTGAGCGGCCGGTTGATGACGAATTGCTTCATGCGCGGCCAGACCAGCGCGTAGTGATCAACCAGATCCTGCTTCGATACGTTCTCCTCGGGCCACAGAAGCTTGTCGGGGCGGGACAGTGTAACCGAGGTTTTCGCCGCGCCGGCGGGTTCGGCGGGCTTTGGCCTCGGCTCGGCCGTGGCTGAGCGTGCTTTCGGTTTCTCCTGCACGACTTCCTCCGCCGGCTTGTCCTCGCGCAATCCCTGGAACGACGCGTGGCGTATTATACGGTCCGACGTCCAACTGCGAAACTCCACTTCGCCGACAAGTTCGGGCTTGACCCAGACCAGCCCCTTGCCCCTTGGCACCGCCCTGTCGAAGGGCGAGGTTGTCGTCTTCAGCGCATCAAGCCTCTTCTTCAGCTCGTTGGTGCTTTTGGCCGTGAAGCCGGTGCCGACGCGGCCGGCATAGCGCAGCTTGCCGCCCTCGTGATAGCCAACCAGCAGCGAGCGCAGGCCGCGCCCGGTCTTGTCCGACGGCATATAGCCGCCGATGACGAATTCCTGGCGCGCCGTGCATTTCGACTTCACCCACGAGGGAACACGACCGCTGCGGTAGGGCGCATCGGCACGCTTGGAGACGACGCCTTCGAGCCCCAGCCGGCAAGCATGCTCCAGCATGATCTTGCCGGGCTCGGCAAAGTGGTCGCTGAAGCGCACGGCCTGATCCTCGGCCTGTCCGGCGAGCAAAGTGCGCAGCCTTTCCTTGCGCTCGACCAGCGGCTCGGAACGGATATCCTCACCGTTGAGACGCAACAGGTCGAAAACGTAGTAGATGAAACGATCCGTGCGGCCCGCCGACAGATCTTGCTGCAGCAGCGAGAATGACGAGACGCCGTTATCCGCCAGCACGACGATTTCGCCGTCGATGATCGCATCGGTGCATTTCAGGCCGCCAAGTGCCGCGACAATTGCGCCACCGAATTTGTCGGTCCAGTCGAGGCCGGCGCGTGTCAAAAGCCGCACCTCGGTGCCGGCAAGCTGCGACTGCATGCGATAGCCGTCGAACTTCACCTCATGCAGCCAGTCCTTGCCGGGCGGCGCGTCCCGCTCCAGCGTTGCGAGCGCCGGTTCGATGAATTCGAGCCGCCTTGCCGCGACTGCCTTCTTGCCGGTAGCCGGCCTGTCGGACTGCCAGACCCTTGGCTTCTTGCCGTCGGCGGTCTTGCCTTCGCCGACCTCCTCGATGGTCAGGCCGGATTTCACCGATTGCGGCGCCTCCTGCAAAATGTCCTCGCCTGGACGCGCGGCGGCATCGTCGGATTTGATCAGCAACCAGTTGTCACGCTTTTCGCCCGGACGCGGCTTCAGCCGCACCAGATGCCATGCGCCATGCAATTTGTGGCCATGCAGTTCGAAACTGATATGGCCTTTCTTCATCGCCTTTGCCGGGTCGCCATCGGGGACCCAAGTTCCCTCATCCCAGACAATGACCGAGCCGCCGCCATATTGGTCCTTCGGGATGGTGCCTTCAAACGGCGCATAGTCGATCGGGTGGTCCTCGACATGCACGGCGAGCCGCTTTTCGTGCGGGTCGAGGCTCGGGCCTCGCGTCACCGCCCAGCTCCACAGCACGCCGCCGTGCTCGAGACGAAGGTCGTAGTGAAGCCTGGTGGCGGCATGCTTGTGGATGACGAAGATGCCACCCGGCACGGCTTTCTTGCCGCGCGAAACCTTGCCGGCTGGTTCGGCCGTCTTCTTGAAATTGCGCTTGGCGTGATACTGCTCGAGGCTGGCCATGGGCGGATCCTAAGCAGATTTGCGCCGGGCGGCTTTGGACTTGGCGCCTTTTGCCGGGCGTCCGGTCTTTGCCGGCGCACCGGCTTCCGACGAAAGGCTCTTCTTCAGCGCATCGAAGAGGTTGACGACGTTGGAGGGCCGTGGTTCCGCCTTGGTCTTCGGTGCCTTCTTGCCGGCCTTCTTGGCGCGGACCAGCTCGATCAGGGCGTTTTCGTATTTGTCCTCGAATTCGGAAGGATCGAACTTCGCCTGTTTGTCATCGACGATGTGTTCGGCCAGCCTGATCATCTCGGCGTCGGTCTTCACCGGCTTGATGTCGCCGAACACCATCTCGGGCCTGCGAACCGTATCGCCATAGCGCAGGGTCGTCAGCAGCAGACCCTTGCCCAACGGCTCAATGACCACCGGACGTTCGCGGCGATAGAGCACAATGCGGGCTAGCCCCGCCGTCTTCTTGGCGGCCATGGCGTCGCGGATGACGGCGAAGGCCTCTTCCGAGACCTCGTCCGCAGGCGTCACATAATAGGGCGCATCGAGATAGATCTGCTGGATCGAGGATTTTTCGATGAAACCATCGAGGCTCATCGTATGCGAGGAGTCGATCAGCACGGCTTCGATCTCCTCCTCCTCGATTTGGACGAAGTCGCCGTCGCCGATCTCGTAGCCCTTGATCTCGTCGCCTTCATCGAGCGGCTTGCCGCTTGCCGAATCGACATAGACGCGCTTGACGGTATTGCCGGTCTTGCGGTTGAGCACGCGGAACGAGACTTTCTCGGCCTGGGTGACGACATTGGTCAGTTCGACGGCGCAAGTGACCAGCGAAAGCTTGAGATACCCTCTCCAGGCCGGGCGCGGCGCCATGACAAACTCCCTGCGCGACAATGTTCAACCGAGAACGGGCAAAGTCCGTTCCGGTTCCGGCGGCGCAAAAGGCAAGTCCGGGCTTTCAACCCAGCCTTGCCTTGTTCTCGCTCACTGCCCTACTCGGCGGCTTGCAGGTTGACCTTGCTTTCCGCTATTTCGGTAAGCTTGCGGTCGGTTGCCTGCTCCTCCTTGAGGTTGTTGGCCAACACATTGGCGCAGTCGCTGCGGCCCAGTTGCTTGGCCCAAGCAATCAGGGTGCCGTAACGGGTCATCTCATAATGCTCGACCGCCTGGGCGGAGGCGATCAGCGCAGCGTCGAGGACCTCCTTGTCGGCGATGTCGCCGCTGACGTCGTCGGCTTCTTCGAGAATGCCGTCGATGGCCGGGCAGTCGACCTGCTTGGCCTTCACGCCGTGCAGTTCGAACACCTGCTCGACACGCTGGATATGACCCTTGGTCTGAGCGAGATGTTTCTCAAAGCCGGCTTTCAGCTGCGGATCACTCGCCTTGTCGATCATCTTCGGCAGCGATTTTTCGATCTGTTTTTCAGCGTAATAGATGTCGCGCAGCGTGTGCACGAAGAGGTCGTCGAGGGTTTTGATATCCTTCGAAAAGAAACCCATGGCCTTTGCCTTTCCATTGCTCTTGCAGTTTCGGATTTTTTGGCTGCGGCCCACCCGAGCACCACAGCCTGCGGAGCCAGTTCGTCCCGGCACTGGGAAATCAACGTGCGGCTGACGGGCCGGTTCCTGGTTTTCCGGCCGCGTGCACGGAAATTTCGCGGTCCGGCAAAACCTGAAACAAAACCGCGCCTCTGCGACATTCAGGCGAAACATATGTGATGCAAAAGTCACACTGGACGAAATGCCGACGGACTGCATGGAAACACCGCGAATCAGCCGCATTCCAGCCATGAACAAAGGCATTTTCGACCAGAGATTAACATCGCGTTCACCGACTATTCACGCCTGGACGCTATGATCCCCGCAATTCGGAAGGGACATCCGAAACGGGACAGGGACCGAGTAAAATGAGCTTCTGGAATCAAATCGCCGGCTATGCCGCCGCCATCCGCGAATTCGTCGCGCCGACCTATCGGCCTGAGCGCTATTATATGCGCGGCCCAGGCCCCGCCTGCGCGCGCCGTGGCAACACGCTTGGGATCAGCGTGCGCTGATGATGAGCATGGAGAGCCGTCACGACAGCCGTATCTGCCGGCCCGACGCCGACAATCGGTCAACGACTTATCGCGCCGAGCGCCCTGCGCTGACCGACAGACGGCGTGCGACAACGCCAAGCCTTCAGCATTCCGGGCTTTGATCCAGCCGCCGGCAGGCCTAGTGTCGCCTGACACCAGCTGCCGGGCGTCACGTGATCGTCAAGCCGAACCATTCTCCTGAGCCGCCAGAATTCGAATCAAGTCGCCCGTTGATCGTGTTCGACGGTATTTGCGTGTTGTGCTCGGGCTTTGTGCGCATGGTGGTGAAGCTCGACCGCAAGGGCCGCTTTCATTTCGTAACGGCGCAGTCGCCCTTCGGCGAGATGCTGTTCAAGAAATACGGGCTGCGGACGGATCGCTACGAGACCAATCTCGTCATCGTCGATGGCGCGGCTTTCACCCGCCTGGACAGTTTCGTTGCCGTCATGGCCGAACTCGGCTGGCCGTGGCGGGCGGCGCGGATCCTGCTGCTGTTGCCGCGCCCGCTTCGCGACTGGCTCTACGACCGCATCGCAAAGAACCGCTACGCCCTGTTCGGCAAGAAGGACAATTGCGAAATCCCTTCCGCTGAGGTGAGGGCAAGATTGATCGGCTAGGTTCGTTGCCGTGGCCGGGAGCGGGCGGGGCATTTTGGGGGAACTGCGGATGAAGGTTCTTGTCGTCGGCGGCTATGGCACCTTTGGCGGTCGCACCGTCGAGCTTTTGGAGGGCGAGCCGCATCTGATCCTCTTTGTCGCCGGGCGCTCGCTCGCCAAGGCTGACGCGTATTGCAAGAAGCGCGCCCCGACAGCAGCCCAGCTGGTGCCGGCACTGTTCGACCGTGACGGCGATCTCGCCGCGCAACTCGCTGCATTTGAGCCTGATATTGTAGTCGACGCGAGCGGTCCGTTCCAGGCCTATGGCGAGGGACGCTATCGCCTGATCGAGGCCTGCATCGCCCGGCGCATCAACTATCTCGATCTAGCCGACGGCTCGGATTTCGTCGCCGGGGTCTCTGCGTTCGACGAGGCGGCGCGAAACGCCGGCGTCTTCGTGCTGTCCGGCGTCTCGAGCTTTCCGGTGCTGACGGCGGCGGTGGTGCGTCGCCTGTCTTCGGACCTGACGCGGGTCGACGGCATTCGCGGCGGCATCGCGCCTTCGCCCTTTGCCGGCGTCGGCGGGAACGTCATCCGGGCTATCGCCGGTTATGCCGGTCGGCCGGTGCGGCTTGTTCGCAATGGCCGTCCCGAACAAGGCCGTCCGTTTACCGAGCAGCTGCGCTACACTATCGCGCCGCCGGGCCGGCTGCCGCTTCGAAACACGCTGTTTTCTCTGGTCGACGTTCCAGACCTGCGCGCCTTGGCCGCGCTTTGGCCGGAGGCGAGGACCATCTGGATGGGAGCCGGGCCGGTACCCGAGGTGCTGCACCGCGCCCTGATCGGCCTCGCCTGGCTGGTGCGCGCCGGATTGATCGGTTCGCTTTCGCCGCTGGCGCCGCTGATGCATGAGGCAACGAACCGGCTGCGCTGGGGCGAGCATCGCGGCGGCATGTTCGTCGAGGTCGAGGGATCGGACCGGGCGGGCGCCATCGTCAAGCGCTCGTGGCATCTCTTGGCCGAGGGCAATGACGGGCCGCTGATCCCGTCGATGGCGGTCGAAGCACTGGCCCGCAAAGCGCTGGCCGGACATCAGCCCGCGCCGGGCGCACGGGCGGGGGTGCGCGATTTGGAGCTCCGGGATTATGAAGCCCTGTTCGCCGGGCGGACAATCTACACCGGCTTCAGGAACGGGGCGGCGGACGAGGACAAGCCGCTTTATGCCGAGCTGCTCGGTGCCGCCTGGCAAGGCCTTCCCGAGGCAATTCGGTCAATGCATGACCGTACGATCACGGCCGCAGGCCGCGCGCGCGTCGAACGCGGGCGCAATGTTCTTGGCCGGCTAATGGCCTGGACGGTCGGCTTCCCCGGGGCAAGCGAGGACATCCCGGTTCATGTCCGCTTCGACACCGACAAGGACGGCGAGACCTGGACCCGGACATTCGGCAAGCACAGTTTTTCGAGCCTACAGTCCGCAGGCCGGGGTCGATCGCAGCGCTTGCTGTGCGAACGCTTCGGCCCGCTGACCTTCGCGATGGCGCTGGTTGCCGAAGACGGCCGGCTGGCGCTGGTCTTGCGCCGCTGGAGTTTTTTTGGCCTGCCGCTTCCGATGTGGCTCGGTCCACGCTCGACTTCCTACGAAACGGTGAAGGATGGCCGCTTCCGCTTCCATGTCGAGATCTCGCATCCGCTTGCCGGCATGATCGCCCGCTACCGCGGCTGGCTGGAGCCCTCCGGCCCGCACGGCTCCAGCGAGATCGGGCCGCCTGCCAGCTTGCCCAGTTCGCGACAGTCCTGCGCCGTGCACAGCGTCCAGCCCTGACCCGTGGCGCCCGAGGCGGCGAGCGCGAGGCGCCGCTGTGGCCCGACCTTGGGCGCATAGACCCACCAGCCGTTTCTCAGCACCGAGCCTTGCGGCGGCTCCACCCCGGCGCCCGATCCCTTGATGCGGGCCTCGACCAGCTGCAGGCCGGACGGCAGCACCTTCCAGTCTTCCTGCCACTGGGTCTTCTCCACCGAATGCACCCAGGAGAGCGTGAAGGCAGCAACGGCGAGCGTCACCGTCTTGCCGGCCGCGACGATGCAGAGGCTCATGCTGAATTAGCCAGCGAAGCCTGCCGCGCGCGCCAGCAGTGCCAGCCGATCCAGGCAAGGGACAGCGCCCAGCCCGCCTCGTCGGTGAGCGGCAGCGCCGCAACCAGCAGCACGCCGGCGGCGAAGGCGACGAGGCGTTCCCACCAGGCCATGCGCCGGGCGAGAAATCCGACGGCCGCGGCGCCCCACAGGACGATACCCATGCAGGCTTTGATGACGATATAGGCGACCTCGACGGGATAGCCGAACTGGGCGGCGATCGGGCCGGGGTCCTGCAGCATCAGCGCCGGGGTATAGACCGCCATGAACGGCACAACGAAGCCGGCAATGGCAAGCTTGGTGGCCTGGATGCCGATCTTGAGGCCGCTTTCCTTGGCCATGGGTGCGGCGGCGAAGGCGGCCAGCGCCACAGGCGGGGTGAGATCGGCCATGATGCCGAAATAGAAGACGAACATATGGCTGACCACCAACGGCACGCCGAGCGACAGCAGCGCTGGCCCGGCCAGCGACGAAGTGATGATGTAGTTGGGAATGGTCGGTATGCCCATGCCGAGCACCAGGCAGGTGAGCATGGTCAAAAGCAGCGACAGGAACAGATTGTTCTCGCCGATCGAGATGATCCAGCCGATGAAGGTCGAGGCGATGCCGGTAAGCGTCAACGTGCCGATGACGATGCCGACAATGGCGCAGGCAATGCCGACCGGCAGCGCGTTCTTTGCTCCTTCGGCAAGGGAATCCACGCACATGCGCAGCGTCTCGCGCCCGCCCTTGAAGGTGAGGCAGGCGGCGACCAGCACGGCGATGACCAGGCTGAGGATGTTGACGCCGAATTTCATGAAGGAAGCCGCGGCAAGCCCGAGCGCCAGCCAGAAGACGACACGGAAGGCGAGCGGCCCGATCGATGCCGCCAGCGGCGTGCCGAGGATAAGCACAATGGTCAGCGCCAGGCCCATGGTGCCGGCGAAGACCGGTGTGTAGCCGGCAAACAGCAGGTAGATCAGTGCTGCGAGAGGCAGTACCAGCGGCCAATGTTGTCTCACGGCATCCCACGGATTGGGCAGGTCGGCCTTGGCCATGCCGTGCAGGCCGGCCTTGCCGGCTTCCAGGTGCACCTGCCAGAAACAGGCGCCGAAATAGAGCAGCGCCGGAATGATCGCCGCCTTGACCACCGCGGCATAGGGGATGTTCAGGGTCTCGGCCATGATAAAGGCCACCGCTCCCATCACCGGCGGCATGATCTGGCCGCCCATCGACGAGGTCGCCTCGACGGCGCCGGCGAAAGCCGAGCGGAAACCGAAGCGCTTCATCAGCGGGATGGTGAACTGGCCGCTGGCCACCACATTGGCAACACCGGAGCCGGAAATGGTGCCCATCAGCGCCGAGGACAGCACGCAGACTTGCGCCGGGCCGCCGCGCCATGAGCCGACCAGGCCAAGCGCAAAATCGTTGAACAGCGCGATCATGCCGGCGCGCTCAAGAAAGGCGGCGAAAACGACGAAGATGAAGATGTAGGCGGCCGAGACATAGATCGGCGTGCCGTAGATGCCTTCGGTGCCATAGGCGAAGGTGTCGACGAGCTGGGCGAAATCATAACCGCGATGGATGAACGGCGGCGGCAGATGATTGCCGGCAAATGCGTAGGCGAGAAAGATGAAGGCAATGACGGCGAGCGGCAGCCCCATTAACCGCCGGGCCGCCTCGAAGACCAGCACGACCAGCACCGCGCCGACGATCAGGTCAGGCGTGGTGAGAAAGCCGGAGCGGCGGATGAGGTCGGCATAGAACACCCAATTGTACAGACCGGTGGCGAAACCAAGCAGGCCGAGCGTCCAGAACACTGCTTTCGCCGGGACGCTTTTGGCGCGCAGATTGGCGATTAGGGCAAAGCCGAGCAGCAGCAGGAAGCCGACATGCATGGCGCGTATGACCTGGCTCGGCAGGCTGCCATAGGCGGCGATGTAGATTTGGAAGATGGAGAAGGCGATGGCGATAAAAAAAGCCGCCTTGCCGGCGATGCCTTCGCCGAAGCCAGGCGGCAATCCTTCGACAGGAGCTTCCGCTGTGGGGGAAAGAACGGTCGGGGTTACGGTCATTAGCGGGGTTCCTGGCGGGGCGGTCCCCTCCTCGAGGGGAGGGTGCCGAGCGAAGCGAGGCGGGGGGGGGGGGGGGGGGGGGGGGGGGGGGGCCCCCCCCCCCCCCCCCCCCAAAGCCGGGGGGGGGGGGGGGGCCCCCCCCCGGGGGGGGGGGGGGGCGCCGCCCCGCCGGGGGGGGGGGGGGGGGGGGGGGGCTGGGCGCGCCCCAAACCGACCCCACCCGTCCATTCGCCTTCGGCAGCTGTTCACCTTCTCCTCAAGGGGGAGGGATGGCTCCTTACTTCACCAATCCCTTTTCCTTGTAATACCTCTCGGCGCCTGGATGCAGCGGCACCGGCATGCCGTCGAGCGCCTTGGCCGGGTCGATCGCCTTGGCGGCGGCGTGGGCAGCGGTGAGCTGGTCGAGATGCTCGAACAGCAGTTTCGTCATCTGGTAGGCGGTCTCGTCGGAGACATCGGCGCTGGTGATCAGGAAATTGCCGACGGCGGCGGTCGCAACATCCTCGGTCTGGCCCTCGTAGGTGCCCTTGGGGATGACCACGGAAAGGTAGGGCGAGCCGATCTTGGCGACGTCCTCCGCCGGCACGGCAACGATGTTTACCGGCACTGAGGTGGCGAGGTCACGGATCGACGCGACCCCAAGGCCAGCCGACTGCAGCGTGGCGTCGAGCTGGCGGTTCTTGATCAGCTCCACCGATTCGGCGAAGGGCAGATATTCGATCCGCCCGAGGTCTTCGTATTTCAGCCCGGCAGCGGCAAATATCGTGCGGGCGTTGAGCTCGGTGCCTGAGGCCGGCGCGCCGACCGAAAGGCTCTTGCCCTTGAGATCGGCGAGCGTCTTGATGCCGGATTCCTTGCTGGCGACGATCTGGATGTAATTGGGATAGATGGCGGCAATGCCGCGCAGCTTGTCGAGCTTGCCTGGGAAGCCTGCTTCGGTATTGCCTTCGGCGGCCAGCTTCACGGAATCGCCGAGCGCAAAGGCGATCTCGCCCTTGCCCTGCTGCAGCAGGTTGAGGTTTTCGACCGACGCTTTCGTCGCCTGCACCTGGGTGCGCGCGCCTTCGATGCCCTTGCCGTAGATTTCCGACAGCGCGACGCCGAGCGGATAGTAGACGCCGGAAGTGCCGCCGGTCAGCACGTTGATGAATTCCTGTGCCTTGACCGATACCGCGCCAAGGCCAAGCGACAGCGCCAGCACGCCGGCTGCAACAAATTTCGTCCTGAAATTGAGCATGCGATTTCCTCCCTGAAAATTCGTCGCCGTTCCCTCCTCGGCGGCATGAAGCGAAGCGAGTTTAGACAGCGGGCGGGAAATGCCAACCCGCAATAGCAGCGATTAGACGAACGGCTAAGCAGTGCCGCAACACGTTGGCGCTTGCGCGAGGTCGTATCGCGGCAGAAAGATTTTTCCAGCGCTTGTCGAAATCCGGCAGGGCCGCGCGACATAAGTCCGGCTCGCAACGATGCGGCCTTCGAGAAACGGGAGAAGACCATGCGATACATGCTTTTGATCTATGGAAACGAAGCGGGGATGGCAGCCGCGCCAGCAGATGCGGTGACACAGATGTCGAGCGCGTACGTCGCCTACACCGAAGCGTTGAAGAAATCCGGCGCCTGGCTCGCCGGCGACCGGCTGAAGCCGACGCAATCCGCTACCTCGGTGCGGATGGCCAATGGCAAGACCAACGTGCTCGACGGCCCCTATGCCGACACCAAGGAGCAGCTTGCCGGCTTCTATATGATCGAAGCGGAGGACGTCGACGCCGCCATTGCCTGGGCGGCGCGCTGCCCGGGCGCCAGCACCGGCACGGTAGAGGTGCGGCCGATCTGGGAACTCACCATGTGATGCCGGAATTGCCCGATACTGCGCGGGCGGCGGCGGAAGCGGCCGCCCGGCAAAGCTACGGCAAGCTGGTCGCCTATCTCGCCGCACGCACGCGCGACGTGGCCGCTGCAGAGGACGCATTGGCCGATGCCTTTGCAGCGGCGCTCGAGCGTTGGCCACAGGCGGGCGTGCCCGACAAGCCGGAAGCCTGGCTGCTGGCGGTGGCACGCAAGCGCCGCGTCGACGCGGTCAGACGGCGGCTGACACGCGAGGCGGGCCGCGACCACCTCAGACTCATCGCCGAGGAGATGGAGGCGCGCATGGCCGAGGAAGACCTGCCGGACGAGCGGCTCAGGCTCATGTTTGCCTGCGCCCATCCCGCGATTGAGGCCGGCGTGCGAGCACCGCTGATCCTGCAGACGGTCCTGGGCTTCGACGCAGCGACCATCGCCTCGGCTTTTCTTGTCTCGCCAGCCACGATGAGCCAGCGCCTGGTGCGCGCCAAGACGCGAATTCGCGAGACAGGCATTCCGTTCCGCGTGCCGGAGCGGGCCGAGCTCGGCGAGCGGCTGGGCACCGTTCTGGAAGCGATCTACGCGGCGTTTGCCGAAGGTTGGTCCGACCCGGCCGGCACCGAAACGCGGCGCCGCAATCTCGCGACCGAAGGCATCTGGCTCGGCCGTCTGATCGCCTCGCTGATGCCGGATGAGCCGGAAGCACTCGGCCTGCTGGCGCTGATGCTGTTCGCCGAGGCGCGGCGTGCAGCCCGGCGCAATGCGGCGGGTGACTATGTGCCGCTGGCCGAGCAGGATCTTGCATTGTGGGACGACACCCTGATCGATGAAGCGGAGGCGCTGCTCGGGCGCGCGGCCGCCGAGGGTGTTGTCGGCCGCTACCAGCTCGAGGCCGCCGTGCAATCCGCCCATACGACACGGCGGCTGACCGGTTGTACCGACTGGGTCGCGATCAAGGAGCTCTACGACGCGCTGTCGGTGATTGCCGGCTCGCCGGTGGTGTCGATCAACCGTGCGGTGGCGATTGCCGAGGCCGAAGGTGCTTCAGAAGGATTGGGCGCGCTTGATCAACTCAGCGGCGACAAGCGCCTGTATGACTATCAACCTTACTGGGCCGCCCGCGCGGGCCTGCTGGCCAGACTCGGCAAAGTTCCGCAAGCGAGCGAGGCCTATGACCGGGCTATCGGCCTCGAACGCGATCCGGCCGTGCGCCGGTTCCTGCAGGAACGACGGGCATGGCTCGGCCACGCGGAAAGACACTGAGACAAGGCGGAGTGCTTAGGCCGGCCACATGTCGTGGGAAGCATTCAGCCTCTTTATCACTCGATGTTCCCGCAAATTGGCCCACAGGCGTCCGATATTCGGCCAAGCGGTTGGAACCTTCGCGACCTCCGGATGCCAGGCCACCAACATGACGAGATAGATGTCGGCCAGCGAGAGTTGGTCGCCGGCCAGCCAGTCATGGCCTGCGAGGGCGGCATCGAGAATGGCGAAGCTGCGATCCATTTCCGAGACCGCCGCCCGTTTGACAGCGTCCACGCCGCGGGGATCGGTCGTGTAGCGATGAGCGTAGAAGAACCGCAGGTCAGCCGAATAGATGACGGAGGACATGAAAAACATCCAGCGCAGGAAGTCGGCACGGTCAGCCGAACTTGCTGCGGGCGCCAGTCCTGCTTCCGGGTGGCGCTCGGCCAGCAGGATGCAGATCGCCGCCGATTCGGTCATCGAGCGTCCGTCCGGCAAGATCAGGACCGGCACCTGGTTCAAGGGGCTGATATCTAAAAAGGCCTGGTCGGGTCGGCCCTTCGGAACGTCGATTTGGTCGAAAGGCACGCCCGCCAAAGCGAGCGCCGCCTCGATGACAAAGCCGCCGGTATTGGCACGCGTATAGAGCTTGTACATGAAGTCCTCCACCTGCCGGGCAGCGACGATTTGATACGGAAGGGACCCGCCGCTCAAGCGAACGACGCCCGCCACAGGTGGTTTTTCAGCGGTCCACGCCGACGCGTGATACAGAGTATTTGATGTCGGAGGGCATCGCGAAGGATCGCTACTGACCGGTCAAAAACGCTCGTGTCTAAGCGCCCAATCCCTCGAACAGGATCGTCGAGAGATAGCGCTCGGCGAAAGAGGGGATGACGACGACGAGGTTCTTGCCCTTGTTCTCGGCCCGCGAGCCGACGACGATCGCCGCTTGCAGGGCGGCACCCGACGAGATGCCGACCGGCACACCTTCGAGCCGAGCGACGAGCCGTGCATTGGCAACCGAATCCTCGTTCGAGACCTTGACGATTTCGTCATAGATCGTCGTGTCGAGGATTTTTGGCGCGAAGCCGGCGCCAATGCCCTGGATCTTGTGCGGGCCTGGCTGGCCGCCCGACAGCACCGGCGAGGCTTCCGGTTCGACGGCGACGACATGCACCGAGGGCTTACGCTTCTTCAGCACCTGGCCGACGCCGGTGATGGTGCCGCCGGTCCCGATGCCGGCAACGAAGATATCGACTTCGCCATGGGTGTCGTTCCAGATTTCCTCGGCCGTGGTGCGGCGATGGATTTCCGGATTGGCCGGGTTTTCGAATTGCTGCGGAATGACAGCGTCGGGCAGCGTTGCCGCCAGCTCGTCCGCCTTGGCGATGGCGCCCTTCATGCCTTTCGGCCCTTCGGTCAGCACCAGTTCGGCACCGAGCAGAGCCAGCATCTTGCGGCGTTCGACCGACATGGTTTCCGGCATGGTCAGGATCAGCTTGTAGCCCTTGGCAGCGGCGGCAAAGGCGAGCGCGATGCCGGTATTGCCCGAGGTCGGCTCGATCAGGGTGGTCTTGCCGGGCGTAATCCTGCCCGAAGCCTCCAATGCCTCGATCATCGACACGCCGATGCGGTCCTTGACCGAGGCGATCGGGTTGAAGAATTCGAGCTTGGCCAGCAGATTGGCGACGACGCCCTTCTCCCTGGCGAATTTATCAAGCCGCACCAGCGGCGTGTCGCCGATCGTCTCGGTGATCGAATTGTAGATGCGGCCGCGGCCGGGCACGTGTGCGGGGGTGGCGGGCTTGTTCATTGATTTCCTCCCAGAGGTCAAGCGGCAAGAGTCGGGCGGGGCCTAGGATAGAGCCATCCGCCGCGCAAGATAGGCTGTCGATCGAAAAATATCCGAGTGAAGTTCGTGCTGAGTACCCCCGCCCTTGCAAGGCGTGGCAATCCTTGGGCGGATTGGCGAAAGAGATTTATTGGCGGGCAGCAATTGCCGCCGCCGCACCGACCATGAAGCCGGCGGCGGTGCGGTTGAGTGCCCTCAGCGCCCGCGGCGACTTCAGGAACCAGCGCGCCTTGGCCGCCAGCGCCAGATAGGGCACCAGCACGACGAGCAGGACGACGATGGTGAGCGCGACAAGAATGCCGTAATCGGCCAGCGTGATCGTCTTCAGATCGACGATGGTCGGGGTGATGGCAAGATAGAAGATCATCGTCTTCGGATTGCCGAGCGTGACGGCGAGGCCGGCTATAAAGCTGGATGTCAAGCCGCCCTTGCCTTTCTTGGCCTCCACCGTCTCGGGCGTGATGCCGCTCGTCCAGAAACGCCAGCCAAGAAAGGCGAGGTAGGCGACGCCCAGCCATTTGATGGCCAGGAAGACCATGCCGAAAGTCTGTGCGACGAAAGCCAGGCCGAGCACCACGGCAGTCAAATAGGTCAGGTCGCCGAGCATCAGCCCGAACGACATGGCCAGCGACGAGCGGAAGCCGGAACCCAGCGCACGCGCGACAAGCGCGGTGACGCCTGGGCCGGGGATGGCTGCGGCGATGCCGAGGGCGGCGCTATAGGCGAGGAACCCGGTGAGTGTCATGATTGGCGCTTGTCGCACAATGTTGAAGTTGGGTGAATTCCCTCGGGCCGAATTCGATTGCGCCAGCGCAGCAGGCGACACCGCCGTTCAGGAGCGGCCGTCTTCGTAGGTAATGCGCCAGATGGTGCCGTTGCCGTCCTCGGTGACGATCAGCGAGCCGTCCTTGGCCATCGCGACACCGACCGGTCGGCCCCAGACGGCGTCGTTCGAGATGACGAAGCCGGTCATGAAGTCCTCATATTCGCCTGTCGGCTTGCCATCCCTGAATTTGAGCCTCACCACCTTGTAGCCGGTCCTGGCGCCACGGTTCCACGAACCATGCATGGCGACGAAGGCGTCACCCTGATAATCCGCCGGGAAGTTCTTGCCGTCGTAGAAGGCTATATTCATCGGCGCCGAATGCGCCTGCATCAATACATCGGGGACAGTGGCCTTGCCGGCGAGGTCTGGCCGCTCGCCCTGATGGCGCGGATCCTCGTTATTGCCGATGTAGTACCAAGGCCAACCATAGAATCCGCCGTCCTTGACCGCTGTTGCAAATTCGAACGGCACATTGTCGCCGAGTTCGTCGCGCTCATTGACGACGCACCACAATGCGCCGGTGGCGGGCTGCACGGTCATGCCCGTACAGTTGCGCAGGCCGGTGGCGACAGTTCGGGGATTTTTCCCATCCGGGTCAAAGGCGAGCACATCGGCACGGCCGTCCTCGGAGCCCCAGGCCGCCCCGAGCGGCTTTGATTTGGCCCAGGCGTCGAGGCCGCTATCCGGCTCCTTACCTATATCCTCGGCGACGTTCGAGGCGGAGCCAACCGACAAATAAAGCGTTTTGCCGTCCTGCGAGAAGGCGATGTCGCGGGTCGTGTGACCACCCGACGGGATTTGGGCGACAATGGTTTCTGGTTTGCCGGATGTCTTCAGGTCGCCATCGCGATAGGGGAAGCGGACGATGCTGTCGCTGTTCGCGACATAAACCCATTGCGGTTTGTCTCCTGGCGGATAGAAGGCGATGCCGTAGGGATAATTGAGCCCCTTGGCGAAGATCGCTTTCTCGATGGGCTTGGCGCTGCCCTCGGCGAGACGATAGACGCGTATTTGGTCGGCATGGCTGTTGGCAACAAACAGGTCGCCATTCGGAGCGACGCGCACGACACGTGGATTGACGATGCCGGATGCGATCATTTCAGCCGAAAAGCCCGACGGCAATTCTGGCTTGGCGCGTTCGGGCCGTTCCGCCACGCCGGCGCCGTTCGAAGCGGATTGGGCGGGGTCGGCTGCCGGCATGTCTCGCGGCCCAATCAGGCGTCGGACGCCAGGCCTGTCGGCGTGCCAATCGCCAAACGCGGCTTCGCCTTTGAGCACATTCTGGTCCGCCTGCTGGGCGGCTGCCGGTGTCGCAACAAGGAGGGCAGCGGCAACGGCCGCAAAGCCGCCAGATCGGATCATCAACGTCCTCCGGGATTCGCCTCGAACAGGGCAAACGGCATCAGGTATTGATCGTTCCAAGCGGCCGTCCAGCACACGAGGATTTGAAGCCGAACCCGTTCAGTTGCCAGAGGCGTAAAAGTCGTCGTCGAGGCGCTTTTCCAGCGCGACCAGATCGGCCGGCAGCGGCAGACCCATCGCCCGCATCTCTTGCAGCTTCTCGCGCAACTGCTCTTGCACCTCGTGCTGATCCTCTGGCTGGTTGATCATTTCTTCGAGCAGCAGACTGATCTGGGCCTTGAACGATTCCAGCGCCATTCTTTTCTCCTCCTTGCGGCAGGCCCGCGGCGGCTCCTAGCTCAGCATGCGCGAAATCAGCTGCGCGGTATAGTCGACCATCGGTACTATGCGCGCATAATTCAGCCGCGTCGGCCCGATGACGCCGAGCGCACCGACGACGCGCGCGTCCTTGTCGCGATAGGGTGCCACCACCAGCGAGGAGCCAGACAGCGAAAACAGCTTGTTTTCCGAACCGATGAATATGCGCACGCCTGGGCCTGCCTCGGCGAGGTCGAGAAGCTGGATCAGCCCATCCTGCGTCTCCAGATCCTCAAACAGATGCCGCAGCAATTCTATGTCGGCCTGGGCAGTGACGTTTTCCAGGAGATTGGCGCGGCCGCGCACGATAAGCCGCCCAGGCACGCCGCTTTCAGCGCCTGCCCAGACCGCCAGGCCCTTCTCGACCAGATCCTGCGACAGCGTGTCGAGGGCTGCCCTGGTCTCTTCCTTGATGCGGGCGATCTCGACCCGCGCCTCGGCCAGGGTGCGGCCGCGGATATGGGCGTTGAGGAAGTTGGAGGCTTCGTGCAATTGCGAGATGGTGATGCCGGCGGGCAGATCGATGACGCGATTTTCGACGTCGCCGTTCTGCGAGACCAGCACGGCCAGCGCCTTGGTCGGCTCGAGCTGGATGAATTCGATGTGCTTAAGCGCCACCTCATTCTTGGCGGCGAGCACGAGGCCGGCGCCGCGCGACATGCCGGACAGCATCTGGCTGGCCTCGGTCAGCATATGCTCCAGCGTCGCGCCCGAGCCGGAGGCGCGCACCTGGGCCTCGATGGTACGGCGCTCCTCGTCGGAGAGGTCACCAAGTTCCATGAAAGCATCGACGAAGAAGCGCAGGCCTGCCTGGGTCGGCAACCGGCCAGCCGAAATGTGCGGCGCATAGATCAGGCCGAGATGCTCAAGGTCGCTCATCACGTTGCGGATGGTGGCCGGCGACAGCGACGACGGCAGGATGCGCGACAGGCTGCGCGAACCGACCGGCTCGCCATCCCTCAAATAGGAATCGACGATGCGCCGGAAGATGTCGCGCGAACGCATGTCGAGCGATTGAAGCGCGGGCGATTGCAGCGCGTGCGACGGGAGCACGTGCGACTGCAAACCGGGATCGACTGCCTTTGTCATTTCGAGCCAAAAACCTCCGCCCCGAAGATATAGACTTCCGCGGTGTCGGCGCAACCGGTCCATTTTCCTTTGCGCCTCACGCCCCGTGCGGCTACAAGCCGGCCAAGATTCCCCGGCCAAGATTCCGAAGAAAGAAAGAAGCCTGAATGCGCCCTTCCAAACGCCAATTCGACGAAATGCGCCCCATCTCCTTCGAGCGCGGCGTCTCCAAGCATGCGGAAGGCTCGTGCCTGGTGAAGTTCGGCGACACGCATGTGCTGTGTACGGCCAGCCTGGAGGAAAAGGTGCCGGGCTGGATGCGCAACTCCGGCAAGGGCTGGGTGACGGCGGAATACGGCATGCTGCCGCGTTCGACCGGCGAGCGCATGCGCCGCGAGGCTTCGGCCGGCAAACAAGGCGGCCGCACGCTGGAAATCCAGCGGCTGATCGGCCGCTCCCTGCGCGCCGTGGTCGATCTGCAGGCGCTCGGCGAGCAGCAGATCACCGTCGACTGCGACGTGATCCAGGCCGACGGCGGCACGCGCACCGCTTCGATCACCGGCGGCTGGGTGGCGCTCTACGACTGCCTGCGCTGGATGGAAACCCGCCAGATGGCGAGCCTGGGCAAGGTGCTGAAGGATCACGTTGCGGCGATCTCCTGCGGCATCCATGATGGCCAGCCGGTCATCGACCTCGACTATATCGAGGATTCCTCGGCCAGTACCGACGCCAATTTCGTCATGACCGGCAAGGGCGGCATCGTCGAGATCCAAGGCACGGCCGAGGGCGAGCCGTTCTCGGAAGAGCAGTTCGCGGCGCTGATGGGGCTCGCCAAGAAAGGTATTCAGCGCCTGGTCAGCTTGCAGCAAATGGCGGTGGCTTAGCTGCGGTCAATATTGATGAGATTGGCGATCCTGTGACCCCTTCTGCAATCCTGGAATCAGCACTCTACGTGACGGACCTTGCTGCCGCGGAACGGTTCTATTCGGGCGTGCTCGGGCTCGATCTGCTCGGCAAGGTCGATGGCAGGCATCTCTTCTTCCGCTGCGGCGACAGCGTGCTGCTTATGTTCAATGCCGAGGCGACCAAAGTGCCGCCGCCGGCCGACGCCAAGCTCAAAGTACCGCCGCATGGCGCGGTCGGCCAGGGCCATCTTTGCTTCGCCGCAAGCGCGGATGAAATCCCACGCTGGAAAGCGCATCTTGAGGCGAAGAAAATTGCCATCGAAAGCGAGTTCGAATGGCCGCAGGGCGGCCGCTCGATCTATATTCGCGACCCGTCGGGCAATTCGATCGAATTCGCCGAGCCAAGAATCTGGGGCATCTGATGCATTCGCCAACTGTTCATTCGCTTGACGGGCATAAGATCGTCGTCGCCAGCCATAACGCCGGTAAATTGCGGGAATTCGCCGATCTGATGGCGCCATTCGGCATTGAAGCGAAGTCCGCAAAGGAATACGGCCTGCCGGAACCGGACGAGACCGGCACCACTTTCGAGGAGAACGCCCTCATAAAAGCCTTGGCTGCCGCCAAGGCCACTGGATTGCCGGCGCTGTCGGACGATTCCGGCCTGTGTGTCGATGCGCTCGACGGCGCACCCGGCGTCTACACCGCCAACTGGGCCGAGACGCCGGACGGCTCCCGCGACTTCGGCATGGCCATGCAGCGCACGGAAGTGGCCTTGCAAGAAGTTGGCGCGATCACGCCTGCCCAGCGCAAGGGCCGCTTTGTCGCGGTCATCTGCCTGGCCTTCCCCGATGGCCAGGCGGAATATTTTCGCGGTGAGGTCGAGGGCACGCTGGTATGGCCGCCGCGCGGCGAGCTAGGCTTCGGCTACGATCCGGTGTTCTTGCCCTACGGGTTCGAAAAGACCTTCGGCGAGATGAGCGCGGAGGAAAAGCATGGCTGGAAGCCCGGCCAGCCAACCGCATTGTCGCACCGTGCCCGCGCCTTCCAGAAATTCGCGCAAGCCCGATTGGCCGGCGCATGACCATGCTGCTCGACCGCAGCCCCGGTTTCGGCGTCTATGTCCACTGGCCATTCTGCGCGGCCAAATGCCCCTATTGCGACTTCAACAGCCATGTCCGCCACCAGCCGGTCGACCAGGAGCGTTTTGCCCGCGCCTTCGAGACCGAGCTGGCGACGATGCGCGGCCGCACCGGGCCGCGCGAGGTGACCAGTATCTTTCTTGGCGGCGGCACGCCATCGCTGATGAAACCGCAGACCGTGGCGGCGGTGCTGGATGCAGTGGCGAAGAACTGGACGGTGCCTGATGGCATCGAGGTGACGCTGGAGGCCAATCCCTCCTCGGTCGAGGCCGAGCGCTTTCGCGGCTATCGCGCGGCCGGCGTCAACCGGGTGTCGCTTGGCGTGCAGGCACTGAACGACAAGGATCTGCGCTTCCTCGGCCGTTTGCACAATGTCGATGAGGCCCTGCATGCGATCGGCCTGGCGCGCGAGATATTCCCACGGCTGTCGTTCGACCTGATCTACGCGCGGCCCGGTCAGACGCCGGAAGCGTGGCAGGCGGAGCTCGAGCAGGCGATCGGCCACGCCGCAGACCATCTGTCGCTCTATCAGCTGACCATCGAGGAAGGCACGCCGTTCCATGCACTGCATGCGGCAAGGAAATTCATCATTCCAGACAATGAGCTTGCCGCCGATCTCTACGCGTTAACGCAGGAGATCACCGCCGCGCGCGGACTGCCGGCCTACGAGATTTCCAACCACGCCAGGCCCGGCGCCGAAAGCCGGCACAATCTCACCTATTGGCGTTATGGCGAATATGTCGGCGTCGGTCCCGGCGCGCATGGCCGGTTCGTCGAAAATGGCCGCCGCGTGGTGACGATCGCCGAGAAAATGCCGGAGACCTGGGCCAATCTGGTCGAGGCCAAGGGTCATGGCGTTTCCGGCGGCGAGGTCCTGACGCGGTCGGAAGAGGCCGACGAGTTCCTGCTGATGGGGCTGAGGCTGGCGGAAGGCATCGACCTTTCCCGCTACGAGGCATTTTCAGGGCGCGGCCTGTCGACGGCACGGCTGTCGGTGCTGCAGGACGAAGGCCTGGTGGCGCCGATCGGCAATGCCCGCCTGCGCGCCACGCCGGCCGGCATGATCGTGCTCGATGCGGTCGTGGCGGATTTGGCCAGATAGCACGTTGAAGAACGTTCTCTTCATCTGCAGCCAGCATCGCTTGCGCAGCCCGACGGCGGAGCAGGTGTTTTCCAAGCGGCGGGACATCGAGGTCGCTTCGGCCGGCACTAATCACGATGCCGACATACCGTTGACGCATGAACTCGTCGCCTGGGCCGACATCATCTTCGTGATGGAAAAAACGCACCGCGCCAAACTGCAGCAGAAATTCAAGACAAGCCTGAAAAAGGCTCGAGTAATCTGCCTCGATATTCCCGACGACTATGCATTCATGGACCCGGCTCTGGTGGGCCTGCTGGAGGCGCGTGTCTCGAAGTATCTGGGTTGAATGATACATCGCGGAGCATTCGCAACCGCGCTTCGAGAACTGTCTCGACCGATCGCTAAGGTTTGCGGGGTCAAGCCTCGTGCTTGTGGCGGTGTTTGGCGCGATCTTTTTCGCTGGTCTCTCCGGAACGGGCCGGCTTGATCTCGCTTTTGTCGCGTGAGGCATGGTGCTGGTCGTCTGTGGAATGTGACGCTGCGCCATCGCGGGCGCTTTTTGTTTCGAGGCGGGTGATGAAAATGTCGAAGCGATTGGGCATCGTCCGGTCAGTGCTCCATCGTGCGGTCGGTTTCGTTTGCGGGCTTGCTCTCTGCCGATCGCTGGCGTGCAAGCGGCTTCTTGGCTCTGCCATCTGCGGCTTCGGCAGGCAGGCTCTTGTCGCATGGCGCGGCGAAGCGTTTGCGGCCGGCATAGTAGGGTTCGAAAACGTCCTGTATCGTCAGGCTGTTCATCCTGCTCCTCCCGAGATCAGGGGTAAAATTCGCCGGCAACGGTTTCGTTCCCTACTGTGGCGAAGGCATGGCGGCCGGTTCACGTCGGCATCCCTTTTGGAACCAGGGCCTTTGCAACCCAGGCTTTTGCAACCAAGCGTGAGCCGTGCCAAACAGGGTCGAACGGAGTTGTGCAGGTGACCGGCGAATCGGCCAAACGCAGTTATGTGGTCGGGCAGACCGAAATCGCCGCCCGGCCGCTCGAGCCGGCGCTCTACCTGGTCGCGACGCCTATCGGCAATCTCGCCGACATCACGCTGCGCGCGCTGGAAACGCTCGCCGCCGCCGATATCGTCGCTTGCGAGGACACACGTGTCAGCCGCGTGCTGCTCGACCGCTACGGCATCCGCCGCCGCACCACCGCCTACCACGAGCACAATGCCGGCGAGGCCGGACCGAAGCTGATCGCGGCGCTGCTGGCCGGCCAAAGCGTAGCGCTGATCTCGGA